>NZ_JBEXSX010000011.1:0-181505 GCF_040613835.1 Streptomyces sp. NPDC006207 | reverse complement strand
GTTTCGACGCGCCCACCGGCCCCGGTGTGCGTCTGGACGCGGGTGTCGAGGCCGGCAGCGTGATCGGCCCCGCCTGGGACTCCCTGGCCCGTCGCCGCCCCCGCTGCCGTCGGTGGCTACTGTCCGACCAGCCCCGCCCGGAGCACCTTCGTGAACAGCACCGAGCCGTCCTGCTCCCGCAGCCGCACCGTCATGTCCCCGGAGTGGCCGTCGATGTCGACCTGCCCGAAGAACTGGTAGCCCTCGGCGGGCGAGACGTTCGAGGCCGTCGGGGCCTTCACGAAGACCCGCTCCGGGCCGAAGGTGCCGTCCAGCGCGCTCGCCGGGAAGGCACCCGCGTTCAGCGGACCGGAGACGAACTCCCAGAACGGCTCGAAGTCCGTGAACGCCGCGCGGGAGGGCTGGTAGTGCTGCGCCGAGGTGTGGTGGACGTCGGCGGTCAGCCACACCGTGCCCGTGATCCTGCGGTGCTTGACGAACCGCAGCAGTTCGGCGATCTGCAGCTCGCGGCCGAGCGGCGCGCCGGGGTCGCCCTGCGCGACGGCCTCGATGTTCGGCCGGCCCTCCGTGGTGTCGGGCACCACCAGCCCGAGCGGCATGTCGGCGGCGATCACCTTCCACACCGCACGCGACCGCGACAGCTCCCGCTTCAGCCACTCCAACTGCTCGCGGCCGAGGATGCCCTGCGGGTCGTGGGCCTGGTCGTCGGGGGAGTTGGAGTTGCGGTACGTGCGCATGTCGAGGACGAAGACGTCCAGCAGGGGACCCTGCCGCAGCACCCGGTACACCCGGCCGGCGCCGTCCGGCCGCAGCGAGGAGAGGGGGAAGTACTCGGCGAACGCCCGCCGCGCCCGGGCCGCGAGGACGTCCACGCTCTTCTCGGTGTAGCGCGGGTCCGAGGCGGCGATCACCTCGCCGGGGTACCAGTTGTTGCGGACCTCGTGGTCGTCCCACTGGATGACCGACGGCACCCGGGCGTTGAAGCGCCGCAGGTTCTCGTCGAGCAGGTTGTAGCGGAAGTTGCCGCGGAACTCGGCCAGCGTCTCGGCGACCTTGGACTTCTCCTCCGTGGTGACGTTGCGGTAGGCGCTGCCGTCGGGGAGGGCCTGGGTCGCCGCGATCGGGCCGTCGGCGTAGATGTTGTCACCGCTGCACAGGAAGAAGTCCGGGTCCACCGCGCCCATCGCGTCGAAGATGCGGTAGCCGCCGATGTCGGGGTTGATGCCCCAGCCCTGCCCGGCCAGGTCGCCCGACCACACGAAGCGCACCCCGCCGTGCCGTGCGTCCGGCGCCGTGCGGAAGGTCCCCGTCACCGGCGCGCCGGTGCGGCGCGGGTCGTCGGGGTCGGCCAGCAGCACCCGGTAGTGGACCTGCTCACCGGACGGCAGGCCATGCAGCCGGGTCACCCCGGTGAAGTCGGTGCCGGGGCCGACCACCGGGCCGTGGAAGCGCCGGGTGTGCCGGAACGACCCGGTCGCCGAGGTCTCCACCACCATCCGCGCCGGCCGGTCCGCGCGCACCCACACCAGGCCGCCCGACGCGGTGACGTCGCCGGTCTGCACCCCCGACGTCGCCGCCGGCCTCCCCGACAGGGCCAGCGCGGGCGCGGCCGCCGCGGGCACCAGCAGCGCCCCGGAGGCCGCCAGCCCGCCCCTCAGCACCGACCGCCGCCCGACCGTGCTCCCGGATCCGTCCGCCATCCCGACCTCCCACGTCGCAGCCGCGCACGCCGGAATGCGTCCGCCCCACGTTCCTACTCGCGCCGCGTGCCGTCGATCCGAACGCCCAGTGAACAACCGCCCCGCGCCGTACGGCGGCGCCCACCCGCTCCGTGCGCCCCCACGTGAGTCGCGTGCGGCGAAACCCCCTGGTAACCACGGGCTCCGCCGCCATACGATGTCCCGAATCCGGCGGCCGCGATCACCCGATCGCCCTACCCGCGCCCCGTCCTCCCTCCCCGGGAACGCACCGGCGCCCCCACGATGACTGCAGATCAGACACCGCACGCCTTCCAGGTCGACCTGCGCGGCCTGGTGGACCTCCTCTCCCACCACCTCTACTCCAGCCCCAAGGTCTACCTGCGCGAACTGCTGCAGAACGGCGTCGACGCGATCACCGCCCGCCGGGCCGAACAGCCCGACGCCCCCGCCCGGGTGCTCCTGCACGCCGAGGGCGGCCGGCTGCGCGTGACGGACACCGGCGTCGGCCTCACCGAGTCCGACGTGCACGAGCTGCTCGCCACCATCGGACGCAGCTCCAAGCGCGACGGGCTGGAGAGCGCCCGCTCGGAGTTCCTCGGCCAGTTCGGCATCGGGCTGCTCGCCTGCTTCGTCGTCGCAGCGGAGATCCGCGTCGTCAGCCGGTCCGCCCGTACCCCGGACGCCCCGCCCGTCGAGTGGACCGCCCGTGACGACGGCTCGTACACCGTCCGCACGCTGCCGCGGCAGGACCACCCCGAGCCCGGTACGACCGTCCACCTGACCGCCCGGCCGGGCGCCGGGGAGTGGCTCGCCGAGGAGCGTGTGCTCGCCCTCGCCAAGGACTTCGGGTCCCTGCTGCCGTACGACGTGCGGGTCGGCGACACGCCCGTCACCGAGCGCCCGCCGGTCTGGGAGCGCCCGCACCCCGGGCAGGCGGCCCGCCGGGTCGCGCTCGCCCGGCACTGCCACGAGCAGTTCGGCTTCACCCCGCTCGACGTCATCGACCTCGACGTCCCCCTCGCGGGCGTGCGCGGCGTCGGCTACGTCCTGCCCGCCGCGGTCAGCCCCGCCCAGCGCGCCGGGCACCGCGTCCACCTCAAGGGCATGCTGCTCACCGACCGGGCCGACGAACTCCTGCCGGAGTGGGCCTTCTTCGTCCGCTGCGTGATCGACACCGACAGTCTGCGTCCCACCGCGTCCCGGGAGAGCCTGTACGCCGACGAGACGCTCGCCGCCGTCCGCGAGGCCCTCGGCGAGCGCATCCGCGGCTGGCTGACCGAACTTGCCGCGGGCGACCGGGAACGGCTCGCCCAGTTCCTCGCCGTCCACCACCTCGGCGTCAAGTCGCTCGCCCGGCACGACGCCGGGATGCTCCGCACGATGCTGCCGTGGCTGCCGTTCGAGACCACCGACGGGCAGCTGTCGCTCGAGGAGTTCGCCCGCCGCCACCCCGTCGTCCACTTCACCCGCACCGTCGAGGAGTACCGGCAGGTCGCCGCGATCGCCTCCGCGCAGGGCATCGGCGTCGTCAACGGCGGCTACACCTACGACGCCGACCTGGTCGAGCTGCTGCCGACCGTGCGTCCCGGCACCGCCGTCGCCGAACTCGACGCGGACACCGTGACCGCGCACCTCGACCCCGTCGACCCTGCCGAGGAACTCGCCCTGTCCGGCTTCCTCGCCGCGGCCCGCGCCAGGCTCGACCCGCTCGGCTGCGACGTGTCGCTGCGCACCTTCCACCCGATCACCGTCCCCGCGCTGCACCTGGACGACCGGGCCGCCCGCCACGAACGCGCCCGCGCCGAGGAGGAGGAGCAGGCCGACGAGCTGTGGGCGGGCATCCTCGGCTCCCTGCGCGGCGGCGCCCCGCGCGCCCGGCTCGTCCTGAACCACCTCAACCCGCTGGTCCGGCGGATCAGCGGGTTCACCGACCCCGAACTCGTCGGCACCGCCGCCGAGGCGCTGTACGGCCAGGCCCTGCTGATGGCCCAGCGCCCGCTGCGCCCCGCCGACTCCGCGCTCCTCAACCGCGCTTTCCTCGGCCTGCTGCAGTGGGCGGCGCAGACCGCCGACAGCCCCGCCGGCAAGCCCGCCGACGCCGAACAGGAGGACGGCCGATGAGCACCCAGGACCCGGCGGTCGAGACCGTACGCCGCGCCCTGCACCACAACCGGGAGGAGCCCGAGGGCCGCGCCCGCAACGCCGGCGCGGAGCGGCTCGTCGCCGAGGCCGAGGCCACCGGGGACACCCCGCTGCTCCTCGAGGCCCTGTTCAACCTCGCCAACGCCTACGCCTACAGCAGCGAGAAGGACAAGTTCTTCGTGCCCTTCGCCCGCCTGCTGCGCATGTGGGACGAGCGGCCCGGGGACTTCGACGGCGCGAACACCCACCACCTGCACTGGATCTTCAAGTGGGTGGCCAACGGCATGCTCGACCAGCCCGACGTCCCGCTCGCCTCCATCGAGAAGTGGCACCGCGAGATGGAGCACCGCTACCGCCTCGCCGGTCACTCCGAACGCGCCGTCCGCCAGGGCGAGTTCCGCATCGCCCGGCACGTCGGTGACACCGCCCGCGCCGAGGCCGCCCACGCTGCATGGCTCGCCGCCGACCGCGACGGCATGGCCGACTGCCACGCCTGCGAACTCCACGGCCAGGGCAGCTGGCAGGTGGAACGCGGCCGTGACGACGAGGCGCTGAGCACCTGGGAGCCGGTCCTGACGGGGCAGTACACCTGCGCCCACGAACCGCACAACGTGCTGGCGTCCTCGCTGCTGCCGCTGGTCCGGCTCGGCCGGCTCGAGGAGGCACGCGCCCACCACCTGCGCGGCCACCGCCTGGTGCGCTCCATGGAGAGCATGCGCGGCGCCGTCTCCTCCCACGTCGAGTTCTGCGCCCTGACCGGCAACGAGGCACGGGCCCTGGAGATCCTCGCCGAGCACCCCGCGTACTTCACCGACACCGGCGACCCCGACACGCTCATGGACCACCTGGTCGTCACCGCGCTCCTGATGCGCCGCCTGCTCGCCCTCGGCCACGCCGACCGCGGCGTCCCCGGCCCGGCCGGCACCGAGTGGACCGCCCGCACGCTGCTCGCCCACGCCGAGCGCGAGGCCGCCGCGGTCGCCGCGCGCTTCGACGCCCGCAACGGCAACGACGCCGTCAGCCGCCGCATGCGCGAGCGCCTCGGCGCCGAGCCCCTCGTGGAGCGGCTCCCGCTGGGCGTCCGGGCCCGGCAGCGCCTGACCGCGCCCGCCCGCCCGCAGCCCGCACCGGCCGCCGTGCCCGCGGGCGCCGAGGACGTCCCCGCGCTGCTCGCCGAGGCCCGCAGGCTCAGCGCCGCCCAGCACCCCGGCGCGGGCGCCGCATGGGCCACCGCGGGCCGTGCCGCGGACAGCACCGGCACCGCCCTGGACGACCTGTCCCGCGCCGAGATCGCCGACCACGCCGGCATCGACGCCTTCACCGACCCCGGCACCGCCGTACCGCTCTTCGACACCGCCGCCGGGCTGTTCGAGGCGGCCGGCAAGCCCGGCGAGGCCGCGGCCTGCCGTGCCCGCGCCGCCTACGCGGTGGCCGTCGCGGAACAGAGCGGCCAGGCCCTGACCGCGCTCGACGCGGCCGTCGATGCCCTGCGCGAGCTGCACGGCACCGGCCGGGCCACCGCCCGCCAGCTCACCGGGGCCTGGCTGGCCCGGCTCCACGTCCGGCCGCCCGGCGCCGAGGGCGAGGCGGAACTGCTGCGGGTCATCGCCTTCGCCGAGGAGCACCGCGACGAGGACCGGATGGCCGGACGGCTCGCCGACGCGATCGCGCTGCACGCCCGGCACACCGCCGCGCGCGGCGACGTCGCGACCTCCGCCGAGCTCTTCGCGCGGGCCGCGCGCCTCCACCACGAGGCCGGAACCCCGTGGCACGCCGCAGAACCCGAGGCGCTCCTCGCCGACCTCTCCCTCCAGAAGGACGACCACACCAGCGCGGAGCGGTCCGCCCGCGCCGCGCTGGAGGACGGCGCCGCGGTCCTGGGCCCCGTGCACCGGGCCCACCTGCACACCGTGCTCGCCGCCGCGCTCGCCGAGCGCGGCGCCGACGCCGAGGCCGCCGACCACGCCCTGGAGGGCGCCCACTGGGCCGACGAGGGCGACATGTCCGAGGAGCTCGGCGCCTGGGCACGGCTCGTGCTCGGCGGGGCGTTGCTGCGCGAGGACAGGTCCGCCGAGGCGGCCACCGTCCTGGAGACCGCCCTGCCCGACCTGGTGCGCGCCCACCACGACGGGCGCGTCGTCCAGGCCCGCTGGTGGCTGGGGGACGCACTGCGCGACCTGGACGAGCCGCGCGCCGCCGCCGAGCAGTTCCTGCTGGCCGCGGAGATCGCTCAGGGCTGGGAGGAGCAGCAGGACCACGCCGTCCTGGCGAACCTCGCCGCCGACTGCCTGGAACGGGCCGGGCTGGCCGGCGAGGCCGCACAGGCGTACACCCGCGCCGGTGACCTCTGGCGTGCCCTGGAGCGTCCCGTCCCCCTCGTCCGCTCGCTGCGCGCCCGGGCCTGGCTCGCCCTCCACGACGGCCAGGGCGGTCTCGCCGTGGGCCGCTCGGTGATGGCCGAGGCCGTCGCGGTGGCCGAGGAGGCGCTGGCAGCGGCGACGGCGGCCGGTGACGGGGACGCCGCGGCGCACCTGCGCGCCGAACTGGCGGGGACCCACCGGCAGACCGGCGAACTGGTCGTCCGCGCCTGCCCCGGCGAGCCCGGCGAGGGCGACACGGACGGCTCGGCGCGCGCCGCGTACGAGGAGGGCCTGGCCTGCGCCGAGCGTGCGGTCGCCGTCTTCGAACCGGGTCCCGCGCGCAGCGCGGCCCAGCTGATGGCCGCCTGGCTCGAGGCCGATCTGGGACGGCACACCGCGGCCGCGGAGCGCGCCCGGGCCGTGATCGCCCTGTACGAGGGCGAGGAGGGCGGCCAGGAGGACGAGGTCGCCCGGCAGCGGCGGGCCGAGGCGCGCTCCGTCCTCGAATACGTCGGCGAGCGGTCCGCCGGACCGGAGTAGGCGGAGGGCGGAGAGGCACACGCCGGGGAAGCGCAGGCCGGGCAGGCACAGGCCGGGCAGGCGTAGGCCCGGCCGCCGGCACGGTCCCGACCGAGAAGGAGCAGGCCATGGAGGGTTAGTCTGAATGGTGGCTTTTGCCGCTTCCCGGTACGCGAGGAGGCCACCGTGACAGCCGAAGCCCTCCGGCCCGAGTTCCCACCGGCCGACGGCCGGTACCTGCCGATCGCCGCCCACGGGCTCATCGGCGACCTGCGCAGCGCCGCGCTCGTCGGCACGAACGGCACCATCGACTGGTACTGCTCCGGGCGCTTCGACGCCCCCAGCATCTTCGCCTCGATCCTCGACGCCGACCGGGGCGGCAGCTTCGAGCTGGCCGCGGACGTGCCCGCGCGCACCAAGCAGTTCTACTTCCCGGACACCAACGTGCTGATCACCCGGTTCTTCGCCGAGGACGGCATGGGCGAGGTGCAGGACTTCATGCCCGTGGTCGACGACTCCCACGAGGCCGACCGGCACCGCCTGATCCGCCGCGTGGTCTGCGTGCGGGGCGTGCTGCCGTTCCGGATGCGGGTGGCGCCGCGCTTCGAGTACGGCAGCGTGCCGCACACCGTCCACATGAACGGGATGCAGGCGCTCTTCGCCACCCCGGCCCAGACCCTCGCCCTCACCTGCTCGGTGCCGCTGGAGAACGACGGCCGGGACGTGTGGGCCGAGTTCAAACTCTCCGAGGGCGAGACCGCCGTCTTCGCCCTGGACCAGGTCGGCGACGGTGTCGGCCCCCGCGGCTGCCCGCTGACCGAGGCGGAGGACCAGTTCGAGAAGACCGTGCGCTACTGGCGCCACTGGCTCTCCCAGTCGAGGTACCGCGGACGCTGGCGCGAGATGGTGCACCGGTCCGCGCTGACCCTCAAGCTGCTCACCTACGCGCCGACCGGCGCCATCATCGCCGCGCCCACCACCAGCCTGCCCGAGCGCATCGGCGGGGAGCGCAACTGGGACTACCGCTACGTCTGGATCCGCGACGCGGCCTTCTGCGTCTACGCGCTGCTCCGGCTGGGCTTCACCGACGAGGCCGAGGCCTTCATGAACTTCCTGTCGGACCGCATCTGCATGGGGGGACCCCGCTGCACCGCCGGCCCGCTGCAGATCATGTACGGCATCGACGGCCGCTCCGAGCTGCCCGAACGGGAGCTGGACCACCTGGAGGGGTACGCGGGTTCCGCACCGGTCCGGGTGGGCAACAACGCCGTCCACCAACTCCAGCTGGACATCTACGGTGAGCTCATCGACTCCCTGTACCTGTACGACAAGTGGGGCAAGCCGATCTCCAGCAGCCACTGGGACACCGTCTGCGAACTCGTGGACTGGGTCTGCGACAACTGGGACCAGCCCGACGAGGGCATCTGGGAGACCCGCGGCGGCCGCAAGAACTTCCTGTACTCGCGGGTGATGTGCTGGGTGGCGATCGAGCGCGGCATCCGCATGGCGAACCACCGCGGCCTGCCCGCCAACCGCGAGCGCTGGTACGGCGCCCGCGACGCCATCTACCGGCGGATCATGAGGAACGGCTGGTCGCAGGCGCGCGGCGCGTTCACCCAGAGCGAGGGCGAGGACGTGCTGGACGCGTCGGTGCTGATGATGCCGCTGTCCAAGTTCATCTCGCCGACCGACCCCAAGTGGCTCTCGACGCTCGACGCCCTCGGCAAGGACCTCGTCTCCGACTCCCTGGTCTACCGCTACGACCCCCTGTCGAGCCCGGACGGCCTGCCCGGCGACGAGGGCACCTTCTCCATCTGCTCCTTCTGGTACGTCGAGGCCCTCACCCGTGCCGGGCGCGAGGACGAGGCGCGCCTGGCCTTCGAGAAGATGCTCACGTACGGCAACCACCTCGGCCTGTACGCCGAGGAGATCGACCGCGCCGGCGAACTGCGCGGCAACTTCCCGCAGGCCTTCACGCACCTGGCCCTGATCAGCGCCGCCTTCAACCTGGACCGGGCGCTGGGCTAACCGCCCGTTCCGTGCCTGACCCACACGTTGGGCTCCACGTACACGGCGTGGTCGTGCGCGGTGTCGCAGTGCACGGGGACCAGGGCGCCGGGCACCTCGACGGCGCCGTCGCGGTCGAAGGGGAGCCCCGTCCAGCGCCGCCACTGGGCCAGCGTCCCGCTGACCGTCATGGAGGCCGGCGCGACCTTGACGACGACGCCGCCCGCCCTGACGTGCACCCGCAGCCAGGGGTCCTCGGGGAGCCCGTCCTCGCGCAGCAGGCCGACGTACTCGGTCATGGGGAGCCGTGGACGCAGGTGCTTGGCCGTGGGCCGGACCGGGGCGAGCAGCGCGTCGTGGCCCAGGTCCCGTGCGGTGTCGCGCAGCGCGGCCACCATGCGGTGCGACAGGCCGCGCCCCAGGTACCCGGTGTCGATGGTGATCTCCAGCGCGCTGACGGCCGTCGCCGGACGCCCGTCGCGCAGGTCGCCGTACGCCCACATCAGGACGCGGTCCCAGCCCTGGTCGGGCGTCTCCTCGCGGCCCTCGCGGGTGGCGTCGAAGGGGACGGCGAACCCGCGCGCCACGACGCGGTCGCCGTCGGTGGCGACGACGCAGTACCGCGGGAAGTCCTCGGCGACCCGGTGCAACAGGGCCCCGGCGACCGGGTCCTGGGGGACGAAGGCCGGCCAGTTCCCGGTGATCTCCCAGAGCCGGGGGACCAGGGCGGGGCGCTCGGCGAGCGGGGTGATGCGGAGGGTGCCGATGTCGTCGTTCACGAGGTGGCACCCTGCCAGACGCGCCACCGCCCCGGCATCCCGATTTCCCCTCAGGCCGCCCGGCTCACGTCCGAGCGGGCCACGTCCGAGCGGGCCACGACCGCGGCGGCGGCGCGACGGCCGGCCGCCACGGCGCCCCGGCCCCAGGTCCCGGAACCGGCGCCCCGGCCCACCGCGGTGAGCGGTACGGCGGCGAGGAGCAGCAGGCAGCCCAGGACGGCGCCCATCACCGGGAAGCCCAGCCGGGCGCCGAGCAGTGCGCCGGTCAGCGGTCCGCAGGCCACCCCGAGCGAGGACGCGGAACCGGCGTACACCGCCCAGCGGCCGCGCGGGTCGAGCGCGGCGGCCAGGCCGATCAGGTACGAGAGCACCACCGGGTGGACGGTGTTCCACAGCACCTCGCCGACCGCGAAGGCGACCGCGCCGCGGGCCGAGGCGCTGGCCGCCACGCACACGGCGATCACGACCGTGCCCAGGCCGACGGGCACCGCGCGCCCGATGCGGGTCCCGAGGGCCCCCGCGGCCACGACGCCGAGCAGCCCGCCCCCGAGGGCGACCGCGAACACCATGCCCACCGCGGCCTCCGACAGGCCCACGCGGTCCAGCCCGATGCGTCCGCTCACCCCCCACAGCGCGTTCTGGGCCAGTGACCAGCACAGCATCGACGCCGCGAGTACGCTCCCGGCGCCCGGGTGCGGCAGCGGCAGCCCGGTGTGCCGCGCCACGGCCGTGGTCCGCGGGCACGGCCGCGCGGGCAGCCGCCGGGTCAGCGGGAGGACGAGCAGGGCGGTCGCGGCGATGGCCGCGAACGGCAGGGCGTGGCCCCCGCCGAGCCGCGGCAGGACGAGGTACAGCGCCCCGGCCGTCGCCGAGGTGGTCAGCAGCGCGAGCACCGTGACCCGGTGGGGCTCCCGTTCACCGGCGATGCCGACGGCGGCCACCGCGGTCGACGTACCGGACCCGAAGCCGCCGGCGACGCAGCCGAGGACCACCAGGGGCACGTGGCCGGTGGCCGCGGCCGTCGTGAAGCCGCTCGCGATCAGCAGCAGGCCGTACCGGGCCAGCCGCGCCCGGCCGATCCGGTCGACCCGCGAGGCCAGCGTGAACCCGGCGCAGGCCGAGCCGAGCAGCAGCGTGCTGCCGACCGCCCCGGCCTGGGAACCGCTCAGGGCGAGACCGGTGGTGAGACGGCCGACGACGGTCGGCATGAGGTACGGCGCGAGGTAGCCGGCGCAGAAGAGCGCGACGAGCGGCAGCAGGGCGCGCGAGGGCGCGGTCCGCGAAGACATGGGCGTTCCTGGGTGAGGGACGGCCGAAGGCACGGCGAGCAGGTGGGGGGAGTGCGCCCATCGACGGACAGGAACGCGCGGAACCATGTGTATCAAGCAACGAGGCTCGGCGATAAGGGGGTATTCCCCGCTCAAACCTGCTGTTGCCGAATCGAGATCAAACGCTCGCGCGGAGCACACGCACACAGGTCTCGATGTCGCCCGTCGACAGGTGCGCGTAGCCGAGCACGAGCCGTACCCGGCCGTCCTCCTCCGCCTGCCCCGCGCCGGTCCCGGCGGTGTACGACGACAGCGGCCGCAGCGTCACCCCGGCCCGTGCCGCCCGCGCCAGGAACGCCGGCTCGGGGCCGTGGCGTTCGGGCAGCGTGGCCACGACGTGCAGGCCGGCCGCGATCCCCGACACCTCCGCGCCGGGGAAGTGCCGCTCCAACGCCCGCACGAGGACGTTCCGGCGCTCCCGGTACCGCCGCTGGCAGCGCCGCAGATGACGGTCGTACCGACCGGAGCGGACGAACTCGGCGAGCACCGCCTGCTCCGTCACCGGATTGCCCAGGTCCATCGTCCGCTTCCGCGCGGCCGCCTCCTCCGCGACGTCCGGCGGCGCCACCAGCCAGCCCAGCCGCAGGCCCGGTGCCAGCGTCTTGCTGACCGACCCGGCGTAGGCCACACGGTCGGGGGCCAGCCCCTGCAGCGCGCCGACCGGGGCCCGGTCGTAACGGAAGTCGCCGTCGTAGTCGTCCTCGACCAGCAGGCCGTCCACGCGCCGCGCCCACTCCAGCAGTGCGGCCCGCCGCCGCGGCGGACAGGCCGTCCCCGTGGGGAACTGGTGGGACGGCGTCACCACCGCCGCCCGGACGCCGGACGCCGCGAGCGCCACCGGGTCGAGCCCGTCCGCGTCCACCGGGACCGGCACCGCCGTCAGGCCCACGGCCGCGAACAGCGCCGCCTGCTCCGGGCTGCCCGGGTCCTCCACCGCCAACGACCGCACACCGCGCCCGGCGAGCACCAGCCCCAGCAGGGTCAGCGCCTGCGAGACACCTGAGCACACCACGAGCCGCCCCGGTCCTGCCGCCACCCCGCGCCGGCGGGCCAGCAGGTCGGCGAGCGCGCCGCGCAGTTCCGGCAGCCCGCGCGGATCGGGATAGCCCAGCGCCAGGTCCGGCAGCCGCCCGAGCACCCGCCGGTGCGCCGCCGCCCATGCCGCCCGGGGGAACAGCGCCAGGTCCGGCACTCCGGGACGGAAGTCCGCCGGACCGCCCCGCTCGTCCACGGCGGCCCCGTCCGGCACCGTGGCGACGGGCCGCGCCACGGCGCCGGCCACCCACGTTCCCGCACCCTGCCGGCTCAGCAGGTACCCCTCTGCCGTGAGCTGCGCGTACGCGTCCGTGACCAGCCCCCGTGACACCCCCAGATCCGCGGCCAGTTCACGGCTCGACGGCAGCGGCGTGCCCGCGGCGAGCCGCCCCGTGCGGACGGCCTCGCGCAGCGCCGCCTGGAGCACCCGGCCGCGTCGCCGGGCGGGCGCGGCGGCCGTCGGCAGCAGCAGCTCCCATGCGGCCGTCCACGGACCGCCGCCTCCGCCGCCCCCACCACCCGCACCGCGCTCGCCGGCGTCCCCGCCCCCACTGGTCCCCGTAACCGTCATCGCATTGGACCTTAAACCGGACCGGCGGACCTTCCTAGCGTGCCTGGCATGGATCTCTCGTACCGCCGCGGGGCGCTGCTCGCGGCCCTCGCCTGCGTCCTGGTCGGCGGCTCCTTCACCGCGTCCGGGATCCTCGTCGGCTACCCCCACGCCGGGGGACAGGCACTGCGCTACGGCCTCGCCTTCCTGCTCCTGCTGCCCGTCGCCCGGCGCGGCGCCGGGCCCCGGCTCCGCGCGCTCGCCCCGCGGCAGTGGGCGCGGCTGGCGCTGCTGGCCGCCACCGGGATGGTGGCCTTCAACCTCGCGGTGCTGGGCGCCGAGCGCACCGCGGAACCCGCCGTGCCCGGGGTGCTGGTGGGCTGCGCGCCCGTCGTCGTCGCCGTCCTGGTGCCCGCCGTGGAGGGCCGGCGCCCCGCGACCCGGGTGACGGCGGCCGCCGTCCTGGTCGCGGCGGGGGCGTTCGTGGTGCAGGGCTGGGGCGCCACCGACGTCGCCGGGCTGCTGTGGTCGCTGGCGGCGCTCGGCGGCGAGGTCGCCTTCGCAGTGCTGGCCGTGCCGGTGCTGCGGCCGCTCGGCCCGAAGCTGCTGTCCGCGTGCGTGTGCGGCATGGCCGCGGCCGAGGCGGCACTGCTCGGCGTGGCCCTCGACGGCGCGGAAGCCCTCCCGGCGCCCACCGGCGCGCAGGCGCTGGCGCTGGGCTGGCAGGCGGCGGTCACCACCGTGATCGGCTTCGTCTGCTGGTACACGGGCGTCCAGCGGATCGGCGCCGAGCGGGCCACGCTCTTCTCCGGGCTGATCCCGGTCTCCGCCGCGCTGACCGCGCCGCTCGCCGGCGTCGGCACGTACGGCACGGGGCAGCTGGCCGGCAGCCTGCTGGTCGCGGGCGGGGTCGCGCTGGGCGCGGGCGTGGGCCACGTCACACCCGGGGATCCGGAACGGGCGGGAACTCGCGCCCTGCGCCGGTAGTTCGACAGTTACGGGCCGCGTGCGGAGCGCCGGTCCGGCCAGCGGCCCCGACCGGGGGCCCCCGTCCCGGTCGGGGTCTTCATCGTGGGGCCGCGGGAGGCCGCATCGGCCCCCGCGGCCCACTGGGCCCTACTTGACCCCGAGCAACTGTTCGAGCGGGTCGATCGCGAAGTAGACGACGAAGAGCGCCGACACCGCCCACAGCAGCCAGTGCACCTGACGGGCCTTGCCCAGCACGGCCTTGAGCAGCACGAAGGCGATGAATCCGGCACCGATGCCGTTGGTGATCGAGTACGTGAAGGGCATCACGGCGATTGTCAGGAAGGCCGGGATGGCGATCTCGAAGTCGTCCCAGCCGATGTTCTTGACCTGGGTCATCATCAGGAAGCCGACCGCGACCAGCGCCGGCGCCGCCGCCTGGAGCGGCACGATCGTCAGCAGCGGGCTCAGGAAGAGCGCCACCGCGAACAGGCCGCCGGTGACCAGGTTGGCGAAGCCCGTACGCGCCCCCTCGCCGACCCCCGCCGCCGACTCGATGTAGGCCGTGTTCGACGACGAGGAGGCCGCGCCGCCCGCGACCGCCGCGGCACCGTCGATGAGCAGGACCCGGCCCAGGTTCGGGACCTTGCCCTCCTCGTCCAGCAGGCCCGCCTCGGCCGTGATGCCGACGACCGTGCCCATGGTGTCGAAGAAGTCCGACAGGATGAGGGTGAAGACCAGCAGCACCACCGTGATGAAGCTGACCTCGGCGAAGGCGCCGAAGAGGCTGAAGTGACCCAGCAGCCCGAAGTCCGGTGCGGCGAACACGTCGTCGGGCACCTTGGGGGTGGTCAGTCCCCAGCTCTTCACGTCCGCGACGGCGTCGACCACGATCGCCAGCACCGTCATGGCGACGATGCTGATCAGGATCGCGCCCTTCGCCTTCCGGGCCAGCAGGGCGATCGTCAGCAGCACCCCCAGGCAGAAGACGAGCACCGGCCAGCCCGACAACGCCCCGCTGCCGCCCAGTTGCACGGGCACCGTGGTGTTCGCGGCGTCCGGGATGCGGCTGACGAAACCGGCGTCCACGAAGCCGATGAAGGCGATGAACAGGCCGATGCCCACGCTGATCGCCTGCTTCAACGCCTGGGGTATCGCGTGCATCACCGCCTCGCGGAGCCCGGTCACCACCAGGACGCAGATGACCAGGCCCTCGATGACGATCAGGCCCATCGCGTCGTCCCAGCTCATCATGGGCGCGATCTGGAAGGCGACCACCGCGTTGAGGCCGAGGCCCGCCGCGATGGCCAGCGGCAGGTTGCCGCCGACGCCCATGACGATCGTCATGACCGCCGCCACCAGCGCGGTGGCGGTGACCAGTTGACCGGTCGACAGGACGTGGCCGAACTTGTCCTTCGCGCTCCCCAGGATGATCGGGTTCAGCACGAGGATGTAGGCCATCGTGAAGAAGGTGGCGAAACCGCCGCGCACTTCGCGGCCGAAGGTCGACCCGCGCTCCCCGATGCGGAAGTAGCGGTCCAGTGCGTTCTGCGGTGGTGGTGGCGGAGAGCCCTTCGCCACGTCGGTGGCCTGAGCGGACATGGTGCTCCTCGGGGTCGGTACGGCAACCGGATAAAGCTGCTGGAGGCTGGGGGGATTGTGTACGCCGGAACGCCCGCTCGGGTTTTGAATCCGTTTCCTTGTGTTAACGAATCGGCACCGCTGGGCGCCGCACCCGGACTCCGGCGTCGAAACCGGCACGCAGCGGCGTCCTGCCTGGACATGCCCTCCCGCCGTCCGGTGGGATGGGGACCGTGGGCGACCAGGACAGCGCGGCGGAGGAGTTCGAGCGGCACCGGCCCCTGCTCACGGGGATCGCGTACCGCATGCTCGGCCGTTTCGCCGACGCCGAGGACGTCGTGCAGGAGACCTGGCCGCGCTGGGCCGCCGCCGACCGCGCGACCGTACGCGACCCGCGGGCGTTCCTGGTGACCGCCACGACCCGGCTCGCCATCGACCGCCTGCGGCAGGTGCGGTCGCGCCGCGAGTCCTACCCCGGTCCCTGGCTCCCCGAGCCCGTCGCCACCGAATTCGGGCACACCGTGCCCGACGCCGCCGAACGCGTCGTCCTCGCCGAGTCCGTCTCGCTCGCCGTCCTCGTCCTGCTGGAGTCGCTCTCCCCGCTGGAGCGCGCCGTGTTCGTGCTGCGCGAGGCCTTCGCGTTCCCGTACGCGCAGATCGCCGCGGTCCTCGACAGGACCGAGCCCGCGGTACGCCAGCTCGCCGGCCGCGCCCGCCGCCACGTCGAGGACAAGCGCCCCCGCTACGACGCCGACCCCGCCGAGACCGCCCGGGTCACCGAGCGCTTCCTGGCCGCCGCGGTGGGCGGCGACCTCCAGGGGCTGCTCGCCCTGCTCGCCCCCGACGTGCGTCTGCTCGGCGACGGCGGCGGCGTGCAACGCGCCCCGCTCCGGGTCATCGAGACCGCCGGCAAGGTCGGCCGCTTCCTGCACGCCATCGCGCCCACCCCGATCGCCGAACCCGCCTTCGCCTTCCGCGAGGTGAACGGCGTCCCGTCGATCGTCGTCACTTCCCGCGGCCGCCCCCACACCGTGTTCAGCCTGGAGGTCACCGACGGCCTCGTCTCCACGGTCTACCTCCTCACCAACCCCGGCAAGCTCACCGGCGTCGCCACCGCGGCCCCCGTCCTCCGCGACAAGGGCAGGGCCTGACCGCCGGTCCCGCACGCGGCGGCGGTCCTCCCGCAGCCACGTCTCCGTGAACGGGAGGAGAAAGTAATGCGGGGGTCCAGAACATCAGGCCCGCCTCCCCACGGACTTCCCGCCGAGGCACTCCGACAGGCGGTTCGCCGCCGTCGGTTAGGGTGCCCCGGGGGCGGGGGCACCACGAGCGAAGCGAGGCGGGGAGCGGCTGTGCACGATCATCCGGAGGGCCACGAGGACGGGGCGCGCCTGGAGGCGGAGGGCGAAGTGGCCACGGCGCGCATCGCGCTGGCCGGGGGCGACCTCGAGCACGCCGCCCGGCACCTGGAGGACGCGCTGGCGCGTGACCCCGCGCTCCCCGAGACCCACGAGGCCATGGCCGAGTTCGCCGCGAGCGTCGGGGGCGCGGAGGCGGCGCTGACGTACTTCGCCCCCGAGGAGCGGGCGTTCATCGGCACCGTGGCCGCGCGCGGCCACCTCTGCGCGGTCGCGGGCCACTGGGACGAGGCCGTCGGCCTGCTCGCCCAGTGCGCCGGGCACGAGCCGCAGCGGCCCTGGCTGGACGTCGCGTGGCTGCGCCGCCCCGACATCGCGGACCTCGTCGCGCCGGACACCGTGGCCCGGGCGGCCGCGCGCGTCGCGCCGCAACTGCCCGACCCGGTGGAGGAGGAGCGGCGCGGCCCGCTGCTGCCGCTGCTCGACCTGGTCCGCGCGAGCGCCGCGCGCCACCCCGACCACACGATGCTGCTCTGGTGCGGTTCCACGCTCGCCCGCCGCATGGGCGGCTCCGAGGAGGCCGTGGGCTGGGCACGGCGCTCGTACGAGCTCGAACCCTCCCACCCCGCCGCGGTGATGCTCGGTTATGCGCTGCGCAGCGCCGGCCGCCCCGAGCAGGCGCTGGAGGTCTGGCAGCGCGAGGTCGCCCGCGACCCCTCCGACCTCGACCTGTACGTCGACGTCGCCGAGTTGCTGGGGTCGCTCGGCCGTCCCGCCGAGGGCGTGGCGTGGGCCGAGCGGGCGCTGGCCGCCGACTCCGCGCACCCCAAGGCGGGACCCGCGGTGCACGCGCTGCGCCACGCGGTGCGGCCGGACCTGCGGCACCTGGTGGCCCTCGCCGACCATCTGCGGGCCGAACCCGGACACGGCTTCGCCGCGGACCTGCTCGCCCGGCTGAGCCAGGGGACGCCGTGGCTGAACTGGATACCCGGCGGCAACGAGGCCGTGGTCAGCCTGCTGCACCAGGCGCTCGGGCAGTCCGTGCCCGCGGACGCCGGACTGACGCTCACCGTCTCCGCCCTGGAGCCGCCGAGCGCGCTGCTCGCGCTGCGCGCCGCGTACCCGAACGCGGTCACCGAGATCCAGTCCGTGCCCGAGCCGGACCTGCGGATCGCCCCGCGCCCCGTCGAGGTCGCGCTCTGGGCCTACGAGGGCACCACCGCGCGGCCCGCCGTCCGTCCGCCGTCCCCGGAGGCGGCCGAAGCGGTGCGCCGCCTGGCCTGGCACGGCTGGCCGCACCTGGTCGCCGCCTACGACGACGCGGTGGCGCTCTCCGGGCTCGACCCCGAGGACCTGCTCGGCGTGCTGGTCCATCCGCCGGCCCCGCGCGAGGACGAGTTGGGCCGCGCGCTCTCCGCCCAGGCCCCCGACCTGTGGATACGGTGCGTGCAGGTGTGGGCGTGCCTGGGCCTGGCGCACCACCGCAGCGACGAGCCCTGGGCCGTCTCGCGGCGCCGTGCGCTCCTCGTGGACGTGCTGGACAACGCCGAGGACTGGGTGTGCGAGGCGGCCGCGCTCGCGATCGTCGCGACCGCCTGGACCGACCCCGCCGTGCGCAAGGACGCGGCAGAACTCGTCGGCCGCCGCCTGCTGGACGCCCTGGAGGCGAGGCGGAGCCGCGTCGTCACCCTGACCTGGTCGATGTGCCACCTCGCCCTCGCCACCCCGGAGCTGATCCCGCAGGTTGCCGCTCTCGCCACCGACGTGCTGCGCACGATCGACGCGGAGGCCGCCGCCCGGGAGTAGCGGGCGGCGCTACAGGCCGCCGGCGACGCGCAGCACCGCGCCCGTGGTGTACGACGCGTCCGGCGACATCAGCCAGGCCACCGCGCCGGCTACCTCGTCCGGCTCACCGGGCCGCCGCATGGGCACGCGGTCCGGATTGCGCCAGGGCCGCTCGGGGTCGCCCATCGCGGCGTGGATGTCGGTCACGATCATGCCGGGCTGCACGGAGTTGACGCGCACGCCGTCCGGGGCGAGTTCCTTGGCGAGGCCCACGGTCAGCGCGTCGACCGCCGCCTTGCTGGCGGCGTAGTGCACGTACTCCCCGGGGCCGCCGAGCGTCGCGGCACCGGAGGAGATGTTGACGATCGCGCCGCCCTGGCCGCCGTACCGGGTGGACATCCCCAGCGCCGCGCGGCGGGCGCACATGATCGCGCCCATCACGTTGACGTCGATCACCCGGCGCATGACCTCGACCGGGGTCTCGGTGAACCGGCCCAGCGGCCCCGTGACGCCCGCGTTGTTGACCAGGCCGGTCACCGCGCCGAGCTGTTCGCCCACGGTGTCGAAGAGCGTGTCCACCTGTCCGGCGTCGCTGGTGTCGACGCGCACCACGACGCAGCGCGCGCCCGCGTCCCGGACCTTGCGGGCGACGTCCTCGGCGGCGTCGGCGTCCTTCTCGTAACCGATGCCGACGGCGTGCCCCTCGCGGGCCAGCCGCAGCGCGACCGCCGCACCGATGCCGCGGCCGCCTCCGGTGACCACCGTGACCGGACCCATGCCAGCTCCCTCACTCGACGTGATCACGAACGCTACCAGCGCGCGAACGCCCCATGACGGGCCCATGACGGGCGCGAACACCTCGTGAACACCGCGCGACCGTGCCCGCCGGACGCGGCCGGGCCCCTGAGTATTGGTCTTGACCAAGTCGGAGGGCAGCTCTATCGTCGCCTAGTAGTGCAAGAACCTTTAATAAAGAGCCGTTCGGAAACAAGGCTGAACAAACCCCGGACGGCGTCAGGCCGATTGCGGAGGACAGGGTGGGGACCACGCAGCTCGAGAACGTGCCGGAGCCCAAGTACTGGCACCTCAAGACCGTCCTCATCGACGCCCTCGACTCCGAGTTCACGGTCGGTGAGATCCTGCCCAACGAGCGTGAGCTCGCCGCCCGTTTCGGTGTCGCCCGGGCGACCCTGCGCCAGGCCCTGGAGCAGTTGGAGCTGGAGGGCCGCCTGCAGCGCCGCCGCGGTGTCGGCACCACGGTCGCACCGCCGCGCGTGGGCGTCTCGGTCGGCCCGTCGAGCGGCAGCTGGCCCGGCGCCGCGGGTGACGCGTGGCGGACGGTGGGCTGCGTCGAGGCCGTCGCCCCCACCGCGGTCGCCGAGGTGCTGGGCACCGACGCCGACGAGGCGGTGCACACCGTCCGCCGGGTCCGCGCGATGGGCGGCCAGTCCGTCGCCACCGAGCTGCTCTACGTCCCCCGGGCCTCCGTCCCCGGCCTCGCCGGCGACCTGACGCCGGCCGGCCACGCCCCCGCTGTCCTGCGGGAGTTGCACGTCCTCGGGCTCGACGGCGACGACCGGGCCGTGGAGCTGGGCTCGGCCCGCGCCGAGGACGCCAAGCAGCTCGACCGGCTGCCCGGCGCCCCCGTGCTGGTCGTCACCACCCGTTACTTCAGCGGTGGACGTGTCGCGGCCGTTGCCGTCGCCACCTACCGCGCCGACACCTGCCGGCTGACCTTCGGCGACAGCGGCGCGATGGAGATCACCCACCACGGCCAGCAGCGGCACGCCGCCGCGTCGTGAACCCGGCTCCGGCGTCCGTGCCGCCCGGTCCGCCCGGTCCGCCCGGTCCGTCCGGTCAGTAGAAGCGGCCCGTGTTGGCGTCCTCGGCGCCATCACGGCCGGAGGGTGCGGGCAGCGGGTGCCCGGAGCAGCGGATGTCCCGGTCCCCGGTGGCGCCGGAGATCAGGTAGCGGTCGACGCGCGCGGTGACGCACTCGTTCCAGAAGCTGATCAGGCCGTGGGAGCCCCGCCCCTCCTCGGTGATCATCCGGGAGCCCGGCAGCCTGCGATGCAGTTCGACCGCGCCTTCGTACGGTGTGGCCGCGTCCCGCTCCGACTGGACGATCAGCACCGGCGGCAGCCCCGACCCGGGACGCGCCCCGACGTCCACCGCCCGCCCGCCCTGGACCGGCCACGAGGCGCAGGGCAGGTTCAGCCAGGCGTTCGCCCAGGTCTCGAAGGGACGCTGGCGCGCGATCCGTGAGTTGTCGCGGTCCCACACGCTCCAGTCGCGCGGCCATGCCCCGTCCGAGCACTCCACCGCCAGGTAGACCGCCTCGCTGTTCTCCTCGTCCTTGGCCTGCCCGGGGTCCGGGGCGGCCGCGTCGACGAGCGGGTCGTCGTCACCGTGCAGGTAGCGCGAGAGCAGATGGGCGAAGGAGGCCCAGCGCTGGTCGTAGTAGGCGGCCTGCACCGCCGCCGAGTGCAGTTCGCCCGCGCCCACCTTGCCGGCCGGGCGCTTGCCGAGCATCCGCATCGCCCGGTCGAAGCTCGCCTGCACGCGCCCGGGTGTCGCACCGAGGCCGTACACGCGGTCGTGCCCGGCGGCCCAGGTGCGCCAGTCCGCCCAGCGGCGCTCGAAGGCCACGTCCTGCGCGAGGTTGGCGCCGTACCAGACACCGCGCGGGTCGGGGTTGACGACGCTGTCGACGACCATGCGGCGCACGTGCGAGGGGAAGAGGGTGGCGTACACCGCGCCCAGGTACGTCCCGTAGGAGACGCCGTAGTAGTTGAGGCGCGGCTCGCCCAGGGCGGCGCGGATGACGTCGAGGTCCCGTGCCAGGTCCGCGGTGCGCATGTTCCGCAGCAGGGCGCCGCCTCGCGCGCCGCAGTTGTCGGCCGTGCGCCGGGCCTCCGCACGCTTGGCGGCCTTCACCGCGGCGGTGGGCAGTCGCGGATCGGGGCCGGGGGAGCGCTGGTGGCCCGCCGGGTCCTGGCAGGACAGCGGCGCGGAGTGGCCGACCCCGCGGGGGTCGAAGCCCACCAGGTCGTACGTCCTGGCCGCGGTCTCCCAGACCTTGCGGGTGACCGCGCCCACGCCGGGCCGGCCCACCGCCGGGAACCACAGCCCCGACGAGCCGGGGCCGCCCGGGTTGAACACCAGGGCACCCTGGCGCACCGAGGCCGGGCCCGCCGCGCGCAAGCGGCTCACCAGCAGGCCGATCGTCGCGCCGCCCGGCTCCGCGTAGTCCACCGGCACCCGGACGGTGCCGCACTGCACGGGCGCCTTGAGCCCGCTGTCCGCCGGGCACGCCCCGAAGACGATCCTGGTGGCCCCGGCCGTCCGGGCCGCGACCGTGGCCCCCGCCATCCGCAGCTGCTCGGCGACCAGGGGATCCGGGGAGTGCCCGGCGGCCGGGGCGGTCGCCGCGCCGGCCGCCAGCACCAGGGACACTGCCAGGACCACTGCTCGCCGCACGAGGGGACGCCCTTTCGCCGGCCGCGCCCGCCGGCGCGGCACGCTCGCCGATGCGACGGATCGTCGGCTGGTCGGACAAACGGGCCAAGCAGGCAGGCCGGTGAGCCGCGGAATTTCGCCCGTATTGCCCTGGCCGGTGGTTCGCGTGGTCGGCGGTGGGGCGGGCCGGTGGGGGCCGGCCGATGGTGGTGCGGCCCGGCTCGCGTCGCGCGCTCAGCGGCCGAGCAGCGAGGTCCTGGCCACCGCGAACAACTGCTCCTCGACGTGGTCCAGCGCGAGCCGCAGGGCCCCCGTGGCCACCGCCTCGTGCCCCAGCGCCGACAGCGCCACCTCCGGCGGCCGCAGGCAGTAGCGCGCCAACTCCGTGCGCAGCGGCTCCAGTACGCCGTCCAGTCCGGCCGCCCAGCCGCCGATCACCACCAGTTCCGGGTCTATCGCCTGCACCAGCGCCGCCACGTCGTGCACCAGGCGCTGCAGGAACCGGTCGAAGGCCTCCCGCGCCTGGACGTCGCCCGACCTCGCGAGCGCGAACACCTCGGCCACCGCGGACTCGTCCAGCGGGTGCAGCGGTGTCCCCGTCGTGGACAGCAGCCGCTCCGGCCGGGCCTCCCGGCCCAGCAGGTGCAGCGCCCCGATCTCGCCCGCGGCCCCGCCGAAGCCGCGGTGCAGCCGGCCCCCGATCAGGGACCCGGCTCCGGGGCTCAGCCCCGCCAGCACGAACACCACGTCGTCGGTGCCGACGGCCGCGCCCTTCCAGTGCTCGGCGACGGCGGCGGCGTTCGCGTCGTTCTCCACCAGGACGGGGCAGCGGAACGACCGGCGCAGCCGCTCGCCCAGCGGCAGCCCCGTCCAGCCGGGCAGCGCCGTGCTCAGCCGGACCGCGCCGTCGGTCTCCACGATCCCCGGGCTGCCCACGCCGACCGCCCACAGGGTGCTGCGGGCCACGCCGGCCTTGCGCAGCAGCTCGGCGACGGTGCCGCGGACCCGCTCCAGGCGCTCCTCGGCCGGCAGGGTGTCGGCGACGTCGTGCGCCAGCGACCCCAGGACGCGACCGCTGAGGTCCGACAGCAACGTCCGGATCTCCCGGGCCCCGATCTCCACGCCCAGCAGGTGCCCCGCCTCCGCGTGGAAGCGGAACCTGCGCGCGGGACGGCCCTGCTTGCGCGCGTCACCGGGCTCCTGCGGCGCCTCCACCACCAGGCCCGACTCCGTCAGGCCCTCGATCACGCCCTCGACGGTCGGCCGTGACAGCCCCGTCGTCTGCACCAGTTCGGTCAGGCTCACGGCGGGCTCGCCGCGCAGCGCATGGAGCACCACCGCGGAATTGATCCGCCGGAGCAGGGACGGGTCCCCGCCGGTGAGCCGCCCCAACGTACGTCCTCCCAGCTTGCGCGCGTGTTGGCCGGATCGTACCCGTCCCGGCGGCCCGCGGCGAGTAGCTCCGGCACAGGGTTACTGACTCGATGTCAAGTGTCACAGGCGCGGGGTTTACTGGAGCCATGGACCTGCCCGGCCACGTGGCCGTCGTCGACGCGCTGCGCGCCCGCCCCTTCCCGGCGCGGCGCGAGCGCTGCGGCGCGGTCGACAGCGGCCCCGGCCACCACATAACGGACCTCCGGATCAGTGAGGACTTCTGGGACGCGGACGGGGACCCCGGGTACAGAGGGCAGGTCGAGGACGACATGGAGGCCGAGTGTCAGGCCCTGGTCGAGGTGCTCACCGAACGCTGGGGCGCGCCCGAGACGGTCGACCTCGCCGCCCACCTCGAACGCTCCTTCCACGGTGAGCCGGTTCCGCCGCCGCTGGACACCCTGTGCGGCTACGCCTGCGAGGCATGGGCCTGGCGCGTCGGGGACCGCTGGATAGGGGTGTGCGTCGGCCAGGGGGACCCTGAACTGCCCTTCCAGCTCATCGCCGCCGTCGGCGACGCCGCGGTCGTACCGTGACCGCGTCGCACTCCTCGACGCGGTCGCCGCACCCCCACTACCCTTTGTCCGCAACGGCCTGATGTGTCGTCATGCGCGACGATTCCCGCCCCGGGGCCCGGCACACACGGCGCGGACGGCTGACCCAGTGATTCCGGCGCCATGGCGCCGTGCCGTACCCGGGGGGCCGTCATGCCGAACCCGCACTTCCTCCACCGCGCCGCGCGAAGACTCCTCGCCGCCGCCTCCGCCCTGCTCCTGGGCGGCGCCACCGCCCTCGTCCTCGCCCCCGCGGCCTCCGCCGAGCCCGCCACCGCGGCCGGCTACCCCGCGGGGGCGGGCGCCACCCGCTACTCCGGGCTCGCCTTCGACACGTGCACCGCGCCGCCGCTCACCACGATCCAGGCGTGGAACGCCTCCCCGTACCGCGCGCTCGGCGTGTACGTATCGGGGGTCAACCGCACCTGCGCCCAGCCGCAGCTCACCGCCTCCTGGGTGACCTCCGTCGCCCGGCTCAAGTGGCGCCTGCTGCCCATACACAAGGGCCTGCAGCCGCCCTGCGGCGCCCGGCCCGGTGACGCCAAGATCAGCACCACCCCCGGCTCCGCGCGGACCGAGGGCACCAGGGCGGCCGGCGAGGCCGTCGCCGCGGCCAAGGCCCTCGGCATGCAGCCCGGCAGCGCCCTCTACAACGACATCGAGAACTACGCCCAGGACGACGCCGCCTGCCGCACCGGCGTCCTCACCTATCTGTCGGCCTGGACGAAGGAACTGCACCGGCTGGGCTACGTCTCCGGCGTCTACATGAACCTCAACCTCGGCGCCAAGCAGCTCGCCGACGTCTACGCCTCCGCCTCCTACGCCCGCCCCGACGCCCTGTGGATCGCCCGCTACGACGGCGCCGACACCCTCAAGGGCTGGACCGGCGTCGCCGACGCCAAGTGGCCCGTCCACCAGCGCGCGAAGCAGTACCGCGGCGGCCACGACGAGACCTACGGCGGCGTCACCGTGAACATCGACAACGACCGGCTCGACGCGCCCGTCGCCACCGTCGCCCTCGGCTACACGGTGACGAGCTCCACCGCCCTCAAGGCGCGCAGCGGCCCCTCGACGACCCATCCCGTCGTCACCACCCATGCGCCCGGCTCCGCCCTGCGCGTCGTCTGCCAGGCCCCGGGCCTGAAGGTGGGCACCACCTCCGTGTGGGACAAGCTCACCGACGGCACCTACGTCAGCGACCACTACGTCAGCACCCCGTCGGCCACGGGCTACAGCGCCCCCCTGCCCCGCTGCGTCCTGCCCTACCAGGTCACCGCGCCCGGCGGCCTCACCGAACGCAGCGGTCCCGGCACCTCCTACGCCGCCAAGGGCACCTCCCCGAACGGCGCGCTGGCCTGGGTCGTCTGCCAGAAGTCCGGATCCAAGGTCGGCGCCACCAAGATCTGGAACCGCCTCGACAACGGCCGCTACGTCTCCGACCACTACGTCGCCACGCCCGGCACGACGGGTTACAGCAAGCCGATCCCGCGCTGTTGAGCGGGGAAAGCCCGTTCGGCGTACGGACTTCTCAAGCTCCCCCGTTCGGTCACCGATGCATCCCGCAGGAAGCGCTACTGCGAGGAGAGGTTGGATCTGTGACGTCAGCATCGGCGCCGCGCTCGGCTGCGGGCCTGGACGCGGTGGCGACCGCCGTCGGCGACCTGCGGGCCGGGCGGCCCGTCATCGTGGTCGACGACGAGGACCGCGAGAACGAGGGCGACCTGGTCATGGCGGCCGAGTTCGCCACCGCGGAGACCATGGGGTTCTTCGTCCGCTGGACCAGCGGCCTGATCTGCGCGCCCTTGGCGCCGGAGATCGCCGACCGCCTGGAACTGCCGCTGATGGTCCCGCCCGGCCCCGGCCTCGACACGGCGGCGTACACCGTCTCCGTCGACGCGGTCGGCGTCGGCTCCGGGATCTCCGCCGCGGACCGGGCCCGGACGGTACGGACGCTGGCCGGCCGGGCGACCCGGCCCGACGAACTGCACCGCCCCGGGCACGTCTTCCCGCTGCGCGCCCGCCCCGGGGGGATCGCCGAGCGGCGCGGGCACACCGAGGCCACCGTCGACCTGCTGCGCCTGGCCGGGTTGCCGCCGGTCGGTGTGATCAGCGAGGTCTGCGAGGACGACGGTTCGGTCGCCCGTTTCGACCGGCTGCGGGCCTTCGCCGACCGGCACGGCCTGGCGCTCATCTCGATCGAGCAGCTGTCGAACGGGCCGCGCCTCGCGGACCCCGCGACGGTGTGACCGGATGAGCCGAGCGACGATCTTCGACCTGGACGACACGCTGGTCGACAGTGCGGACGCATGGGTCCGTGTCTGCGCGGCCTTCGCCGCCCGCCACGGTCACCGCTGGCGGGCGCAGGACACCGCCGCCCTGCACGGCAACGGCGGCTGGGCGGCGTACGTCGCCGGACTGTGCGGTGGCACGGCGAGCCCCGCCGAGGTGGTCCAGGCCTGCACCACCGCGGCGACCGGCGAGGTGGCCGCGGGCCGGGTCCGGGCGCTGCCCGGCGCCGTGGACCTGGTCCTCGAAGCCGGACGGCACGGCCCCGTGGGCCTGGCCACGGCCAGCCCGCGCCGCTTCGTCCTGGCGGTCCTCGACGGACTGGGCCTGACGGGACGGTTGAGCGCCGTCGTGTGCGGGGAGGACGTGGCCCGGGGCAAACCCGCGCCCGACCCCTACCTGCGCGCGGCGGCCGAGATCGGCATGCCGCCGTCCGGCTGCCTGGCCGTCGAGGACTCCCCGGACGGCATCCGCTCGGCGACCGCGGCCGGCATGCGCGTCCTCGCCGTCCCCCGCGGCGGCATGCCGCTGCCGCCCGACGTCGCCCACCTGCCCGCCGCCCAGGCCCCCACGACCGCCGCCGCCCTCCCGCTCCTGACCCGGCTGCTCGCGCCACGTCCCGGACCCCTGGTCCACGGGGGCACCCCGTGAGCGGCCTCCGGGACCGGGCGGGCGGTGTCAGGACGCGGCCCGGAGGGCGGCGTCCCACGCGCCGGGGCTGCGGTGGTGGTTCCGGTGCCCCGCGGCCAGGTGACCGGAAGCGTCCACCATCTTCCCCATGCCTCGGGAGCTCGGGTTGGTCACCGAGGTTCACCTCGCTCGGAGACAGAAGTGTTCCCGAGGCTGATCCCTCCGTTCACCGTGTGGGTCTGGACCACCGTGCCCACCCGGGCGTTGCCGGTCACCTCGTTATGCACTCCCGTCGACTGCGGGACGGAGGCATGGACGGCACCAGTGGTTTCGAGCCACTGGCGCAGGGCAGCCGCGAACTCGACGCTGCGTCCCGCCTCTTCCAGCACTGTTCCGATGAGCACGCGGACTTGCTCCGGATCGTGAGGATCCGGGGCGGACGTCTCCTCTTCCGAGCTCGTCCCTGAACGACCGAGGCACCGGCGCACGAGATCGATGAGTGACGTCCACGCCTCGCGCCCCGCCTCGGTCGCGGCGCCGGAGGCCGCTGCGCTGACCATCGTGGCCACCACCTGGGCCGAAGTAGCGTCGGGCATCGGTATCCCTCCCCTTTTGTCGCGCTCCACGGTATCGTTGCCGTCACGCTCCGCACAGGAGGTGAATGTGTCACCGGCCCAACGGATGCAGGGTGGGAACGGCCGAGCATGTGCGGGTGCCAGGGTGTCGTGAGACCGATGCTCGCGGCCGGCGGTCGATCGTGAGGACGACATGTGGGTACTGAGCCCGTGGACATCGCCCTGGCTGCGATGCGAGTGGATGACAGGTCGGTGAGACTAGACTGCTCCGGCGAGTGGTTGAGGGAGCACTCCGGCCGTGTGTCGGTTTGCGGAGTCCGGATGGCGGCGGCGGACGAGGTCCGCGACGGCTTCGCCGAGCACGCGATCGTCCCGGACGCGGCAGTGCCCTTGACCCCTGCGCGACTCAGGCGTCTGGTGCCGTCCCTTGCCGGTGCCGACACCCCGCCGGGCCTGTGCCTGGGCTTCGGCCGGCTTCGGGACTGCGAGGGCGTGGTGGCTGCTGCCGCGGCCGAGGCCCGGCAAGCGAACTTCGTCCCTCATCAGGGATCCTCGTACAGGCTCGGTCTGCACCGAGCACGGCTGGTGGACGTGCTCCGGGCCCGGCCGGGCACCCGCACGACCACGGTGATGGATCCGAGGATCACCCAGTACTCGGAATCCGGCCCGGCCCGATGGGTGGGGCTGCACTACGACAACACCCTCACGGAAGCCGGCGAGGGTGAGCGGTACCCACGAGGCATTCGCGTCGAGTCCTCGGAACAGCGTGTCCTCCACAACATGGGGCCAGGGTCACGCGCAGTCGTCGTCGCGCTGAATATGTCCGCCCTCCACCTCTCCGACCGGGTGAGGCACGGAGACAGCGGCAATATCCCGACCACCGCGCAGTTGCGGGAGTTTCTTGTCGGGCACCCGTCCGAGGTGTCGAGGATCGTGTGTCTGGTCTGGACGATCGAGGTGGGTGACCTCGTCGTCCTGCCGGCGGGAACAGCGTTGCACGACGGTTCCATGGTGGGGCTTCGGATGCCGTCCAACGCACTGGTCTTCGCCGGGCAGTTTCCCCGCGGGGCGTTCGGCTGAATCAGGACAGCGTGCCACATGTCGCCCCGCGGGCCGCCCTCACGTCGAAACGACTTGTCGGCGAGGCGGCATCGGCATTGCCGATCCGGTGCGACCCATACATCCGGTTTGCCCGTCATGGACAGTGGGAGGCGGGCGCCGCTAACCTGTCGAGAACCATTCTGAGATGGGTGTGGCCTCATGGCAGACCGTAACGATCCACGTCCATCCCAGGGGATGCACAACGAATTTCCCGGGACGGCTGATAACGTCATACAGGCACGGAAAATCGTTGGAGATGTCCACATTCACTCCGCGCAGCGCGGGCCGTTGGTCGTTCCCCGACAACTTCCTTCAAGGCCGACCCACTTCACCGGCCGGACGGTCGAGTTGGCCCAACTCGACGCGTTCCTCGCTCACTATGGTGCCGGACTGCAGTCCACCGTGGTGATCTCGGCCTTCGCCGGCGTCGGCAAGACCGCCCTGGCCGTTCACTGGGCCCATTCCGTGCGTGAGCGCTTCGCCGACGGTGACCTGCACCTCAACTTGCAGGGCTACGACACAGGCCCTCCGCTCTCCGCCCATCAAGCCCTTGAGTACTTCCTCGTGAGTCTCGGTGTCCATGCGGCCAGCATTCCGGCCGATTTGGACGGCAGGACGGCGTTGTACCGGCAGGTCACCAGTGCGCGTCGCCTCGTCATCCTCCTGGACAATGTGCGTAGTGCCGCCCAAGTGCGGCCGCTCCTCCCCGGGTCGTCGTCCTCGCTGGTACTGGTGACCAGCCGCAGCCAGCTGGGTGGCCTGGTTGCCCGGGAGGGAGCGCATCGCATCGACCTCAAGACCCTCACGTCCGAAGAGTCGGTGGATCTGTTGCGATCCATTCTGGGCAGGGAGCGTGTGGACGCGGAACCTCACGCGTCCGCCAGGCTGACCAGCCGTTGTGTCCAGCTCCCTCTGGCCCTGCGCATCGCTGCCGAACGGGTGGCGATCCACCCGAGCCTTTCCTTGGAACACCTCGCGACCCAACTTGAGTCTGGGAATCGCCGACTGGACGCGCTGGCTACCTACGACGACGACGAGTCGACCGCGGTCAGGGTGGTCTTCTCCTGGTCCTACCGTGATCTGTCTGCGGAAGCGGCACGCACGTTCCGCATGCTGTCCCTCATCCCGGGTCCCGACTTCAGTGTTGCGGCGGCCGCTGCCGTCACCGGCCGCTCATTGGGGGAGACCGTTCGCTATCTGGGGCGGCTGGTCGGTTCTTACCTGATCGAGGTCGTGGGACCGGATCGGTACCGATTCCACGACCTGCTGCGTGACTACGCCTGCGAATGCGCTTCGGATGACGACGAGCAGACCCGCTCGGAAGCGGTGAAACGGCTCCTGACGTGGTATCTGCTGTCGGCGCAGAAGGCAGCACTCCAATTGGCCCCCCGGTCGAGATCCAGCGCTGCCGGCGCCTCAGGGGGAGACGACCCAGCGGGCCTGCCGGTGCAGAACTTCCCTACTCAGGCCATGGCGACAAAGTGGTGCGAGCTGGAGATCCTCAATCTCCTTGCCGCTTGCCGCCTGGCCGTCGATGCCGGTGAGTACGCCGTCGCGTGGCAACTTCCCCTGGCCCTCAGGTGGTTCTTCCAGCTACAGCGGCCGACCACCGACTGGGTCGAGGCTTGCCAGATCGCTGTGGGCGCGGCTGCACGCCTTCGGGACCGGCAGGCGGAGATGAACGCGCTGCGCAACCTGGGAGCTGCTTTCGCGTACTGCGCACGGTTCGAGGAGAGCTTGCAGAGCAACACCGAGGCGCTGGCCGCGTGCCGCGAGCTCGGCGAGGACGAGGGGTGGTGCCTCAACAGCATCGGGGACGCCTTGTCGTGGCTCGGTCGCTCTGAAGAGGCCGCCGACATCCTCACCGAGGCTCTGGCCGTCGCCGAACGGAATGGCAATGCCACCTTGGCCGCACACTCCCTGGAGAACCTCGCGCCTGCCTACCGCGCCTTGGGGCGCAATAACGAAGCGATCTCCTCGCTACAGAGGTCTTTGTCGATCTTCCACGAGCTGCAGTATCCGTTCGGAGAAGCTTTGGTGCTCGACAAACTGGCCGACACTCACCTGGCCTTGGGGCATTTCGACGAGGCGGCAGACTTCGGCTTGCAGGCGCTGGCTTTGCACGTGGCCGTGGGTAACCGCCTACATGAGGCGGCTACGTTGCGCATCCTCGCGCGGGCGCATCAGAGCAGCGGCCGGTTGCTGGAGGCCAGGGATCACTTGCGCCGGGCCGTGGAGATCTTGGAGGCCCTCGGCCACCCTGACGCCATAGGGATGAGGGACGAATTGGGCTCCCTCTGACCAGGGGCGGCCGACGATCCGCGACAGAACGAGCTCGGAAGGAATGAGCGCATGTCGCCCGGCCGCTACTTCTGGCCCGACGCGTCGCGGAGGCGGCCGTATTCCTCCGTCATCGCCTGCGTCGACCAACCGGCGTTCAGGCCGCTGGGGTTGGGCAGGGCCCAGATCCGGGTGCCGCCGACCGTGCGTTCCTGGGGGCCGATGCGGGCGCGGGGCTCGGCGAAGGCGACCCGGTAGGCGGTGACGCCCACGACGGCGAGCCAGCGCGGCTCGTGGCGCAGGACCCTCTCCGTCAGCAGCCGCCCGCCCTCCAGCAGTTCGTCGCGGGTCAGTTCGTCGGCCCGGGCGGAGGCGCGCGCGACGACGTTGGTGATCCCCAGCCCGTACGCCAGGAGTTCGTCCTGCTCCGCGGGGTCGAGCCGGCGCGGGGTGAAGCCGGAGGCGTGCAGCACGGGCCAGAAGCGGTTGCCGGGGCGGGCGAAGTGGTGACCGGTGGCGGCCGACATCAGCCCGGGGTTGATGCCGCAGAAGAGCACCCCCAGGCCGTCCGCGATCACGTCGGGGATGACGCGGTCGCGGGCGGCCTCCAGCTCGTCCTGGGTGGGGCGGGTGCGCCCGACCGTGGTCAGAGGATGGCCCCGGGGGTGTAGGCGGCCGCCTGCGGGTGGCGCTCGGCGACCTCGCCGACCCGGCGTACGACCTCCGCGACCTGGTCCGCGGCCGCACCCGTGAAGGAGAGGCGGTCGGCCATGAGCGCGTCCAACTGGGCGCGGTCGAGAGGGATGCGCTCGTCCTCGGCGAGCCGGTCCAGCAGCTCGTTGCGCTCCACGCCCTTCTCGCGCATCGCCAGCGCGGAGGCGACCGCGTGCTCCTTGATGACCTCGTGCGCCAGCTCGCGGCCGACGCCGGCCCGCACCGCGCCCATGAGCACCTTCGTCGTGGCGAGGAACGGCAGGTAGCGGTCGAGCTCGCGGGCGATGACGGCCGGGAAGGCGCCGAACTCGTCGAGGACCGTCAGGAAGGTCTCCAGCAGGCCGTCGAAGGCGAAGAACGCGTCCGGCAGGGCGACCCGGCGCACCACGGAGCAGGAGACGTCGCCCTCGTTCCACTGGTCGCCGGCCAGCTCGCCCACCATCGACGCATAGCCGCGCAGGATGACCGCCAGGCCGTTGACGCGCTCGCAGGAGCGGGTGTTCATCTTGTGCGGCATGGCCGAGGATCCGACCTGGCCGGGCTTGAAGCCCTCGGTGACCAGCTCGTGGCCGGCCATCAGGCGGATCGTCTTGGCGAGCGAGGACGGCGCGGCGGCCAGCTGCACCAGCGCGGTGACGGCGTCGTAGTCCAGCGAGCGCGGGTAGACCTGGCCGACGGAGGTGAAGACCTCGGAGAAGCCGAGGTGCGAGGCGATCCGCCGCTCCAGCTCGGCGAGCTTGGCGGTGTCGCCGCCGAGCAGGTCGAGCATGTCCTGCGCGGTGCCGACCGGGCCCTTGATGCCGCGCAGCGGGTAGCGGCCCAGCAGGTCCTCGACCCGAGCGAAGGCCACCAGCAGCTCGTCGGCCGTGGTCGCGAAGCGCTTGCCGAGGGTGGTGGTCTGGGCGGCCACGTTGTGCGACCGGCCGGCCATGACCAGCTCCGCGTACTCGGCGGCGAGCCTGCCGAGCCGGGTCAGCACGGCGACGGTGCGGTCGCGCACGTGCTCCAGGGAGAGCCGGATCTGCAGCTGCTCGACGTTCTCGGTGAGGTCGCGCGAGGTCATGCCCTTGTGGACGTGCTCGTGCCCGGCGAGGGCGTTGAACTCCTCGATGCGCGCCTTGACGTCGTGCCGGGTGACCTTCTCCCGCTCGGCGATCGACGCCAGGTCGACCTGCTCCAGCACCCGCTCGTAGTCCGCGAGGGCCTGCTCCGGCACCTCGATCCCCAGGTCCTTCTGGGCCCGCAGCACGGCCAGCCACAGACGGCGCTCCAGCACCACCTTCTGCTCGGGGGACCACAGGGTGGCGAGCTCCGCGGAGGCGTAGCGGCCGGCCAGGACGTTGGGGATGCGGGGCTTGGAAGTCACGTAGCGAGATTCTACTGCGCGTCGGCGCAGGTCAGCGCCCCGCACCGGTCTATGCGCGTAGCGCCGTGGGGGCCCGGGAGTGCCCGGGGGTACGCGGGCTGGGTCCGTTCGTCGCCGGACCGACCACCGAGGGCCACCCGGAAGGCTTACGGCGCCCGATAGGCCTGGCGGAAGGCCCGGGGCCCGCGCGACCTCCAGCCCGCCCGCCTCCCCGGCGGCAACGCCCGCCCCGGGCGGTCCCGGCGGTGCTGACGTCCGGACCTGTCACGACTGCCGGTCATCCGTCCGGCTCGGCCCGCGCGAGCTGGTGGAGATCGCGCCAAGCAGGCGCCCTGGTCGGTGGTCGACGGCAAGTTAGGTCATGCGCATGCCGTCATGGCCGAATGCGATCTAGTCGCCCGGACATGATCTCCATAGCGTTTCCCCGACCCGGATCCGCAGATGAGGGGAGGGCACATGCGCGACATCGGATGGCCGGCGAACGACATCCAGTGGGGCTCCTACGACATCAACTGGTAGACCCCGCACATGACGAAGGCGCCCCGCCGTCCCGTGGGCCGGCGGGGCGCACCCGCGGGCCGGGCCGTGGCCAGGTGTTCCCGCATTGTTGCCCGCGGCGGAACGGACGGACGGGGGCTCGTCGGACCTCTTGCCGTGGCGCCGCCGGGGCCCGCTCAGAGCTCGAACGGCACCAGTTCGGCGCGCTTGGGCGGCAGGCCGTCGCCGGAGGAGCGGCCGGTCAGGCGGCGGCCGATCCAGGGGACGAGGTGCCGGCGCGTGAAGCGCAGGTCGGCGGCGCGGCGGGCGGGCCACGACAGGGGCACGTACGTGGGGAGCGGCTCGGTCCAGTCGAACTGCGGGGTGTGGCCGAGGGTCTGCCAGACCGCCTCGGTGACGCGGCGGTGGCCCTCGCCGTCCAGGTGCAGCCGGTCGTCCGCCCACAGCCGCGGGTCGCCCAGCACATGGGCGCCGTACAGGTCCACGACGAGCGCGTCGTGCCGGGCGGCGAGGTCGTCGACGAAGCCGAACAGCTGCTCCATGCGGGGCAGGAATCGGGTCGCGACCGGGCCCCGGCGGGCCGGGCTGCGCATCAGCACCAGCTGCCGGCAGTTCGGCGCCAGCCGCTCCACCGCCTCCTCCAGCAGCGCGCACACCCTCGCCACGTCGCACTTGGGGCGCAGCACGTCGTTGAGCCCGCCCACCAGGGTCACCAGGTCGGCCTCCATCGAGGCGGCGGTCTCCACCTGCTCGTCCACGATCTGCTGGATGAGCTTCCCGCGTACCGCCAGGTTGGCGTAGCGGAAGCCCGGCGCGTGGGCGGACAGGCGCCCGGCGAGGAGGTCCGCCCAGCCCCGGTAGGAGCCGTCGGGGAGCGCGTCGGACATGCCTTCGGTGAAGGAGTCGCCGAGCGCGACGAAGCTGGTGTGGGTGGCGTTCATCTGCATGGCGCGCGTGATCCTACCGGCCCCGCGGACCGTCGCTTCAGGCGGCCGGTGCGTGGCCCACGAGCTCCTTCAGCACGTCCTCCATGGTGACCAGGCCGATGCCGCGGCCCTGGTCGTCGACGACCGCCGCCAGGTGCGCGCCGCTGGCCCGCATCGCCGCCAGGACGTCGTCCAGCGGGGTGGCCGCGACGACCCGGGTGATCCGGCGCAGGGCGCCCCGCGGGAAGGGCTGGTCGTGGCGGCTGGGGCCGAGGGCCAGGGCGTCCTTCACGTGGAGGTAGCCCAGGATGCGGCAGGCGTCGTCGGTCACGGGGAAGCGCGAGAACCCGGACCGCGCGGCCAGGCGCTCCAGCCCCGCCGGGGTTATCCCGAAGCGGGCGGACACCACGCGCTCCCACGGGACGACGACCGCACGGACCGGGCGGCGGCCCAGTTCGAGGGCGTCCTGCAGGCGGATCGCGGCGCGCTCGTCCAGCAGCCCGGCCTGGCCGGCGTCGGTGACCATCCGGGCCAGCTCGTCGTCCGAGAACACCGCCGCGACCTCGTCCTTCGGCTCGACCCGCAGCAGCTTCAGCAGCCCGTTCGCGAAGGCGTTGATCGTGAAGATCACCGGGCGCAGCGCCCGCGCCAGGGTGACCAGCGGGGGACCGAGGACGAGGGCGGTCCGCTCCGGGGCGGCGAGCGCGATGTTCTTCGGCACCATCTCGCCGAGCAGCATGTGCGCGTACGTGGCCAGGGTCAGGGCGATCGCGAACGACAGGGCGTGGATGGCGCCCTGCGGTACGTGCAGCAGGTGGAAGAGCGGCGCGAGCAGGTGCTCGATGGCCGGTTCCGCGACGATGCCCAGCACCAGGGTGCACAGCGTGATGCCCAGCTGGGCGGCGGCCATCAGGGGCGACAGGTGCTGCAGACCCCACAGCACGTGGCGCGCCCCGCGCTCCCCGGCCTCCGCGCGGGGCTCGATCTGGCTGCGCCGGACGGAGATCATCGCGAACTCGGCGCCGACGAAGAAGGCGTTCACGACCAGGGTCAGCGCGCCGATGAACAACTGCAGGAAGATCATCGCGCACCCGCCGTCCCGTCGTCCGCGTCCTGCGGGGCGAGCCCGTTCTGCGCGCGCGGCGCCGGCGAGATCAGCCGTACGTGCGCCGCACGGTGGTGCGAGTCGTCGGTGACCTCGACCATCCAGCCGTTCACCTCGACGGTGTCGCCGGTGGCGGGGATCCGCCCGAGCCGCTCGGCCACCAGGCCGGCCAGTGTCTCGTAGGGGCCGTTCCCGGCCCGCAGGCCGATGTGCGCGAGCCGGTCGGTCCGCACCGCGCCGTCGGCGTCGTAGACGCGGCGGCCGGTGCGGTCCTGGTGGATGAAGGCCAGGTCGGGGGTCTCCTGCGGGTCGTGCTCGTCGCGGACCTCGCCGACGACCTCCTCCACGATGTCCTCCAGGGTGACGACGCCCGCGGTGCCGCCGTACTCGTCGATGACGACGGCCATGCTCATCGAGCCGGAGAGCCGGTCCAGCAGCCGGTCCACACCGAGCGTCTCGGGGACCGGCACCGGCTCCCGCAGCAGCGGGGTGATGGGGTGGCCCTCGCGGCGTTCGTAGGGCACGGCCAGGACGTCCTTGATGTGGACGATGCCGATGACGTTGTCCAGGCCGCCGCGGTGCACGGGGAAGCGGGACAGCCCCGTGGCGCGGGTGATGTCGGCGACGTCCTGGCAGGTGGCGCCCTCCTCCAGGGCGACCACCTGGACCCGGGGGGTCATCACGTTCTCGGCCGTCAGCCCGGCCAGGCTCAGCGTCCGTACGAACAGCTCGGCGGTGTCGGCCTCCAGCGCGCCCGCCCGGGCGGAGTGCCGGGCGAGGGCCACCAGCTCCTCGGGGCTGCGGGCCGAGGCGAGCTCCTCGGTGGGTTCCATGCCCAGGCGGTGCAGCACACGGTTGGCGGTGTTGTTCAGGTGGCGGATCAGCGGGCCGAAGGCGGCGGTGAAGACGGTCTGCGGCGGGGCGACGGCCTTGGCCACCGGCAGCGGCCGGGAGATCGCCCAGTTCTTGGGGACGAGCTCGCCCACCACCATGAGCACCACCGTGGACACGCCGGTGCCGAGCACCAGGCCCAGCGACGCGGCCCCGGCGGCGGACATCCCCAGCGCGCGCAGCGGGCCGGCCAGCAGCTCGGCGATGGAGGCCTGCGCCAGCATGCCGATCACCAGGCCGGTGACGGTGATGCCGAGCTGGGCGCCCGACAGCTGCACCGTCAGGCTGCGCACGGCCCGCAGGGCCGCGGAGGCACCGCGCTCGCCCGCCTTCTCGGCCCGTTCCAGGTCGGTGCGCTCGACCGTGGTCAGGGAGAACTCCGCGGCGACGAAGACGGCGCAGGCCAGGGTCAGCAGCAGGGCGACGGCCAGGAGCAGCACTTCGGTCATCGGGACACCTCCGTCCCATGATCGGTCAGGCCGGGGTGGACCGCGCGCTGCAGGCGTGGGCGACGGGAAGGGAGACGTGACGGACTCGCAGGGTCGTCCATACGCCCATCGTAGGAAGCGCGGGCGCAACGGACAGCCCGGGAACGCGGCCAGGGAGGTGCGCCCCGGACCCGCCCGGCGCGCTACCGGGTGCGCTGGAAGGGCTTGGTCCAGCGGCGCCAGTGGTGCTCGGGCGCGTAGCCCGCCGAGCGCCAGGCGTGGTGGGCGCGCTCGTTGCGCTCCAGCACCATGGCGTCGCCACGCCGGCCGCCCAGCGCGGTGAAGCGCTCCTCGGCCGCCGCCAGCAGGGCCCGGGCGATGCCCTGCCGCCGCCGCTCGGGGTGGACCGCCAGCCGGTACAGATGGCAGCGCCAGCCGTCGAAGCCGGCGATGACCGTGCCGACGAGCACGCCGCCGTCCTCGGCGAGCAGCAGGGCCTCGGGGTCGCGTGCGATCAGGCGCGCCACGCCCTCCGGGTCGTCGCTGACGCTGGTGCCCTCGGCGGCCGTCTTCCAGAAGTCCAGCACCCGTTCGGCGTCGGCCGGTACCGCGTTGCGTATCCCGAGATCGTCCATGAGGGTCAGCCAACCATCCTCCAGGCCCGGGCGGCGAGCGTATGACGCCTCCCCGCGCTCCTACCCGTCTTACTCGTGCACTTCCTCGTGCCCTTCGCCTGCTTCGTCGCGGCGCAGCTCCTCGATCACCGGGGCGAACGCCTCCATCGAGGGTTCCAGCACCGTGACGTAGCTGAAGCCGAAGCGCTCGCGGCCCCGCCGCAGCTGCTCCGCGATCTCCGCGACCGTGCCGACGAGTAGCGTCGGCAGGTCGAGCAGCTCCTTCTCGTCCAGGTGCGGCGCGTGCGGGGCGAACTCCCCGGCCGCCGCCCCGCGGTCCTCGGTGATCACGACCCGCTGGACGAGGACGTTGAACTCGGGGTCGGTGCCGTACGACGTGGCGAAGCCGCGCGCGGTGGCGACCCGCTCCTCCACGGTCGTGGCGGACAGCAGCCGCAGCGTGCCGTCGTCCTTGGCCGGGTCGGCCTCGGCGCCGGTGAAGGCGACGACGGCCGCGTGCCGTGCCGCGAGGCGCAGCATGCGCGGGCCGTTCCCGCCCAGGAGCAGCGGGGTCAGGGGCGCACCGGCGCCGTCCGTTCTGCCTGATCCCGTTCCGTCCGTTCCCGTTCCGTCCGTTCCCGTTCCGTCCGTGCCGTGCGGCCCCGCGAGCAGCCCGGTCAGCGCCTCGACGGTGCGTTCCAGGTGGTCGACCCGGTCGCGGGCGGTGCCGTAGGCCAGGCCCGCGCGTTCGGACTCGGCGCGCACGTACCCCGCGCCGAGGCCCAGCTCCAGGCGGCCGCCGGTGAGCCGGGCGGTGGTGGCGACCTCGCGGGCGAGCAGGACCGGGTTCCAGAACGCGGCGTTGAGCACGAAGGTCCCCAGCCGTGGGCGCCGCGTGGCGTTCGCCGCCGCGACCAGCGAGGGGAACGGCGCGGGCCAGTCCAGGTGGTCCGGCACCTGGAGGACGTCGTAGCCGAGTGCCTCCGCCCGGCGGCACTTGCGCTCCCACGCGTCGCCCTGCGCGGGCTCGAGCAGATTCACACCGAACCGGAACCGTCGTGCCATGACCGCCCCCTCGTCCCGACCCTTCCGCCGGTCAACGACCTTCCCCGCCCGCGGGTCGCTCACTCGTGGGCGATCGCGGCGAGGACGTTCATCCTGGAGGCGCGCAGGGCCGGCAGCAACGCCGCGACCAGGCCGACCACCACCGAACCGGCCATGACCGCCCCCACCGTGGTCCACGGGACGGTGAACGCCCGCATGCCCTCCAGCGCCAGCACCTCGTGCGTGACCACGCCCCAGACCAGCCCCAGGGCGAGCCCCAGCACCGCGCCGAAGACCGCGATCACCACGGACTCCAGCCGGATCATCCGGCGCAGTTGCAGCCGCGACAGACCGATCGCCCTGAGCAGCCCGATCTCCCGGGTGCGCTCGATCACCGACAGGGCGAGGGTGTTGACGACCCCCAGCACGGCGATGATGATCGCCAGGCCGAGCAGGGCGTACACCAGGTTCAGCAGCACGGAGATCTGGGTGCGCACCAGTTGCTTGTAGTCGGCCTGGTCACGGACCTCCACCTGCGGGTACGGCTTGAGGGCCCGTTCCAGGTTCGCGCGTAGCGTGGGCTTGTCGGTGCCGGGGGCGGCGTTCACGTAGAGCGCGGCGTCCTGGCCGCGGGGGAGGAACCGCTCGGCGGTGGCCAGGCCCATGGTGAGGGTGGCGTCGTCCCCGAGCAGGGTGCTCTGGCTGGTGGTCAGCGCGCGCAGGGTGAACGTCGTGGAGCGGCCGTCGACGAAGCGCACGGGGATGCGGCTGCCCACGCGCAGCCCGTGGTGGGCGGCGTACGCCGCGGAGAGCGAGAGGCTGTCGCGGGCCAGGGCGTGCGCCGTGTCGCCCGCGGCGTAGTCCAGGTTGAGCGCCCGGTCCGCGCCGGGGCCGATCGCGGTGCCCGTCAGCTTGGTCGTGCGGTGGTCGGGCAGGGTCATCAGGACGGAGACGTAGCGCACCCGCACCACCTCCCCGGCCCCGGGCACCTTCCGGACGCGGTCGGTGATCTCCGGGGAGAAGGGCGCGAAGTGGTCGCCCTGCACGACGTAGTCCGCGCCCAGGGCCTTGTCGATCTCCTGATCGAAGGAGCTCGCCATCGACGTGCCGGCGATGGACATGCCGGTGACCAGGGCCAGCCCGATCATCAGCGCGCCGGCCGTCGCACCCGTGCGGCGCGGGTTGCGCAGCGCGTTGCGCTGGCTCATCCGCCCCACAGGACCGAACACGTGGGGGAACGCCCCGCCGAGCACCCGGATCACCGGCCGTACCAGCAGCGGCCCCACGACCACCGCCGCGATCAGCGAAAGACCGATGCCGATCCCCAGGAACGTCGCCGCGTCACCGGTGCTCCCGGCCACCGCCGCCCCGGCCAGCGTCCCCGCGGCCACCAGCGTCGCGACCGCGCCGCCCACCGCCCGCGACCGCAGGCTCCGCCCGCTCCCGGCGACCTCGGCGTCGGACAGCGCGGCCATGGGGGAGACCCGTGCCGCCCGGCGCGCCGGCAGGTAGGCCGCGACCAGCGTCACCAGCAGACCGACGGCGTACGCGGCGACCGGCACGCGCCAGCGGATGACCATCTCGGCGGCGTCGATGTTCATCCCGAACACCCCGAGCAGCCGGAAGAGGCCCGCCGCGAGTCCGACTCCGCAGACCAGGCCGACGGTGGAGCCCACCGCCCCCAGCAGCAACGCCTCCACCAGCACCGACCGCCGCACCTGTCCGCGTTCCGCCCCGAGCGCGCGCAGCAGGCCGAGTTCCCGGGTGCGCTGGGCGATCAGCATCGAGTAGGTGTTGACGATCAGGAAGACCCCGACCAGCACCGCGACCCCGGCGAAGCCCAGCATCACGTACTTGATCACGTCCAGGAAGGTGGCCAGGCTCTCCACCGCCGACTTCGCCTGCTCCGCCTGGGTCGTGTACGTGTAGCGCGGACCGAGCGCGGCGGCGATCCGCTTCTTCAGCACGTCGTCCGAGACCCCGGGTGCGGCGTCGGCCTGCACCGAAGTCGCGACACCGGTCCGGCCCAGCAGGCGGGACTGCGAGGTGGGGGTGTCGACGAACAACAGGGCGGCGCCCGGATTGGTCGTGGTGAAGGTGGCGATGCCCACGAGCCGGACCGAGAACGCGCCCGGCTGTGCCAGCACCCGCAGCCGGTCGCCGATCTCCAGGTGACGCTTCGCCGCGGTGTCGGCGTCGATCAGCGCCTCGTCGGGGCCGTGCGGCGCGTGCCCGCTGGTCAGCCGGACGGGACTGCGCGGGTTCCCCGACCAGTTGGTGGCCACGGTGAGGGCGCCGGTGGTCGGCTCCACCGGCCGGCCCTCCGCGTCGACGACGGTGGTGTTGTGCACGGTGACGTCGATCCGCGCGTCGGCGACGCCCCGTACCGCCTTCACCCGGTCCAGCAGGGACGCCGGCAGGGTGCGCACCTGGCCGGAGGCGAACTGCTGGTCCTCGCTGAAGGCCTCCGGGGGGCCCACCGTCACATCGGCGGCCGTCGAGGCGAACAGGCGGTCGAAGGTGCGGTTGACGGTGTCGGAGAAGATCATGCTGCCGGTGACGAAGGCCACCGACAGCAGGACGGCGAGCGCGCTGAGCAGCAGCCGGCCCTTGTGGGCCAGGAAGCTGCGCAGCGTCGCCCGGAGCATTTCGCCGGTGCCTAGCCGTGCTTGCGCAGCGCGTCGAACCGCTTGAGCCGTTCCAGGACGCCGTCCGCGGTGGGCCCGTGCATCTCGTCGACGATCCGTCCGTCGCCCAGGAAGAGCACCAGGTCCGACCAGGCCGCCGCGGTGGGGTCGTGGGTCACCATCACCACGGTCTGGCCGAGGGCGTCCACGGCCTCGCGGAGGAAGCCGAGCACCTCGGCGCCCGCCTGTGAGTCGAGGTTGCCGGTCGGCTCGTCGGCGAAGATCAGCTGCGGCCGGGAGGCCAGGGCGCGGGCGCACGCCACACGCTGCTGCTGCCCGCCCGACAGCTGCGCGGGACGGTGCCCCAGCCGGTCGCGCAGGCCCAGGGTGTCGATCACCCGGTCCACCCACTCCCGGTCGGGCCTGCGGCCGGCGATGTCCATGGGCAGCGTGATGTTCTCGGCCGCCGTGAGCGTCGGCAGCAGGTTGAACGCCTGGAAGACGAAGCCGACCTGGTCGCGGCGGAGCCGGGTCAGTTCGCGTTCCGCCAGACGGGTGATCTCGGTCTCGCCGATCCAGACCTGCCCCGAGGTGACCGAGTCCAGCCCCGCCAGGCAGTGCATGAGCGTGGACTTGCCGGAGCCGGACGGCCCCATGACGGCGGTGAAGCGGCCGCGGGCGATCTCCACGTCCACCGCGTCCAGCGCCACGACCCGTGTCTCGCCCGTCCCGTACGCCTTCGTCAGCGCGGTCGCCCGCGCGGCGGGCTCCGCTCCCGCCTCGATGCCCTCTGTGTCCGCTGCCGTCCATGTCGACACGCTTGCCCCCCAAGATGAGGAAGTGCGTACTTGTCCGTATGCGACCCGAGCGTAGGTCGTCGGGTGCGGTGCCGCATCGTCCCCGAGGGTGAGCGCCGGGGGCGCGCGGGCGGCCGCCGTGCGACCGCGAGTTCGTCCGGCCGAAACCGGCCGGCCGTCCCGGTACGTCTGTAGGTGCACCCGGGCAGGGCACGGTGTGGCCGGGTGGGGGACGAGGGCCAGTACCGAGGGGGGACCGAATCGATGGTGCACGCACGTATCCGGACCGGGTCCGGTGACCGCAGGCGCACGCGGGCCTGGGCGGTGGCGCCCGTGGTGGCGCTGCTGGCCCTGGCGCTCCAGGGGTGCCAGGACCCGGCGGCCGACGACGCTGGCGACGAGCCGTCCGCGACCGCGCCGGGCACCCCGGGCGCGGCGGGGTCGTCCGCGGCGTCCCCGGGGCAGCCGTCCGCGTCGTCGCCGGGCGGGACGGCCGGCGACCCGTGCGCCCTGGTGACGCAGGAGGAGGCCGAGCGGCTCGCCGGTACGGCCCTCGAACCCGGTCAGGACCTGGAAGGGACCTGCACCTACCCCGCACCGGAGTCCGGCCCGACGGCCCAGGTCGAGGTCTTCGCGGGGGAGTCGGGGAAGAACTACTACGACGCCGAACGCGGGCTCGGCCACGAACTGAAGCCGCTCGACGGCATCGGCGACGAGGCCTGGCTGGAGGACGGTTCGGTCTTCCTGCGGGTGTCCGGGCAGTGGGTCGCGATCCGGCTGGTCCGCAACGAGGAGCCGTCCCGGTTCGACGAGCCGCTCGAGGAACTGGCGCGCACGGTGGCGGGCCGCCTCTGAACGCGCTCCCCGTCCCCCCCCCCCCCCCGGGCCCCCCGGGCCCCCCCGGGCCCCGTCGGGCCCCGGGGCGCACGGGCCCAGGGCGGATGCGCCCGGGAGCCGCTTGTCACTGCTAGTGCATCGGCGCTAGCTTGAGGGTATGGCCAAGACGCAGTTGAACGTGCGGGTGGACGAGACCACCGCCGCGGCCGCCCGCGAGCGGGCCGCGCAGCGGGGCGTCAGCGTCAACCGGTACATCGAGGAACTCGTCCGGAAGGACGCGGGGGAAGCGGGCCGCAGCTTCGTCGAGGCCGCCGCCGACTTCATGCAGCGCTACGAGTCCGTCTTCGCCGAGGAGTTCGGCACGGAGCGCGAAGGACGCCGTTGACCCTGCAGATCGACCTCGCCTGGCTGCTCATGGTCGCCGAGCGCAACACCCCCGGTGACCCCCAGGTGACCGACTGGGGCGCCCTCGTCGCCGCGGTCGGCCGCCACCAGGCGGAGATATTCGGCGTCCCCGTCTACGCCGACCCCCACGAGCGCGCCGCGTGCCTGCTGCAACTGCTGGTCCACGTACCGGCCCTGGAGCGGTCCAACGCGCTCTTCGCCTCCGCGGTCGCCTACGCCTACCTGGTGGCCAGCGGCCTGAAGGTCGCCACGTCCCCTGAACGGGTGCGCGACCTGGCCCGGCTGGTCAAGGGCGGCACCGCCGACGTGCACGAGATCGCCGACGAGCTGCGCTCCTGGTGCGTCTGAGGCCCGGCCGCAGACCGGGTCGGCCGTCGTCAGGCATCGGCCTCCTGGTGCAGTTCGAGGCTGACCAGAAAGTGGATCACGGCGTCCACCCACGGAGCCGTCGCTGCCCCGGCTGTTTCCCCGTCCAAGCTCCTGGCGAGCGAGTCGAGCAGCGCCGCGGCGGACTGGAGCCCGGTACGGCGGAGTCCTGCGGCCGCCCCTGCGAGCCGGTCGCGAGCCGAAGGACCGCGGCCGCGCAGGCCGCTGTGCGCGATGTCCGCGAGGGCGGACAAGCCCGATTCGAGTGCCTGGGCGATCGGGTCGGAGGTGCGCGGAGCAGCCTCGGCGAGTGCACCCGTGCCCTCGCCCGCTTCGAGGTCGGGTACGACGAGTCCGTCCTCGGTGAGGACGGCCAGCGGGTCGAGCACGGGACGGCCGCCCTCCCGGCCCAGCAGGCCGCTCACGAATCGGACCCGGGGGCTGCCGAGTGCGGTGGCCAGCGCGTCCAGGCCGCCGGGACAGGCGGGGTTGTGGTCGGCACGGACCACCGCCGCGTTGCCCGACGGATCCCGGACGACCGCTTCGAGTCGTTGCTGGGCGGCGTCGTAGCCGACGGACTCGACGCAGGCCACGGCCAGTACCCGGGCGGTGTCGGCCTCCACCCTGGGCCGGATCAAGTGCGGTGGCCGGCCCGCCCAGGAAGACAGCGCTGCGGCGAGATCGCTGATCAGGAGGGTGTCGGGGAGATCGGCCCAGGCCGAACCGAGCGGCGTGACACTCGTGGCGGCGATGCGTCCGCGTCCGATGGTCACGGTGCGGCTGGGACTGCGGGAGATGTGCTCGCTGACGACGTTGGCCCCGGACAGCGCCCGCAGCGGGGATCCGAGCAGGCGGCGTGAAGCCAGGTCGTGGCCGGTGAGGGAGTGGCCTTCCGCCACCTCCCAGCGCTTGCGCAGGACCAGGGCGATCCCGGCGGCCGGGTGCGCGAAGTACACCTCGGCGGTGCGCTCCGACGCCGTCCGGCCGGTGACCCGGCAGCCGAGGGAGACCAGCCGTACCCGGCGCAGCGGGGTGTCGGCCGGCTCCTGCGTACCGAGCACGCCGGGGCGGTCGGACCCACCCGCGCGACGGCGGGCGTGCAGTTCGGCGAGGAGGTGGGCCACACGCCCGGCCTCGTGGTGGGCATCGCGCCCGGCGTAGGCGTCGACCTGGCGGCGCAGGTCCGCCATGATCGCGGCGGGCCAGTGGAGCGAGGCATGCGACAGCTGCGCGCCGGCGCGGGCCAATTGCGCTGCGAACACCGGGGTCGTGTGCGCGATGCCGTCCAGCAGCAACTCATCGGCCAGGGCGACGGCGGCGTCGAGCGCGTCGTCCGCGTCCGGCGCGGCGGGCGGGCGTCCGCCGACGACGACCTGCGCGTCCGCGCCGACCGCGGCGTCGCCGTCCGCGGCGCGGAAGGCCCAGACCGCAAGCGTGATCATCTCCCCGCGGCGCGGGGCCGCGGCGTCGGTGAGGGCGTAGCCGAGCTGGTGCGGGACGGGGAAGCGCACGGTGCACGTCGGCAGATCGACCGTCGGCACGGGCCGCACCGCGTTCGGGCGGTGCACGGTCGCCGAGAAGCCGCGGTCCCGAATCCGGCGCGCGGCCAGCAGAGCGGCCCGTCCCAGCCCGGCTTCGAGTGCGGCGTCGTCGAACTCGCCCGGCGACCACGCGGCCACCTCCGGGCCCGTGGGTTCGGCGGTACCGTCCAGCCGCTGGTACGCCAGTACCAGGCCGATCCGATGGCGGCACACCCCGGTCGCCCCGCAGCTGCACTCCGCAGCCTCCAGGCCGGTGCCGACGGGCAGCCGTGTCCGGGTGCCGTCCGGGTAGGTGCCGCAGACGGTTCCGTCGGCCTCGCAGCTGACGTCCGGCCCCGAGCCGGCATCCACATCCTTGGCGGCGCGCTTCACCAAGCCGCGGTTGGAGAGGGAGGCGAGCGTGTCGGTGCTGAGGGCCAGCAGATCCTCGCGCGGCGGCGCGCCGGCAGCCGAAGAAGTCGTCGTACCGCTCACCGGGCCACCTTCTCGGCGACGAACTCGGCCAGCCGCCCAGGGGTCATGGCACCCACGTGGGCTCCCTCCTGGGCCAGCCGGGCCGCGAGTGCCCGGTCGTAGTCGGGGTTGGCCTCCTCGTCCAGCGCGGCCAGGCCGAGCACGGTGGCGCCCTGCTGGACCAGGCTGCGCACGGTGCGGACCAGCCGATGGGCATCGCCGCCCTCGTAGAAGTCGGACACGATCGCGACGATGGTGCGGCGCGGGTTGTCCACCAGGTCCGCGGCGTAGGCGACGGCGCGTGCGATGTCCGTGCCGCCACCGAGCTGGACCCGCATCAGCAGCTCCACGGGGTCGGTGACGTCCGCGGTCAGATCGACCACCTGGGTGTCGAAGGCGACGAGGTGCGTGCGGAGACCGGGCAGGCTCCACAGACAGGCGGCGGTGACCGCAGAGTGGATGACCGAGCCCGCCATCGAGCCGGACTGGTCCACCAGCAGGATCAGCTGCCACTGCTGGAGGTGCCGCCGAGTCCGTGAGTGGAAGCGCGGCCGCTCGATCAGTATCCGGCGCTCCGCGGGCTGGTAGTGGGCCAGGTTCGCCCGGATCGTGCCCCGGAAATCGAAGTCCCGCGCCAGCGGCAGCCGGCTGGGGCGGCGCGAGCGGGCGCCCGCGAAAGCCTGGCGCACCTCCGGGCGCAGCCGTTCCATCAGATCCCCGACCACCGCCTCGACGATGCGCCTGGCCATCGCCAGCACCTGCGGGTTCATCAGGTGCTTGGTGCGCAGTACGGCGCGGAGCAGGGTCGCGTTCGGCTCCACGCGGGAGAGCACGTCGGGGTCGGTGACGATCTCGTTGATCTCGTACTGCTCCACGGCGTCGCGCTCGAGCCGCTCGACGGTCTCCTTGGGGAACAGCCGGTGGACGTCGTCGAGCCAGTCCACCGCGGTGATCCGGGAGGCCCCGTCACCGCCCTCCCGTCCTGCGGAGGCGCCACGGCGCACCCCGCGTCGCTCCAGGTCCGGGTCGCGGCCGTAGAGCCAGTCCAGTGCCACGTCGCGGGCGGCGGCCTGCGGGCCGAGCGGGCCCGTGCAGCGGTCGGCCGGCGCCCCCAGGATCAGCCGCCACCGCTCCAGCCCGGCGTCGGGGAGCTGCGGGGCGGAGCCGGCCGTGGGGTGGTTGCGCTCGGTCATCGCTTCGCCTGCCCGGCTCGCAGACCGTACCTGTCGAGCAGGCGGATCACGTTCTCCTCCAAGGCGCGGGCGCGGGCGAGGACCAAGGGGTCGGCGGACGTGCGCAGCAGTGAGCGGGCCGAGCCGCGCCGGCCGCGACGCTCCAGCAGATGCTCCGCGATGCGCTCGCGCTCACGGGGCGGGAAGAAGGCGAAGGCCTGCCGCAGCGCGGGCAGGCCGATCAGGAAGTCCGTGTCCGCCATGGAGACGACGATCTCGTCGAGCACGTCCAGCAGGGAGGGGCCCGACCCGTCGGCGACCGTTCCACCGCCGGCCGTCAACTCGTCCCGGGCCAGGGCGAACAGTCCGGCCAGCCAGTCGCCGAGCTCCTCGGGATCCGAGGTCGCGAGGAGACGTGCCTGGCCGACGGCGTCGTCACCGGCCGGACCGAGGGACAGCCGCAGGCCCAGAGCCGCGCCACGCAGGTCCGCGGGGGCGGCGGCGTCGGCACCGATCCGCCGGGCCGTGTCGGCCGCCGCCGTCGGGGAGAGCGTCAGAAGGCGCTCCGCGTGCCGCAGTGCGTCGCGGGCGGCGGACAGGGCCCGCAGCCGGGCGAAGTCGACGCCCTTGCCCCCGTGCAGGCCCTCGGCCAGCCAGAACACCCGGTCGACCGCCTTGTCGACGACTTCGCCGAGCAGGGGATTCCCGGCCATGCCGTACACGCGGTCGTGCCGCCACAGCTGGAGCGCGGTGGTCAGCACCGCACCAGCCGGGCCGAGCTCACCGAGCCCGCCCACGCGAGACGCCAGGGAGCCCAGCAGCTCGGTGGAGAGCGTGTCCGCACCGCAGAGCACCGCGTCGAAGAGCACCTCCGACAAGGTGGCCGTGGCCGAATCCGGCGACCCACCGGGTGTGCCCCCCGCGGACCGCACGCGCGCCGACAGCGCCACGGCGGCGGCCTCATCCAGTCGCGCGCCGTACGCACCGGCCTCGATCAGCGCGGCCTCGCGTCCGTGTGCCGGGCCGGGCTCCCAGCGTTCGGCGAAGACCGGGTCCGATCCGGTCGCGGGGCCCGAGGTGCGGACGTGCCCCGGAACGCCCAGGACACGCAGCCGGTGCAGCAACCGGCTGCGGGCGAGGCCGGCCGGCTCGGTCAGGTCGGCCGTGACCCGTTCTCCCAGGACGATCCCGCACTGCTGCAACTGGGCCGCCACATCCAGGACGAGCGGCGGGGCAGGCGTGTCCGGATGCAGGAGGCCGGTCCGGTCGCCGGTGCTCGCGGCGACCATCTCGACCACCGCCGGATCCTTGCCCGGCGTGAGCGTGCCGTGCCCGGTCCAGGGCAACGGCTGCTCCAGAGCATCGCTGATCACCGTGGCCGCCAGGCCGTCGAGCACATCGGTCCGGGCCGGCAGCGGGTGCCCTCGCATCGCGGCCAGACCCTGGGAGAGGCTCCTGGCCGCGATCAGATCGGCGGTCGACACCGGAAGGCGTCGTCCTCGCAGCCGTCCGACGACCTGTTCCAGCAGTCCGTCCGCCGCCGCAGCGGGGCCGTGCTCCCACAGCAGTTGGTAGTAGCCGGGCGAGGGCATACCGGACTGGTAACCGGCGAAGGCGTCGAGCTGGTGGAAGGAGTACGGCACCAGGAAGCTGCCGCCGACGGCCCCGGCGGGCGGTTCGGGAATCCCGGGCCACGGCGCCGACGTGGTCCCCGGTGCGTCCGTGGTGCGGACCGGTGGCGCGGCCAGCGCACGCAGCGCCGGCGTGTGGAATCCGCCGGTGACCACGAGCACCGGCCGCTCCTCCGCCCGGGCGGCCGCGGCGCGGATCCAGGAGGCCATGTACTGCTCCCGCGCCCGGTCGCCCTGTTCGGCATCGGAGTCGCCCCGAACCAGGTCGAAGTAGGCGTCGAGCCGCCGCTGGAGCCCCTCAGGACCGGCGATCTCGAACAGCCGGTCCCACAGCGCGTCGACGCAGTCCACGTCGAACCGGCTGCACAGGCGCTGGGTCGCCGCCACGTAGCGGGCCTCGGCGTCTGCGTAGCGGTTGGCCAGCGGCTCGGGGCGCCCGGTGAAGGCCGGGTGCCAGGCGGGCAGGTCGATGAAGCGCACCTGTGCGCCGACGGCCCGGCCGGACCGCAGCGCGACCCACTCGGGGGAGTAGTCGCACAGCGGTGTCCAGGACGTCGCCGTGCGCTCTTCGTCGCGGTAGTGGCTGAACACGGCGATCGGCAGCTCATGGCCCAGCAGCAGCTCGTCCAGCCGCCCGTTCATGTCGGCCGGCCCCTCCACCAGTACGTAGGCCGGCCGGAGCGCCTCGATGGTGCGGGCCACCAGGAGGGCGCAGGCCGGCGAGTGGTGGCGAACGCCGATGAAGACCGTGGTCATCAGTCGGCCAGCAGGTGTCGTGCCTCGTGGAGGGCCTGCCACTGGGCGCCGTGCCGACGCCCTGCCTGCTGGTCGAGGAACCGGCGCAGCCGGGCCAGGTCCTCCGGGCTGTCCTTGGCCGCGGTGCCGGCCAGGCAGGTGACCAGATCGGCGGCGTCGCCGGGCTCCCCGCGCAGGAACCAGCCGCGCACGCCCACCGCGTGCGCCACCGAGACGGCCTCCGCGGTGCTCATCACAGCGGAGAGCCGCTCGCCGGACGCCTGCTGCCCGCGCAGCTCGCGAAAGGTCCCCACCAGTACCTCGAGCACGTCGCGGTCCGGCGGCGCCTCCACCCCGGACCGGCGCAGCAGGGCTCCCGCCTCCGCTTCGACGAGTGCGAGCTCGGTGTCGAAGTCCGCGATGGGGAAGACCGTCTCGAAGTTGAATCGCCGCTTGAGCGCGGCGCTCATCTCGTTGACGCCCCGGTCACGGGTGTTGGCGGTGGCGATGACGTTGAATCCGCTCCGCGCGAAGACCATTCCCTCGGGACCGTCCAGCTCCGGAACGGCCAGGACGCGTTCGGACAGCAGCGAGAGCAGGCAGTCCTGCACCTCCAGCGGACAGCGGGTGATCTCCTCGAAGCGGACGATCCGGCCCTCGGCCATGCCGTGCAGCATCGGCGCGGGCACCAGCGAGCGCGGTGAAGGCCCCTCGGAGACGAGCAGCGCGTAGTTCCAGGAGTACTTGATCTGGTCCTCGGTGGTGGCCGCGCCGCCCTGGACGGTCAGCGTCGAGGTGCCGCTGACCGCCGCGGCGATCAGCTCCGACAGAAGCGACTTTGCCGTGCCCGGCTCGCCGACCAGCATCAGGCCGCGGTTGGTCGCCAGCGTCACCAGCGCGCGCTCGACCAGGGAACGGTTGCCGACGAACTTGCGGCTGATCCCGGCCTCCGCGTCCCCGACGATGAAACGGCGCGCCGCCCGCAGGCTCAGTTGCCACCCCGGCGGGCGGGGGTCCTCGTCCCGGGCCCGGAGAGCCGCCAGTTCCTCCGCGTACCTGACCTCGGCAGGGGGGCGCTGCAGCGGGGGGCCTTCCGGATCCAGGGCCCGGTCGGGCCGGGTCGCGGATGCGTCGTCGACGGCGGTCACCGGGCCGTCACCCCTTCCAGGTCGGCGAGCAGTTCGGAGGCGGCGATCGGGTCGAGGTCGCCGAAGCGCAAGGGGTACTCCCGGCTGGGCCAGTGGTCGCAGGGCTCCGTGTCCAGCCAGACCGTCTCGAAGGTCTGGTCGGGGAACATGTCGACGACGCCGACGGCGATGCCCTCGTCCAGGGCGATGACCAGGTGACAGCCCTCGGCGAGCCGCTTGGAGAACCACCGCTCGACGCCGGCGTCCTGCGGCTCCCCCCGCTCCCACCCCCGCTTGGTCAGTCCGAGCAGGCGGCCCACCGGCACCTTGCACCCCTCGAACCGGTGCAGGCGGTTGGCGGTCTCCTCCTGCGGCGTCAGCCGAAGTACCGGTCGGCCGAGCTGCGGGAAGGGCTGGAGGATCTCGTAGTCCGCGAACAGCTCGGACCACTCCGGCACCGTGTCGCCCAAGTGCAGCGGATGGGCCAGCCGGACCGTCGCCTCGGCGGCGAGCGTGAACTCGTCGTCGTCGACGTCGGCGAAGCTGCGGTCCTCGGCGACCCTGAAGGCGGTCGCCGCGCCGGCCGCGTCGGCGAGCCAGACCAGTCGGCGCACCAGGTGCCAGACCAGGGGGTGCTGCACGAACAACTCACGGAACTCCGCCGCGGTCCAGGTCCGCTGCGTGACCATGGCCGCCTCCAGACGGCGGATCTGGTCGGAGGCGATGGTGCGGACGTCCTTCTTCAACGCCGCGAAGCGTTTGCGCTCGGCCGGGGCGAGCTCCTGGTCGTCCTTGACGCCGGGGGCGGGCAGATCCTTGCGGCGCTTCCCGTCGGCGTCCAGCACGAAGGGGCGCAGCTGCTCGTCGAAGCCCACGGTGAAGCGGCGCGTGCCGTAGTCGACGACCGTCGTGCCGTCCGGGTCCAGTCCGAGATCGGGCACCAGTCGGTCCGCCAGCTGCTCGCCGGTCAGCCCGAGTCCCTCCGCCACCTCGGAGATCTTCTCCTGGGCCCGGACCTTGAGCGCCTTGAACTTCACCCGCTGGGCGACGCCGTGGAGGTGCATGAGGGCGACGTCGCTGCCGATCTCGGCCAGCACGTTCAGGCCCTCGACCGCGCGGTGGTGCGCCCCCTGACCCGGCCAGTCGCGCAGGATCGGAGTGAGCCGGCGCACCGTCTCGTCGTCCCCCAGCCGACCGAGCGCGTGCAGGATCCAGCTCTCCTTGGCCGGCATGGCCGCCTGCCGCCACTCCTCGAACAGGGCCCAGACGAAGGCGGCCAGCGAGTCGGCGCGGCACGCCTCTCCGACGACGGCGACCCCGGGGTACGGGTCACCGGGTTTCGACAGGGCGAGCATGGTCAGCACGTGGCGGACCGCCTCCTCCGGCAGTGCCTCGCCGGAGGGGAGCAGGATCTGCGGGAGGACCGAGGGCTGCACCCAGCTGGGCAGGGCCGGTATCCGGGCGGGGAGCGCGATCTCCAGGGGGTCCGCGGCCAGCGTCTCGGCGACGATCTCGGCCGCCTCGCCGCCGTGTGCCGCGGTCACGGCGGCCAGGACGGCGTCCGTCCCCTCGGCGGACGCGACCAGGCGCAACGCCTGTTCGGCCGCCTTCCGGGCCGGGCCGGGCTGCCCGACGGCGTCCGGTACGAGCAGCAGGCCCGCGTCGATCCCGTACCGGGCGAACCAGGAGCGGGCCGTCATCTGCACCGACTTGAGCCGGACCAGCCCGTCCGCCATCAACCGTGCCGCGCCCAGATCGAGGAAGGGCATCAGGAGCGGGGTGAGGTGCGCCGGCTTGGCCGAGGCCACCTTGAGGGCGAGCGGCAGCGCCGCCATGCCGTATTTGGCGACGACAGGCTTGAGGAGGTCCACGCCACCCCAGAGGTCCTCCGGCGACCACTTCTCCAGCCAGGGCGAGAGCACGTCGAGTGGGCCCTGGACGAAGAAGCGCGTCGAGTGCCACAGGCCCGATTCGCGTCCGACGATCTTGCGGGCCTCCTGGTCCCAGTCGGTCGTCCGGGGGTATTCCCAGCCCCAGGACGGGTGCCCGGCCCAACGCTCCCTTTCACCCTCGCGCCACGCCAGCCGCCGCGTGCCGTCCGGCAGCAGGCCCGTGAGCACCCGTGGCTTGAGGGGCGTTCGCCTGCGCGTCCAGGGCGGTGAGACGAGCAGCGCCGGCAACACCTCCGGTGCCGCCTCGGTGACGCGCTCGCGCGCACCGTCGAGCGACCGCACCAGCTCCGCCTCCGCGGCGCCGAGTCGCGGCAGCAGCTCGGGCAGCTGGGCGTTGTTCAGCATCACGTGCGTGTTGAGGAGTTGGCGTGCCGCAGGGGCGTTCTTCCCGTCCTTCAGGCCCGCTTCGGCGAGCAGACGCAGGGCCCGGCCCGGGTAGCGCTGCATGGCCTCCTGTATGGCGGGGCGGATGTGCTTGTTGTCCAGACGGGACAGCAGCAGCCTGAAGGCCTCGTCGGTCGGGAAGTTCGCCACCGCCATGGTGATGCTCCGGAACTGGTCGGAGTCCCAGGACCGTTCGATCGCCTCGTCGAGGAAGGGCACGCACTCCGTGCCCAGGCCGTCGGCGAGCGTGGCGACCAGTGTCACGGACCAGCCGCGCCAGACGAGTTTGGGGGCCGTGCCGAGCCGGCCGACCTGCCCGGGATCGTCGAGCGCGCAGAGCAGCAGCGGCCGGAGCACGTCACCGCCGGATCCGTATCCGGGCTCCTCGGCGATGCACTCGTCGGCCCAGCCGGGCGTGCCCGGCGCGAGATAGGCGGCGACGACCCGGCGCCGCGCGGTGGTGCGGCACTCACGCAGCGCGGTGACGGTCTCCCGGTAGCTCTCGTCGTCCGTGCAGGCGAGCAGCGCACGCACCCGGTCCGCCAGCTGACGTGCGGGTTGGGGCGTGATGTGGTCGGTCAGGCCCCGGAAGCGCAGTGTCGGGATGCTGTGACCCTGTCGATACCGCTGGCCGGCGTCGATGTCGAAGACCTCCACCACCGCCCGCGCGGCGAAGGCCGGCCCGTGGCTCGCGGCCCACGCGTCGGCGAACGGGAAATCCTCCCTTGCGGCGGGGGGCCAGACCGGCGTCACCAGGTTCGCCAGGACGGCTGCCCCGCGGGGGTCCGGCTTCCCCGCCAGATAGGCGCGCGCTGCCTTGACCAGCGCCGGATCCGCCTGCTGTGCGGCGAGAACCTGCTCGATCCAGTCCAGCTCGGCCACGATCCGTTCCTGGACCTGATCGATGGCATCCGGCGCCGGCACGGCGGCGGGCCGCCGAACCCCGCCGCGGCGCGGGTGCAGCACCCGGCGCCATGAGCCGGGCAGGACGAACGTGTCCTCGTCGGGAAGTCCGCCCTCCGGCGGCGCCTCCGGCAGCGGCTGTGATTCCGGCTTGGCCGCTGCCGCTGCCGCTGCCGCTGTCGGCTCCGGCTGCTGCGGCGCCGACGAACCGACCTCGAGGTAGCCCTTGCGCTCCTTCTCGGCGACCAGCTTGCCGAAGTGCAACGATGCCGCTTCGGCCGACCCCAACTCCTTCTCCTGGAGCCGCCCCTCGGCGCCTATCCGGCCGTAGCGCACGGTCACCAGCGCGCCGTCGACCGCCGCTTCCCAGAATTTCGCGGATCCACCACCGACAAGTTCCCAGCGCCGCACAGCAACCCCTCCCACCCACGACCGCACACCGGAGGCATCACTCGTCCGGTGATCAACGGGCGTCACCCTAGTAGTCGCCTGTGACAAGCGGTCCGGCGCAGGGGCCGTCCCTCGCCGGACGCCGCTCAGGCCCGCTGTGCCAGCAGGGCGAGCGCGCCGCTGACGGCCTGGTCGAAGGGCGCGGCCGAGCCGGCCGCGCGGGCGAGCACGTAGCCGCCCTGGAGCACGGCCACGAGCGCGGTCGCGATGTCGCCGGTGTCGAGGCCGGGCGCGATCTCCCCGCGCGCCTGGCCCTCGGCGAGCACGTCCGCGAGCCGGCCGCGCAGCCACTCGAAGGTCTCGTCGAGCGGCGCCCGCAGTTGCGGGCTGGCGACGACCTCCGGGTCCTGGGTGAGCCGCCCGATCGGGCAGCCGCGCAGCACGTCGCGTTCGCGGCGCAGGTACCGCGAGACCCGCTCGACCGCCGAGCCCGGGCCGGCGAGTTCGCGCTCGGCGGTCTGCCGCATCTGCTCGGCGGTACGGCGCACGGCGGCGAGCGCGAGCTCCGGCTTGCCCGAGAAATGGTGGTACATGCTGCCCTGGCCGACGCCGGAGCGTTGCTGGATGGCCTTCGGGCTGGTGCCGACGTAGCCGCGTTCCCAGAGCAGTTCGCGGGTGCTCTCGATCAGGCGTTCCGACGTCGTCTCCATGCCGGCAGTGTACATACCAGTAGGTACAGGGCGGTGGAGCTCAAGCGGGGCGGCGCGCGGTGGCCAGGATGTGCGGGGCGCTCGGCACGGGCAGGGTGAGGCCCTTGGCGCGCTCCGGAACACGGAAGCGGCGCAGCTCCAGCACTTCGAAGCCGGCCGCCTCGACCGCGGCGAGCGTGTCCCGCCCGGTCCGGCAGCCGCCGAACAGCAGCGGCCACACGGTGCGGTCCACCGCCCACTGCAGCGCCGCGTGCGCTCGGCCCTCGGCCCGGCAGTGCTCCAGCAGCCGCAGTTCCCCGCCCGGGCGCAGTACCCGGCGGAGCTCGGCCAGGGCGCGCTCTTGGTCGCGTACGGAGCACAGCACCAGCGAGGCGACCGCCGCGTCGAAGGCCTCGCTCTTGACCGGCAGTGCCTCGGCGACCCCGGGTACGACGTCCACCGGCACCTCGGCGTGCTGCGCGGCGTCGACGGCCAGCCGGCGCAGATGCCGTTCCGGCTCGATCGCCACGACCTCGGCGACGGTGCGCGGGTAGTGACGGAAGTTCAGCCCCGAGCCCGCGCCGATCTCGATGACCCGGCCGGTGAGTCCCGCGAGCACGGTCCGCCGGTGCGCGCCGAAGCCCGCGCGGGCGTCCATCACCGGACCGCAGCGGGCGTAGAAGCGGGCGAACAGCGGGTGGTGGACGGCTTCGCTCGTCACTCCGGTACGGCTCCTCATGGCCGGACCCCCTTCGTCTCGGCACCCCTCACTTCCGATTCTGCCGCTTCTGAGCCCGTCCCAAGCCTCCCCGTTGCGGGGCAGATCCGGCGTGTCGCCCGCCGTCCGCCCCGGACGCGGCCGGGGCCGGACGGCGGTGCGGGTCAGGCGGGGTCGGCGGGCGCCCAGTACGAGGTGAAGGCGGCGGTGTCCCAGATGCCGCCGATGCGGGGGGAGAGCCAACCGGGCGCCGCCTGCCGGAAGTCGGCGGGGTCGAGGGCGGCCGCGCCGGCGGGCAGGGCGCCCACGAGCGGGGCGCCGGTGACCTCGGGCAGGTCGGCGAGGTTGCAGCGGGCGGCCAGGTCCGCGTCGTCCGGCCAGCTGCCGATGACGACGCCCGCGCACTTCAGGTCCCGCGCCTTCAGGGCCTCCGCCGTCAGCGCGGCACCGTTGAGGGTGCCGAGCCCGGCCGGGGCGACCACGAGCACCGGGGCCGCGAGCATCCGTGCCGCGTCCGCCAGCGTCGAGCCCGTGTCGTCGAGACGGACGAGCAGCCCGCCCGCGCCCTCGACGAGGACGATGTCGTGCACCGCCGCCAGCTTCGCCGCCGCCTCCGCGATGTCGGCCGGGCCCACCGGGGCGAGTCCGGAGCGTCGCGCGGCCGTGGCGGGCGCCAGCGGCTCGGGGTACCGGGCCAGTTCGACGCCGGTGACCTCGGGACCGGCCAGCCGGGTGACCTCGGCGGCGTCGCCCGGCTCGCCGGGGCCCACCCCGGTCTGCGCGGGCTTCAGGTAGGCGACGCTGTACTCGCCGAGCAGCACCGTCGCCGCGATCGCGGCCGTCGTCACCGTCTTGCCGATCTCCGTGCCCGTACCGGTCACGAACAACACCGTCATGCCGCCTCCGCCGCCGCGCGCACCGCCGCGCAGATGCGCGCGACGTCCTCGTCCCCCGTGACGTACGGGGGCATCGTGTAGATCAAGTCCCGGAACGGCCGCAACCATACCCCGCTGCGGGCGGCGGCCCGCGTCGCGGCGGCGAGGTCGACCTGGTGGTCGAGCTGGACGACACCGATCGCGCCCAGCACCCGCACGTCGCGTACCCCGGGGAGGCCGGCGGCGGGTGCGAGCCCTTCGCGCAGCCCGGCCTCGATCCGCTTGACCTCCTGCGCCCAGTCCTGGCCGAGCAGCAGGTCGAGAGAGGCGCAGGCGACCGCCGCGGCCAGCGGGTTGCCCATGAAGGTCGGGCCGTGGGCGAGCACCGGCACCTCGCCGCGGGAGATCCCGTCGGCGACGCGCGCGGTGCACAAGGTGGCGGCCATCGTGAGGTATCCCCCGGTCAGGGCCTTGCCTACGCACATCACGTCCGGTGAGACGCCCGCCTGGTCGGCGGCGAACAGCGTCCCGGTCCGCCCGAAGCCGGTGGCGATCTCGTCGAACACCAGCAGCACGTCGTGCTCGTCGCAGGCCTCGCGCAGCACCCGCAGGTAGGCGGGGGAGTGGAAGGTCATGCCGCCCGCGCCCTGCACGACCGGCTCGACGACGACCGCGGCGAGTTCGTGCGCGTGAGCGGCGATCGTCTCCCGCAGGTGGCCGGCGTACGCCTCCTCGTACGCGGCCGGCGGCGCGTCCGCGAAGACCTGCCGGGGCAGGACGCCGGACCACAGCCCGTGCATGCCGCCCTCGGGGTCGCAGACGGACATCGGCTGCCACGTGTCGCCGTGGTAGCCGCCGCGCCAGGTCATCAGGCGCTGCTTCTCCGGCCGTCCGAGCGAACGCCAGTACTGCAGGCACATCTTGACCGCGACCTCGACCGACACCGAGCCGGAGTCGGCGAGGAAGACGTGCCGCAGCGGATCGGGGGTGATCTCGACCAGGCGGGCGGCGAGCCGCACGGCGGGCTCGTGGGTGAGCCCGCCGAACATCACGTGGCTCATCCGGTCCAGCTGGCCGCGGGCGGCCTCGTTGAGCACCGGGTGGTTGTAGCCGTGGATCGCCGACCACCAGGACGACATCCCGTCGACGAGTTCGCCCGCGCCTTCGAACGGCTCGGCGAGCCGCAGCCGGACCCCGGCCGCGGACGCGACGACGAGCGGTTCCTGACGGCCCGGCATGGGCCCGTACGGATGCCAGACGTGCTGCCGGTCCAGTGCCAGCAGCTCGCCCGGGGTGAGCGGCTCAGGCATTGGGCGGCAGGTCCGTGCCGGTGCCGCGGCGGCGCACGGCCACCAGGTCGGTGCGGGCGGCACCGGTCGTCGCGGGCTGCGCGAGGTCGCCGTGGCTGTCGCCGTGGGCGTGGCCGCCGCAGGGGCCGCAGCCGCCGCCCTCGCCCTCGCCGTGCGAGCCGCAGCCGGCGGAGGAGTGGGAACCGCAGCCCCCGGCCGCGGCCGCCACGTCCGCCCGGTGCTCGGGCAGGGTCACCTCGCCGGCGCCCTCCACCTCGAAACCGGCGTCCGCGATCATGTCGAGGTCGGTCTTGCCGGCTTGGCCCTCGCTGGTGAGGTAGTCGCCCAGGAAGATCGAGTTCGCCAGGTGCAGCGCGAGCGGCTGCATGCTCCGCAGGTGCACCTCGCGGCCGCCCGCGATGCGGACCTCCACATCGGGACAGACGAACCGGACCATCGAAAGAATCCGCAGGCACCGCTGCGGGGTGAGGTTCCACTCCTTCGCCAGCGGGGTGCCCTCGAAGGGGATGAGGAAGTTCACCGGGACGGAGTCGGGGTCCAGCTCGCGCAGCGCGAAGACCACGTCGACCAGGTCCTCGTCGCTCTCGCCCATGCCCGCGATCAGTCCGGAGCAGGCCGAAAGGCCCGCCGCCTGGGCCTGTTGCACCGTTTCGACCCGGTCCGCGTAGGTGTGCGTGGTGGTGATGTCCCCGTAGGTGGCCTCGGAGGTGTTGAGGTTGTGGTTGTACGCGTCGGCGCCCGCGCCGCGCAGCCGCTCGGCCTGCCCGTCGGAGAGGAGGCCCAGGCAGGCGCAGACCTCGACGGCCTCGTTCTGCTCCTTGATGGCCTCGATGGTCTTGGAGACCCGGTCCACGTCGCGGTCGGTCGGGCCGCGTCCGCTCGCCACCAGGCAGACCCGCTTGGCACCGCCGGCGACCCCCGCCGCCGCGGCGGCCGCCGCCTCGTCGGGCTTGAGCCAGGTGTACTTGAGGATCCCGGCCTCCGAGCCGAGCCGCTGCGAGCAGTACGAGCAGTCCTCCGGGCACAGTCCCGACTTGAGGTTGACCAGGTAGTTCAGCTTCACCCGGCGGCCGAACCACGCGCGGCGCACCTTGCCGGCCGCGGCCACCACGTCGAGGAGTTCGTCGTCGGAGGTCGCCAGCACGGCGAGCGCCTCCTCACGGGTGGGCAGCTCGCGGCGCAGGCCCTTCCCGACCAAAGCATTCAGCAGATCCATGTCGCGATCCTGGCGTACCGCACGCGCCCGGGCCAATGGGGCATCCCACAAGACCGCTCGCTCAGGGTGTGTGCATCACCACACCGTGCGAGACGATCCGGCACACTACGGTGGCGCCGAACCCTCCGCCGACCCCAGGGGACGACCATGAGCCGCGACCCGTTCGACTGGATCGACGCGCACGCCGAACGGCGTCGCGCGGCCGGGCTGGTGCGCACCCTGCGGCCGCGGCCCGCACGGTCGCCCCTGCTGGACCTCGCCTCCAACGACTACCTGGGGCTCGCCCACCATCCCGAGGTGACCCGGGCCGGTGCGGACGCCTGCCTGCGCTGGGGCGCCGGCTCGACCGGTTCACGGCTGGTCACCGGCAGCACCGAGCTCCACGCCGAGCTGGAGGCCGAACTGGCCGCCTTCTGCGGCTTCGAGGCGGCGCTGGTCCTGGCCTCCGGGTACGCCGCCAACCTCGCCGCCGTCACGGCGCTCAGCACCGAGCCGGGCACGCTCCTCGTCTCCGACAGCGGCAACCACGCCTCGCTCATCGACGGCTGCCGGCTCTCCCGCGCCACCACCGAGGTCGTGCGGCACGCCGATCCGGACGCCCTGCGCAAGGCGCTGACCGGCCACGACGGCTCCGCCGTGGCCGTCACCGACTCGGTCTTCTCGGTGGACGGCGACGCGGCCCCGCTCGGCGCGCTGGCCACCGCCTGCCGCGAGCACGGCGCCGCGCTGCTGGTGGACGACGCCCACGGGCTCGGGGTGCTCGGTCCCGGAGGCCGGGGGGCGGCCGCGGAGGCGGGTCTGGCGGGCGCGCCCGGACTGGTGTGCACCGCCACGCTCTCCAAGTCCCTGGGCAGCCAGGGCGGCGTGGTGCTGGGACCGGCCCGCGTCATCGAGCACCTGGTCAACGCCGCGCGGACGTTCATCTTCGACACGGGCCTCGCCCCGGCGGCCACCGGCGCGGCGCTCGGTGCGCTGCGTCTGCTGGGGCGTGAGCCGGAACGCGCCGTACGGGCCCGGGCGGTCGCCCGCGAGCTGTACGAGCGGCTGGTGGGGGCGGGCCTGGACGCCACCGCGCCGGACGCGTGCGTGGTGTCGGTGCGGGCGCCGTCGCCCGAGGCGGCCGTCGCGTGGGCCGGGGCGTGCCGTGAGGCGGGTCTCGCCGTGGGCTGCTTCCGGCCACCGTCCGTGCCCGACGGGATCTCGCGGTTGCGGCTCACCGCGCGGGCGGACCTGACGGACCGGGAGATCGGCGACGCCGTGGGGACGATCGTCCGTACGGCGCCGCCGCGCCCCTGAGTTCAGGGGCGTTCGGTCAGGCTCCCCGTCGTCACGGCGGTGAGGAACTCCGCCCAGGCCGCCGGGGGGAAGAGCAGGGCGGGGCCGCGCACATCCTTGGAGTCGCGTACGGCGAGCTGTCCCGAGAGCGGCCCGTCCCCGATGAGGGCCGTCTCGACGCAGTTGTTCGCCGCCGTGCTGTAGCTGCTGCGTCGCCAATTCACACCTGAGAGGGACGCACTGGAGGTGACGTACTGAGGCAGAGCGTTGGACATGGGGGGTGTGCCTCCTTACGCGCCTTTGCCGATGCCGGAGATGAAGGACAGCGACTGCTCACTCGACAGGGCATGGGAGCGCAACCGATTGAAGGCAGCACCGTACGCCCTGACGTCCTCGTGCTGATCTAGATAGAGACTACTCGTCAAATGGTCGAGAACAACCACGTCGAGATCAGCAATGCGCGGAAATGAGAAGATTACGAAAGGGCCTGTGACGCCTATATGCCCACCGGCCGAGAAAGGCAGCACCTGCAGATGCACATGAGGCAGTGAACCCAGCTCCACAAGATGGCTCAATTGCGCCGCCATCACTCCGGGACCCCCGACCCTGCGGCGTAGCACCGCCTCGTCCAGCACCGCCCACAGCTCCAGCGGAGGATCGGCGCGCAGCACCGCCTGGCGGGCCATCCGCACCTGCACCAGGGTCGCGATCTGCCGCGGACCGAGCTGCGGCAGGACGGACCGGGTGAGCTCGCGGGCGTAGTCCGGGGTCTGCAGCAGTCCCGGTACCACCGTCGTCTCCAGGGTCCGCGCCCGGCAGGCGTCGGTCTCCAGGGAGATGAAGTCCCGGTAGGCGGACGGGAGTTCCTCGCGGAACTCATGCCACCAGCCACGCCGGTCGCCCTCGCCCGCCAGCGCGGAGAGCATCTCCCGCAACCGCTGGTCGCGCACCCCGTACACGTCCAGCAGTGCGGTGACGTCCTCGGGGCGCACGCCGCTGCGGCCGGTCTCGATCCGGCTGACCTTGGACTGGTGCCATCCCAGGCGCTGGGCGGCCTCACCGCTCGTGAGCCCCGCCGTGTCGCGCAGACGACGCAATTCCGAGCCGATCTTGCGGCGGCGTACCGCCGGCACCTGCTGCATGGTGTGTGCACCTCCCGGTTCCCGGCACCCCCGCCGGTCCCCGGGCGAAGTCTGCCGCGCAAATACGTTCTCTCGTAGCAGAGTTCACCGCTTTGGGCGACAGATATATGCATATAGCTGTGGTGACACCCGATTAAGGGCACGATGAGTGACACTCTGGCGCGTGAGTGCCGAACGGGGACGTGCCGCGCGGAAGGCGGGGCACGGCGCCGCCGGCCGTCGCGCGCGCGGCCACGGGCGCGGCAGGCGCCGGCGTCCTGGTCACGGCGGGAAAGGGACAGCGTCGCCATGGCAGACCACCAGGAAGCATCCGTCACCCTGCCGAGCGACCCTGCCTCGGTCCCCGCGGTACGTCGCTACGTGAGCGAGCTGCTGGTGGAGTGGGGCATGCCCGAGGACTCGGACCCCGCCGACTCCGTCCGGCTCATCGTCTCCGAGCTCGCGACCAACGCCGTGCTGCACACCCTCGGCCAGTCCCCCACCTTCACCCTCGACGTCCAGTTGGACCGGGACGAGCAGCTGCGCATCGGTATCACCGACAGCCACCCCCGGTGGCCCCAGCGGCTGCCCGCCGCCGTGCAGCAGGACAACGGCCGCGGCATGGTGATCATCCGTCACCTCACGGCGGAGGCGGGTGGCACGCTCCTGGTCACCCCCACCGCGGAGGGCGGCAAGACGGTGTGGATCAGCCTGCCCTGGGCCACCGCCGCCGCCGTCGAGTGACCCCGGCGGCCCTCAGCCCTCCCGGGTGAGCAGCAGCGCCTCGGCGCCCATCGGCACGAAGCCCGCCGCCGTGAACGCCCGCACGCTCGCCGCGTTGCCCGGGGCGATCTGCGCCCACACCGTCCCGCCCTCCGGGACGAGATGACGTGCCGCCAGCGCGAGCCGGCGGCCGAGGCCCGCACCGCGCGCCCCCGGATCGACCTCCACGGCCGCCTCCCAGCGGCCCGCCACACCCCGGCCCGTCAGCACGGTGCCCCCGGGCACCGTCCACGCCCGTACCCCGTCACGGTGCCGCAGGGCCCGGACGATCCGCGGATGACCCCGGTCGGCGGTCTCCCGCAGGGGCAGGCCCAGGGCGGCCGGCGGAGGCCCCGGCAGGGCCGGGGCGGCGGTCAGCAGGTCGACGTTGTTCACCGTGCGGTCCAGCAGTCCGCACAGCGCGGTGAGGAACGGCGGATTGAGCGGCGCCGAGAGGTCGCCGGGCGGGAGCAGTCCGCGGATCCGCTCCGGATCGGCGTCCGCGAAGACCACGGCATGGGCGGTGAAGGCGATCACCCCGGCGTCGCGCGGCGCGGGCTGCGGCACGACCGTCACCGAGCCGTCGGCGGGCGGGAAGACGCCCGCGGCGGCGTCGGCGAGGATCCGTATCAGGGACACACCGGCACGCTACCGGCACGTCCGCGGCGCCGGCCGCGTTGCCCGGGAGCCCCGGCTCCCGGGCAACGCGACCGGGGTCACTTCACCCGGCCGTACCAGACGCTGCGGCTCCAGATCTTCTCCAGCCGCACCCGCCCGCCGGGTTTGGGGGAGTGCCAGATCTTCCCGTGCCCGGCGTACATCCCCACGTGGTACACGTTGCTCCCGTAGTGGAAGAAGACCAGGTCACCACGGGTCCGTGAGGACTTCCGGATGTGCCGGACGCTGTTGTACTGGGCGCCCGCGGTGCGGGGGAGCTTCTTGCCCGCCTTCTTGAAGGAGTAGAAGGTGAGCCCGGAGCAGTCGAACCTGCCGGGGCCGGCGGCCCCGTACTGGTACGGCGCGCCCCTCTTGGACGCCGCGATTTTCAGCGCCTTGGCGGAGACCGCCGCCGCGTCTGCCTGCTGGGCGAGCTCCGGCAGTACGGCGGGACCGGCCACGGCGGCCGCCGTGAGGGCGGAGACCGCTCCGAGCCGGCACAGGACCCCGGACATGGCTGTTGGCGCACTCATGCGCAACCCTTCGTCGTCCGCCTGCGAAGGATGACCTGTCGGGTTCGGGCAGGCGAAGATGCCCGGCCGCGCTGCGGCTTCACCCCAAGGGTCCGGCGACCGGACCCGTACTGCTCGGGTCCTCCGCTCCTGCCGATGAGTCGTCGTCGACCTGGCATCCGCGCGGCGGCAGGATTCGGCGTCCGCACGGACCGCCCCGCCGGGATGACGGGGGCTTGTCGTCGAAGGGATGATCACCCACCGAAGCGGCCGATTCCCAGCACAACCGGTCGAATGTGAGTCTGTTCACGACTCACCTATTCGGGTGGACTCCGCGACACGGGACCCGGACTGACGACTCGAAAGGAGTCGAACACCAGGGACGGAGCGTCAGATTCCGGATGTGTGCGGCCATATCGCGCAACTCGGGGCCACCCGGCCGTCCACGGCAGATACAACGATCGGGCGAGTCCATTCGGTTCGAGTTCGCGCCGCCCGAACGGACCAGTGTGTCGTGACGCGCCGTCAGCACGGCCGTGGTGGCGGCAAGGTGACCTGACCGGTGCGCCGTTCGCCGTCCAGCACCCGCAGCGCCCGTTCCATCGTCGCCGTGTGCACCTCGCCCTCCCCGCGCATGTGCATCAGCGTCAGCGCGTCACGTAGCTCGGCCGCCCTCCCCACCAGGGCCTGCGCGGCGCGCAGCGCCCCGTAGGTGTCCCGGGAGCGGGACGGGTTGATCCGGCCCAGCAGGTCCACGACCTGCAGGTAGGTGTCGATCAGCTCGCCCTCGGCCCGCGTCAGTGCGGGGAGCGGGGGAAGTTCGGGCACCACGACCGGTCACCGCAGGGCGCGCGGGGCGCGGCCGGCGCCGTCCTTGCGGCTCAGCGTCAGCCGGTCCACCAGGCCGTAGGCGAGGGCCGACGGTGCGTCAAAAATGGTGTCCCGTTCGATGTCGGCCCCGATCCGCTCCGGTGCCTGACCGGTGTGGCGTACCAGCAGCTCCTCCAACTGCTCCCGACGGCGGAGCAGTTCCCGGGCCTGGATCTCCAGGTCCGCGGTGGTGCCCTGGATCACCTCCGCGAACGAGGGCTGGTGGATCAGCACCCGCGCGCCGGGGGTCATCAGCCGCTTGCCGGGCGCTCCGGCGGCGAGCAGGACGGCCGCCGCCGAGGCCGCCTGGCCGACGCACACCGTCGACACGTCGCAGCTGACGAACTGCATGGTGTCGTAGATCGCGGTCATCGCGGTGAAGGACCCGCCGGGAGAGTTGATGTAGAGCGAGATGTCCTGGTCCGGGGCGGCGGCCTCCAGGTGGATGAGCTGGGCCATCACGTCGTTCGCCGAGATGTCGTCGATGGGCGTCCCGAGCAGGACGATCCGCTCCTGGAGCAGCTTGGAGTACGGGTCCATGGTCCGTACGCCCTCGCTGGTGCGCTCGGTGAACTCGGGCAGGACGTGGCGGGCGGTCGGTCGAAGCATCGCTGCACCTCCGTGGGCACCCGGGCAGGGGTGCCCGTCGCTGTAAAAAATGTACAGGACGTACATCTCGTTATGATGGGGAGCATGGCCCATGAAGTCCCGGTGACACAAGCGCGTGCGGAGCTGGCGGAACTGATCAACCGCGTCGTCTACGGCGGTGAGCGGGTGGTCGTGACGCGTCACGGCAAACCGCTCGTCGCCCTGGTATCCGCCGCTGACCTGCAACGACTCCAAGAACTGGACGCCGCTCCCGAGGAGGCGGTGGTCAGTACGGTCTCCTCGGTGCGCGGGGTGGTGTCCGCCACGGGCGAACGCCGCCGGTTCGGCATCGCCGCGGAGCACCGCGGTACGACGGACGCCCATCACGACGGGGTCTGAGCGGTTCGTGGCGGCGCGGACCTGAGGGAGCCGATCCGCCGGCCGTCCCCGAGGGGGTCGTGTGTGCCGGCTCGCCCGGCGGCCGGGGCAGGGGTGCGCCCGGGTGGTCGCCGGACTCGTGTCGTACGCGGAGGAGCGGGAACGCCGTGGCATGCTGCCGGAGGAGGCCGGGCCCGACGAGGTCGCCCGCACCCCGCTCCCCCGCGCGCCCGCCGGCTTCACCCCGGAGCCCGGGAGTTAACGCGGACGAAACGCCGCCGAACTAGCCTGCGGCTGCCGGACAACGGCAGGGCGGATCCGCCGGCCGGGGACGCCCCCGTGGGTCCGTTCACCCGGGACGACTGCGAGGTGTGGCCATGCAATTGACCCCCCACGAGCAGGAACGCCTGCTCGTCCATGTCGCCGCGGACGTGGCGGAGAGGCGGCGGGCCAGGGGCCTGAGGCTGAACCACCCCGAGGCCATCGCCCTGATCACCTCGCACCTCCTCGAGGGCGCCCGGGACGGCCGCAGCGTCGCCGAACTCATGGCCTCCGGCCGCAAGGTGCTCACCAGGGACGACGTGATGGAGGGCGTGCCGGAGATGATCCACGACGTCCAGGTCGAGGCCACCTTCCCGGACGGCACCAAGCTCGTCACCGTCCACGAGCCGATCGTCTAGGGGGCGCCGCGTGATTCCCGGGGAGATCCTCCACGCGGGTGAGCCCGTCGTGCTCAACGCGGGCAAGCCGGTCACCCGGCTGACCGTGCTCAACTCCGCCGACCGGCCGGTCCAGGTCGGTTCCCACTACCACTTCGCCGAGGCCAACCCGGGTCTCGTCTTCGACCGCGCCGCCGCCCGCGGCAAGCGCCTGGCCGTCGCGGCCGGGACCGCCGTGCGCTTCGAGCCCGGCATCCCCGTCGAGGTCGAGCTCGTGCCGCTGGGCGGCGCGCGGATCGTGGCGGGGCTGCGCGGAGAGACCGGAGGTGCCCTCGATGGCTGAGCTCTCGCGTGCCGTCTACGCCGACCTGTTCGGGCCGACCACCGGGGACCGTATACGGCTCGCCGACACCGACCTGCTGATCGAGGTCGAGCGGGACCTGTCGGGCGGCGCCGACGGCTCGGGCGACGAGGTCGTCTTCGGCGGCGGCAAGGTGATCCGCGAGTCGATGGGGCAGGCCCGGGCCACCCGGGCCGAGGGCACCCCCGACACGGTGATCACCGGCGCCGTCGTCCTGGACCACTGGGGCGTGGTCAAGGCCGACATCGGCATCCGCGACGGGCGGATCGCGGCGCTGGGCAAGGCCGGCAACCCCGACACCATGGACGGCGTCCATCCGGACCTCGTCATCGGGCCCGAGACGGAGGTCATCGCCGGCAACGGCAGGATCGTCACCGCCGGGGCCGTCGACGCGCACGTCCACTTCATCTCCCCGACGATCGTGGACGAGGCGCTGGCCGCCGGCATCACCACGCTCGTCGGCGGCGGCACGGGCCCGGCCGAGGGCACCAAGGCCACCACCATCACGCCGGGGCCCTGGCACCTGGCGCGGATGTTCGCGGCGCTGGAGCACTACCCGGTCAACATCGGCCTGCTCGGCAAGGGCAACACCGTCTCCCACGAGGCGATGCTCTCCCAGTTGCGGGGCGGGGCCGTCGGCTTCAAGATCCACGAGGACTGGGGCGCCACCCCGGCCGCCATCGACGCCTGCCTGACGGTGTGCGAGGCGACCGGCGCCCAGCTCGCCGTCCACACCGACACCCTCAACGAGGCCGGCTTCGTCGAGGACACCCTCGCCGCCATCGCCGGCCGGGGCATCCACGCGTACCACACCGAGGGCGCGGGCGGCGGGCACGCGCCGGACATCATGACCGTCGTCGCCCACCCCAACGTCCTGCCGTCCTCGACCAACCCGACCCGGCCCCACACCGTCAACACCGTCGAGGAGCACCTCGACATGCTGATGGTCTGCCACCACCTCAACCCCTCCGTGCCCGAGGACCTCGCCTTCGCCGAGTCGCGGATCAGGCCCGGCACGATCGCGGCCGAGGACGTCCTGCACGACCTCGGGGCGATCTCGATCATCTCCTCGGACTCGCAGGCCATGGGACGGGTCGGCGAGGTCGTCCTGCGCACCTGGCAGACCGCGCACGTCATGAAGCGGCGGCGCGGGGCCCTGCCCGGCGACGGACGGGCCGACAACCTGCGCGCACGTCGATATGTCGCCAAGTACACCATCAACCCCGCCGTCGCCCAGGGCCTCGACGGCGAGATCGGCTCGGTCGAGAGCGGCAAGCTCGCCGACCTGGTGCTGTGGGACCCGGCGTTCTTCGGCGTCAAACCGCACCTCGTGCTCAAGGGCGGCCAGATCGCCTACGCGCAGATGGGCGACGCCAACGCCTCCATCCCGACCCCCCAGCCGGTCCTGCCGCGCCCGATGTTCGGCGCGATCGGCCGCGCTCCCGCCGCCAACTCCTTCACCTTCGTGACGCACACCGCCCTCGACGAAGGCCTCCCCGAACGCCTCGCCCTCGGCAAGCGGTTCCTCCCGATCCGCGACACCCGGCGCGTCACCAAGGCGGACATGCGCGAGAACGACGCCATGCCGCACGTCGAGGTCGACCCCGACACCTTCACCGTCCGCATCGACGGAGACGTCGTCGAACCCGCCCCGGCCGTGGAACTCCCCATGGCCCAGCGGTACTTCCTGTTCTGAACGGAGCAGGGGGACGATGAACCGCGCCGCGCTGCTGCTGCTCGCCGACGGCCGCTTCCCCGCCGGGGGCCACGCCCACTCCGGAGGGGCCGAGGCGGCCGTCACGGCGGGCCGCATCACCGGCCCCGACACGCTCGAGGAGTTCTGCCGGGGCAGGCTGCACACCACGGGCCTGGTGGCCGCGGCGCTCGCCGCCGCGGCCGCCGCGGGCGCCGACCCGCTCGCACTGGACGAGGCCGCCGACGCCCGTACCCCCTCGCCCGCGCTGCGGCAGACCGCCCGCCGCCTCGGCCGCCAGATGACGCGGGCCGCCCGCGCCGCCTGGCCGTCGCCCGCGCTCGACGCGCTCGCCGCCGCCCGGCCGCGGGGGGCCCACCAGCCCGTCGTGCTCGGCGTGACCGCCCGGGCCGCCGGCCTCACCCCGCTGGACGCCGCCCACGCGGCGGCGTACGAGGCCGTGACCGGCCCGGCCACCGCCGCCGTACGCCTGCTGAGCCTCGACCCGTTCGCGGTGACCGCCGTGCTGGCCCGGCTCGCCCCGGACCTGGACGAGGTCGCCGGCCGGGCCGCCGACGCCGCCCACCGCTGCCTCACCGAGGGCACCGACGCCCTGCCCGCCGCCTCCGCGCCGCTGCTCGACGTGTACGCCGAGGCCCACGCCGGGTGGCCCGTCCGCCTCTTCGCCTCCTAGGGGGACCCCCTCATGCACCTCGACCACGACCACACCGTCTTCCCGCAACGGCACACCTGGGCCACCCCAACCGCCCGCCCCGACGGCAGCCGCCGCGCCCTGCGCATCGGCCTCGGCGGCCCGGTCGGCTCGGGCAAGACCGCCACCGTCGCCGCGCTGTGCCGCGCGCTGCGCGAGGAGTTGTCCATCGCCGTCGTGACCAACGACATCTACACCCGCGAGGACGCCGACTTCCTCCTGCGCAAAGCCGTCCTGCCGCCCGAGCGGATCGCCGCGGTGGAGACCGGTGCGTGCCCGCACACCGCGATCCGCGACGACATCTCGGCCAACCTCGAGGCCGTCGAGGACCTGGAGGACAGCGTCGGGCCGCTCGACCTCGTCCTCGTGGAGTCCGGTGGCGACAACCTCACCGCCACCTTCTCCAAGGGCCTGGTCGACGCCCAGGTCTTCGTGATCGACGTGGCCGGCGGCGACGACATCCCGCGCAAGGGCGGCCCCGGGGTCACCACCGCGGACCTGCTGGTCGTCAACAAGACCGACCTCGCCCCGTACGTCGGCTCGGACCTCGGCCGCATGGCGCGCGACGCGAAGCGGCAGCGCGGCGACCTGCCGGTGGTCTTCACCTCCCTCGTCGCCGAGAACGGCGTCGCCCCCGTCGCCGAGTGGATCCGTACGCGGCTGACGGCCTGGGCGGCGGTCCCCGCGTGAGCGGCGTCCACGCCACCGCCCGGATCACCGCCGTCCCGGACGGCCGCGGCGGCACCGCACTGCCCGAACTCACCGGGGAGGGGCCGCTCGCGCTGCGCCGTACGCGGTCCGCCGACGCACGGGCGGCCCGGGTGACGGTCGTCGGCGCCATGAGCGCGCCGCTGGGCGGCGACCGGCTGGCCGTGCACGTCACCGCCCGGCCCGGCGCCGTGCTCCACGTGGACGCGGCGGCGGCCACCGTGTCGCTGCCCGGACGGGGCGGGGAGCAGGCGCGGTACGACGTACGGCTCACCGTCGGCGAGGACGCCGTGCTGCACTGGCTGCCGGAGCCGCTGATCGCCGCGGAGGGCAGCGACCTGCTCATGACCACGACGGCCGAACTCGCCCCGGGCGCCCGCCTCGTGCTGCGCGAGGAGCAGATCCTCGGCCGGGCGGGGGAGCGGCCGGGCGGGCTCACCACCCGCCTCACGGTACGGGTCGGGGGCCGTCCGCTGCTGGACCAGCAGCTCTCCTTCGGGCCGGGCGCGGCGGGCTGGTCAGGGCCCGCCGTCCTGCACACGCACCGGGCGGCGGGCCAACTGCTGGTCGTGGACCCCGCGTTCACGGACAAGCCGGTGGAGGCACGGGTGCCGGTGCGGGACGCAGAACAGGGCGAGGCCGTGCTGACCCCGCTCGCCGGTCCCGCCGCGCTGCTGACCGCGCTCGCGCCGGACGGGCTGTGCCTGCGCCGCATCCTGTCGGCTAGCGTGGCCCCGTGACGTCGATAGACACCGAGAACCCGGGCCGTTACGGCCCCAGTGCGACCACCGAGGCCCAGCCGGAGCAGGTCGGCCCCGTCCGCACCGAGTACGCACCCGCCCACGACGGCGACCCCGACCCGGGCGAGATCGTCTGGACGTGGGTGCCCTACGAGGAGAACGACGGCCGCGGCAAGGACCGTCCGGTCCTCGTCGTCGCGCGCGAGCGGACCGACACGCTGCTCGCCGTGCAGCTGTCCAGCAAGGAGCACAACGACGACCGGGAGTGGGTCGCCATCGGCTCCGGCCCGTGGGACAAGTCCGGCCGCCCGTCCTGGGTGAACGTCGACCGCGTGCTGCGCGTCCACCCCGACGGCATGCGCCGCGAGGCCTGCGCGCTGGACCGGGGCCGCTTCAACATCGTCGTGAACCGGCTCAAGGAGCTGTACCGCTGGCGCTGACGCGCACGCGGACCGGCCCCGGGGGCGGCTACCGTCCCCGGGGCCGGGGCCTTCACGGCGTCACGGCTTCACGTCGGCGACGACCGCGTACTGCGTCGACTCGTGCTCCACGATGCACTCGCGCAGCCCGACCCGCCGCGCCTTGAAGTCCTCGCTCGCCAGGTAGGCGAGGTACTGGTCGAGCGACCGCCACTCGCTGGTCACGATCCAGCTGTCCGGGTCCGCGTGGGACCGGCACAGCTGCGAGCTGATGAAGCCGTCTGCCGAGACGATGCCTTGGTGCACGAGGTCGTATGCCGCCGCATACTGATCCCCCTTGCCCTCGTGCAGGCGAATCCGCAGAACGACGCGTGTCTTCGGTGTGCTGTCCATGGGACCTCGATCCTTGGGGGCGCGAGGACCGTGCGCACGCCGCAGCCGCGCTCAGGACGGTGGCGTGGGGCCCGGGCGGGCCGTTCGATCGCACGGGGCGGCGCGGGAGTCGCGTGGCAGGGGCCGTCGAGCGCGGGTCCCGGGACGGTCGCCCGGGGGACCGCCTCGTCCACCCCGGGGGGATGGGGCGCCCAGATACCGCCGTCCCTCGACTGTGCGGCCGTCACCTGGGCGGGGCAAAAGGCACTGGGCCGAACGGGTGAGCCCCGTCGGCCGCTGCGGGCCGGGCGCCCTGGTCAGCAGGCCGGTCAGCACAGCCGCCCGGCCCGCGCCGCCGCGGTGCAGCACCTCCGTACGGTGGACCAGCCGCGGTGCGGTGAGCGGCACCACGGCGACGCCGGGCGCCCCCCCCCGCGGCCGCGGAGCACGGCAGCAGCGCCGGACCGAGCCCCGACCTGACGAGTCACCGTCCAGACCTCGGGCCCCTCGTGCCGCACGCCCGCCCGGAAGCCGTCCCGGCCGCGGCCGGATGCAGCAGCGCCGGTGGCAGCGCGGCGGCCGGCGCGTCGACCCACAGGGCGTCCGTGAGGTCCGGCCAGCCGCACTCCCCGCCGGCGGGGCCGGCGGGCCGGCGGATGATCCTCCGCCAGGACCACCGTCAGGTCCTCCTCGGAGCAGCGCACCGCGTGCAGCGGGCCGGCCTCGGCAGCCGCAGCGGATCGCCGGACGCCGCCGCGCCGTCGACCAGCCCGACGTCGAGCCCTCCTGCCGCCACCCCGGTGACGACCTCCGCGCGGTCCAGCTCCCGCAGCGTCACCCGGGCGCGCGGGCGCAGTTCCCGCAGCCGTGCCAGGGCCCTCGCCGTCCGGGCGCCGGCCGCCAGGGGCGAGGCCCCGGCCACGACCCCGACGGCGAACCCCGGGTCGCCGAACTCCCGGGCCACCCGTTCCACCTGGCGGCCCTCGTCCAGCCGGAGCCGGCCGGCGACGGTCCGGTGACCCGCGCACGCCGCCAACCGGAGCTCCCGCCTTATGCGTTGGTAAAGAAACACTCATAAGATCTTCTCCCCGGGGCCTCCGGGACGAAAGGATCCCCCTGCAGTTGCGTTCAGGCCGCCACGAGCGGCACCAACAGCAGGGGGAGTTCATGGTGAGACGCACGGCCGTGCTCGGGCTGACCGCGGCCCTGATAGCCGGCACCGTCGCCACGGCGGCACCGCAGACCGCGGTCGCCCGCAGCGCGCCGAAGGCCCACGGACACAGCGGCGCCGCCGAGGCCCGCGGCGTCCGGATCGCCGCCGCGCACGCGGCGAAGAAGGGCATCGACTGGGCCGCGTGCCCGGCCGACTGGGGCATCGCGAACCCCGTCCAGTGCGGCTGGGTGACCGTTCCGGTCGACTACGCCAAGCCCTTCGGCAAGACGATCAAGATCGCCGTGGACCGCATCGGCAACACCGGCACCGCCGCCGAGCGCCAGGGCGCCCTCATCTACAACCCGGGCGGGCCTGGTGGCTCCGGCATGCGGTTCCCGCTCCGCGTGACGACCAAGAACCCGATCTGGGCGGCGACCGCCAAGGCCTACGACTTCGTCGGCTTCGACCCGCGCGGTGTCGGCCACTCGGCGCCCATCTCCTGCGCCGACCCGCAGGAGTTCGTGAAGGCCCCCAAGGCCGACCCGGTTCCCGACAGCGAGGCCGACAAGCGGGCGCAGCGCAAGCTGGCCGCCGAGTACGCGGAAGGCTGCAAGGAGCGCACCGGTGCCGCGATGCTGTCGCAGATGACGACGGCCAACACCGCCCGCGACCTCGACGTCGTCCGCGCCGCCCTCGGCGAGCGCAAGCTCAACTACCTCGGTGTCTCCTACGGCACCTACCTCGGCGCCGTCTACGCCACGCTCTTCCCGTCGCACGTGCGCCGCATGGTCGTCGACAGCGTCGTCAACCCGTCCCGCGACCAGATCTGGTACCGGAACAACCTCGACCAGGACGTCGCCTTCGAGGGCCGCTGGAACGACTGGAAGGCCTGGGTCGCCAGTTACGACTCCGTCTACCACATCGGCAACACCCCGGCGAAGGTCCAGGCGAAGTGGGAGCAGTTGCGGGCCGCCGCCAAGGCGCACCCCATCGGCGGGGTCGTGGGCCCGGCCGAACTGCTCGGCCTCTTCCAGAGCGCGCCGTACTACGACTCGTCGTGGGCGGCCGTGGCCGGGATCTGGAGCGCCTACCTCGCGGGTGACACCCAGGCGCTGGTCGACGCCGCGGCGCCCGACCTGTCGGACACCGCGGGCAACATCTCCTCGGAGAACGGCAACGCGGTCTACACGGCGGTGGAGTGCACCGACGCCAAGTGGCCCCGTGACTGGCGCACCTGGGACCGCGACAACACCCGTCTGCACGCCAAGTACCCGTTCCTGACCTGGTCCAACGCGTGGATGAACCTGCCGTGCGCCACCTGGGGCGTCCCGCAGCAGAACCCCGTGGAAGTGCGGACCGGCCACGGCCTGCCGCGCGTCATGATCGTCCAGAGCACCCGTGACGCGGCGACCCCGTACACCGGCGCCGTGGAGCTGCACAAGCGGCTCAAGGGCTCGCTCATGATCACCGAGAAGGGCGCCGGTTCGCACGGCGTCACCGGCCTGGTCAACCCCTGCATCAACGACCGGGTCACCGGCTACTTCGTGACGGGCAGGCTCGACCGGTCCGACGTGACGTGCGCCCCGCACGCCACGCCGGTGCCGCCCACGAGCTGACCCTCCGCGGTACACAGGCGGACGGCCCCGCGGCGCCCACAGGGGCGCGGCGGGGCCGTCCGGCGTTCCGGGCCCGTCCGGCTATCCGAGCCGTACCCCGGTCGTGCCCGTGCCCTCGTTGCCGTCGCCGGTGTTGACCGTGCCGCGCGGCTCGAACATCAGGATGCGGGTGCCCTCCTCGGCGCGCGGGCGGTGCGGGACACCGCGGGGCACGGTGAACACCTCGTGCGGGCCGAGGGTCACCGTACGGTCCGGCAGCTCCAGGTGCAGACGGCCGGCGAGGACGAGGAAGAACTCGTCGGTGTCCGCGTGCGCGTGCTCGGTGAAGTCGCCCTCGACGTTGGCCACCTTCACGTCGTAGTCGTTGACCTCGGCGAGGACGTGCGGCATCCACTTCTGGTCCACGGCGTCCATCACGGTGTCGATGTTGCGTTTGTCGCTCATGGGACTCCTCTACCCGGGGAAGGCGGCGGCGAAGGCCGCTCGGGTGGGCGAGTCCGCGCGCCGGTCCAGTACGGCGAAGACGACCCGGCCGAAGCGGTCCGCGAACCGGCCGCCCGGCCAGAGGTGCTCGCGGAAGGCGGCCGCGACCGCGGCCGGGTCGTTGCGGAACACCCCGCAGCCCCAGGCGCCCAGCACCAGGCAGGGGTAGCCGTGCGCCGCGGCGACCTCGAGCACCCTGCCCGCCCGCGCCGTCAGGGCGGCCGGCACCCGGTCCGTGGCGCCGGGGTCCTGGCGGGCGATCACCCCCGCGTTCGGCGCGGCGGAGGTGAGGAAGCCGGCCTCGAAGGGCTCGTCCAGCAGGACGCCGTGCTCGTCGCGGAAGACCGGGACGGCGGGGGAGTGGATCACCCGGTCGCTGTAGAAGGGGCTGCGGTCGGCCCGGTGCCAGTCGTAGAACTGCCTCGCCGTGAGCAGCGTCGTGTACAGCGCCGACGCGCGGCACACCGCCTCCTCCTGGGCCTGCGCCCCGTTGAGGTAGCCGCCGCCGGGGTTGCGCGCCGAGGCGAAGTTCAGCACGGCGACCGGGACCCCCGGTGCCTGCCGCACCAGGCGGCGCGCGGCCTGCAGGCTGTCCTCGCCGGTCACCTCGAAGGCCGTGGGCCCGGTGCGTTCCGTGCGGGGGCCGGGATCGACGGGCCCGGGGCCGTACATCCGCGTCCCCCGCACGGCCCGCGCGACGGCCTCCCCGATCGCCACCTCCACGCCGCGTGCCGTGCGGTACCGGCCGGTCGCGACGAGGCCTTCCGTCTCCTTGGCGAGGGCCCGCAGCCGCGCACTCATGTCCGGTCCTTTCCCACGCCCCGAGGCTAGTGGGGCTCTCAGGGCGCGGCGAGCGGTTTTCCGGAGGCCAGCCAGCGGTCCTCGGCCGCGTAGTCGAACAGGTCGCCGAACCGGTCGTACGTCGACGCCAGGACGGGGAAGGCCTCCCGCCAGTCCCGCCCGCCGAGCCGCTCGACCAGCCAGGCCACGTTCTCCGGCAGCGACTGCACGTAGCCGGTCACGGCGCGGTAGCCCAGCTCGCGCTCCGCGGCCGACATGTCGAGCACGAAGGGGTGGGCCGTGGTCCACGGGGTGTCGCCGACGTTCTTCGCCGGGGGAGGGCCGTCCACGGTGTACGTCTCCGTCTCGTGGCCCAGCACCGCGCCGACGGCGTCCGCGATCTCCGCCACCGTCGGGGCGTACGGGTCACCGGCGTTGAGCACCCGGGAGCCCGGGCGGCGGGCGGCCAGCCGCACCAGTTCGGCGAGGTTCGCGGCGTGCACCGGGTGGAAGCGACTCTCCCCGCCGTACGCGAGCACCCGGAACGGCCGCCGGTCCACGGCCCGCTTGACGAAGTACAGCTCCCTGGGCCGCAGGCTGTGCGGGCCGTGGACGGCCCCGGCGCGCAGCAGCGTGACGGGCAACCGTCCCTCAGCCGCGAGGAGGTCGCGCTCCAGCGCCACCTTGCGCGGCGAGTAGCCGCCCTCGCCCGGGGCCAGCACCGGCTGTGCCTCCGTGACGGGCACCGGGAAGACGGGCGCGCCGCCGGGCTCCCCGTCGGTGTCCAGGCTGCGGCCGCGGCCGTCCTCGTAGACGGAGCAACTGGACACGACGACCGCGGAGCCGATCCGGTCCGCCAGGTCCGTCAGCTGCCGCGCGTGCTCCGGACCGTAGGCGACGCAGTCCAGCAGCACGTCGCAGCCCTCGCCGAGCGCCGACGCCAGGGCCGCCGTGTCCTCGCGGTCCACGGCCACCGGCCGTACCCCGTCGGGCCAGTCCACGTCACCGCCGCCCCCGCGGGAGGCGGCCCGCACCTCCCAGCCGTCCTCGGCGAGGGCGCGTACCGACGCCCGGCCGATCTGTCCCGTCGCCCCGATCACGAACGCAGTCCTCGTCATGACGGCGACGCTAGGCGGCCGGTGACGGCGGGGCCAGGCCCGTTCGCCGTGCGCGGATCCGCCCAGGGCGCAACCGCCCAGGGTGCGACCGGTCAGGCGCTGCGGCGCAGCCGGGAGCCGATGCCGGACTGGCCCTGCTGCTCCGCCTTGACCTCGGAGGCGTACCGGTCGACGTACTCCTGGCCGGACAGGCCGAGGATGGCGTACATGATCTCGTCCGTGGCCGAGCGCACCACGAAGCGCTCGTTGTCCATCCCCTCGAAGCGGGAGAACTCCAGCGGCGCGCCGAAGCGGATCGTCACCGGCTTGATGCGCGGCAGCCGCCGGCCGGCGGGCTGGATCTCGTACGTGCCGATCATCGCGCACGGGACCACCGGGACCCCGGCGCGGATGGCCATGGTGGCCACGCCGACCTTGCCCTTGTAGAGGCGTCCGTCGTGGGAGCGGGTGCCCTCGGGGTAGATGCCGAGGAGCTCGCCCTTGGCGAGCACCTTCAGCCCCTCGCGGACCGCCGACTCGCCCGCCTTCCCGCCGGAGCGGTCGACCGGGATCTGCCCGATGCTGTGGAAGAACGCCGCGGTCAGCCGTCCCTTGATGCCGGTTCCGGTGAAGTACTCGGCCTTCGCCAGGAAGGTGATCCGGCGCGGCAGGATCGCGGGCATCAGGAAGTGGTCGGAGAACGACAGGTGGTTGCCCGCGACGATCGCCGCGCCCTCCTCCGGGATGTTCTCCATGCCCTCGATCCTCGGGCGGAACAGCACCCGCAGCAGCGGGCCGAGGACCACGTACTTGAGCACGTAGTAGAACACGGACTGACTCCCAACTGGCGCCGATCGGCTCCGGGGCGGCGTTCTGCCAGGTCACAACGCGGTTCGAGGATGGTCAGTCTAGGCGCGGCGGGTGCCGTGCGTCACCGGGCCCGCACGCGTGCGCCGAGCGATTGGTATGGACATGACTAATCGTCACCTCTAGGCTCGCGACGACGTCAGTTTTGAGAGCGCTCTCACGACCTCCCCTGCACCACTTCCTCCCACACCAGTTAGGGGAACTGCCATGAGACGCAGGATCAGCGCGCGTGCCGCCCTGTCCGTGCTGCTCGTCCTGGCGGGACTGGGCGCGACCTCCACCGCGCTCACTCCCGCCGCCGCCTCTCCCGCCACGGGGAGCGCACCCGCTTCCGCCGCCGGCACGCCGTCCGCCGGGCTCGTCCGGGCCCTCGCCGGAGACCTGGGCCTGAGCGAGGCGCAGGCGCGCGAACGCCTGCGCGACGAGGCCGCCGCCACCCGTCTGGAGCCCGCCGCCCGGCGTGCCGCGGGCGCGGACTACGGCGGGTCCTGGTTCGACGCGCGCACGGGCGCCCTCGTCGTCGCCGTGACCGGCGAACGCAAGGCCGCGGCCGTCCGCGGGACCGGGGCGGCCGTACGGGTCGTCGAGCACTCCGCGGGCGAACTCGACGCGGCGAAGGCGGTCCTGGACCGCCGGGCCAGGGCGGGGGCCGCTCCGGCGGCCGTGACCGGCTGGCGCGTCGACCCGCGGGCCAACCGCGTCGTCGTCGACGTCCGCGCGGGCGCGCGGGACACCGCGGCGGTGCGCGCCTTCGTCGCCTCCGCCCGCCGGGCCGCACCCGGCGCCGTCGTCACCTCGGTACGCCGGGCCGCGCAGGCACCGGCGACGCTCTCCGCGGGGACGGTCGGCGGGGACCCGTACTACAGCCACAACATCCGCTGCTCCATCGGTTTCTCGGTGTACGGCGGCTTCGTCACCGCCGGGCACTGCGCCCAGCCCGGCGCCGCCGTGTACGGCTGGGACGGCTCCTACGTCGGCGCCTTCCAGGGCGGCACGTTCCCCGGCAACGACTACGGCTGGGTCAACGTCGGCAGCGGCTGGTGGACGGTTCCGGTGGTGCTGGGCTGGGGCACCGTCCCCGACGCCCTGGTGCGCGGCTCCGCCGAGGCGCCGGTGGGGGCGTCGGTCTGCCGGTCCGGGTCGACCACGCACTGGCACTGCGGCACCATCCTGGCGAAGAACGAGACCGTGAACTACAGCCAGGGCAGCGTGTACGGCCTGACGAAGACGAACGTGTGCGCGGAACCGGGCGACTCCGGCGGCTCGTTCATCAGCGGCGACCAGGCCCAGGGCGTCACCTCCGGAGGCTGGGGCAACTGCTCCTCCGGAGGCGAGACCTGGTTCCAGCCCGTCAACCCGATCCTGGCCCGTTACGGCCTGACCCTGCACACCGCCTGAGGCAGGTGCTCTTTCAGTGTCCCGTCGCGCCCTCGCGGGCGCGGCGGGGCATCAGGAAGGCGGCCGCCAGGGCCGCGACGAACGCGGCCGCGGCCATGAGCGCCGTCCACTGGGTCGCGGGCACCGTGCCCCCGTCGGCCGCGTACGAGAAGAACGCCGTGCCGAGCACCGCGACACCGACCGAACCGCCCAGCTGCTGCACGGCGTTGAGGACACCCGAGGCCGAGCCGGTCTCGCGCTCCTCGACGTCGGCGAGGGCGATGTCGAAGAACGGCGCCATGACCAGGCCCATCGCGAAGCCGTTCAGCAGGAGGGCGGGCAGCAGCTGCCAGGTGGTGGCCCCCTGGCCCGCCAGGTGCACGGTGAGCGCCAGCGCGGCGACGGCCACCGCCGACAGCGCGAAGCCGGCCTGGATGGTGCGCCGGCCGTACTTCGGGCCGAGGACGGCACCGGAGAGGACCGCGCCGACGACCGTGCCGGCGGACCAGGGGATCATCGACGCCCCGGCGTGCAGGGCGCTGTAGCCGAGCCCGACCTGCAGGTGCAGGGTGAGCACGAGCATCAGCCCGCTGATCGCCGCGAAGAAGGCCACGCCCACCACGAGCGCGGCGGAGAAGCCGCGGTGGCGGAAGAGCCCCGGCTCGACGAGCGGGGAACCGCCCCGCGCCACCAGGCGCCGCTGGTACCAGGCGAAGAGGCCGAGCACCGGGACCGCGCCCGCCATCGACAGGTACGTCCACAGCGGCCAGCCCAGGTCGCGGCCCTGGACCAGGGGGTACACCAGCATGAGCACCCCGAGGCTGACCAGCGCCGACCCCGGCAGGTCCAGCCGCGGCGCGTGCGGCGAGCGGCCCTCGGGCAGGATGCGCAGCGCGACGGCGAAGGCGACGGCGCCGAGCGGGACGTTGATCAGGAACACCGAGCGCCAGCCGGAGCCGAACAGGTCGGCGTCGGTGAGGAAACCGCCGAGCACCGGCCCGGCGACCGCGGCGAGCCCCATGACCGGCCCGAAAGCGCCGAAGGCCGCCCCCTGCTCCTTCGGCGGGAACATCTGGCGCAGGATGCCGAGCCCCTGCGGCACCATCATGGCGGCGAACAGCCCCTGCGCGGCCCGCCCGCCGATCAGCATCCCCGCGGAGCCCGCGGCCGCGCACAGCGCGGAGCACACCGTGAACCCGGCGAGCCCGACGAGGAACATCCGGCGGCGGCCCACGATGTCGCCGAGCCGCGCCCCCGTGATCATCAGCACGGAGAAGGCCAGCGTGTAGGCGGCGGTGATCCACTGGATCTGCGTGGAGCTGCCGCCGAAGTCGGCGCGGATCGAGGGCGAGGCGACGCCGACGATCGTGGCGTCGAGCAGATCCATGATCTCGACGGCGAGGATCACGGCCAGCCCGAGCTTGCGCAGGGGGTGGCCGACGGCCGGGGGCGCCGGCGGGGAGGGGGCTTGGGTGGTCATGGGGGCCTCCGCGGGATAGGGCGAACGGCGTTCGTTTTGAACGAACAGTGTTCTAGAAGACGAACAGTGTTCGTGTCAAGTACGCTGTTCGTGTTCCGCTCCCGGAGGTGCGCAGCACGTGACATCGGTCCCCGTCCCGCCCTGGCGCGCCGAGCGCAAGAAGGCCCCCCGCCGCAGCCTCAGCCGCGAGGCGATCGTCAGCGCGGCCCTGCACGTCGTCGACGCCGAAGGCCTCGACGCGCTGAGCATGCGCCGGGTCGCCCAGGAACTGGACACCGGCGCCGCCTCGCTCTACGCGCACGTCGCCAACAAGGAGGAGTTGCTGGAGCTGCTCCTCGACCGCATCCAGGCCGACGTGACCCGCCCCGAGCCCGACCCGCAGCGGTGGCAGGAGCAGATCAAGGAGATGGCCCGGCAGGGCCGCCGCGTCCTCGTCGCCCACCGCGACCTTTCGCGAGCCGCCATCGGCCAGGGCATCCCCTTCGGCCCCAACGCCCTCCTCAACGCCGAGGCCATGCTCGCGATCTTCAAGGCCGGCGGCCTGTCCGACCGGGTCTGCGCCTACGGCGTGGACGCCCTCGCGCTCTTCGTCACCGCCACCGCGGTCGAGGAGAGCCTGCGCAACAGCCAGGGCTTCGGCGGGACGGGCGTCCCCCTCGACGAGCACATCGCCCGCATCCGCGAGTACTTCGGCTCGCTGCCCCCCGCGCGCTTCCCGCACATCACGGGCATGGTCGACGCCCTCATGCGCGACGAGGGCGACGAACGCTTCGAGTTCGGCCTCGACCTGCTCGTCTCCGGCCTCGCCCGCCACGCCCCGGCCTGACGCCGGGCCTCTGCGGCTGCCGCGTAGGGGGGCACGTACTCGGCCGGAGCTGAGTACGTGCGCTCTGGCCGGTGCCCGGGCGGGGCGGGACGCTCGGGTCATGCGCCCATCAACAGTGAATCCCGCTTCCCGGTTGTTGCCGATCCTCCTGCCGGCCGTCGTCGCGTCGGCCGACTGGGCTGCCTGGCTGGGCTGGGACAGCCACCGTGATGTGCAGCCCGACGGCACCGTGACCGGTCCCTACGAAGCCTGGCAGGTCGCAGGGCTGGTTGTGACGCTCGTGGCGGTCGTGTGCTGGGCCGCGTCCCGCGGCTTCGTCATGGCCGCCGTGCTCGGCACCACGCTCGGCCTGACCGCCGCCGCCTTCGTCGACTGGTCGGACGACTCAAGCGGCCTCTTCGTGGTCGGCGTCGGGATGGTCCTGACCGGGAGCCTCGTCGTGACGGCCGTCATCGCCAAGGTGGTCGCCTCCGTGACAGGGGACGGACGAAGGACGAGGGCCTGACGGCCTGCACCCACGCCAGGGCGTGGGGGGTGGTGGTGCCCGCGGGACCAGAATTCACCGCAACGACGTTGTAATGAAAACATCCGGGGCCCTAGTCTCCGAGCAGGACGGCGACGGGGAGGTCGGCATGGGGACGGGTTCCGCACCCGCGGACACACGGATGATGGGGATCGTGCACGGCGCGCTCCGCCGTGACCTGGAGCGCACGCGGACGGTGTTGTCCACCGAGCCGCATCCGCAGCCGGGGCAGGGGAGCGCGGTCGGCCGGCACGTCGTGTGGCTGATGGAGTTCCTCCACGCGCACCACATCGGCGAGGACGAGGGACTGTGGCCGCTGGTGCGCGAGCGCGACCCGGCCACCGGGCCGCTGCTGGACTCGCTGGACGCCGACCACCGCCGGATCACCCCGGCGGCCGTGACCGTGACGGACGCCGCCCGGCGGTACGCGGAGACGGCCTCCGACCAGGCGCGCGTCAGACTGCTGGCGGCGCTCGACGCGTTGACGGCCGTGCTCGTACCGCACCTGGAACGCGAGGTCGAGCAGGCCATGCCCGTCGTGTCGGCCACCCTCACGCAGGACGCGTGGCGTGACTGGGACCAGCGGTACAACGTGAAGTCCAAGTCGTTCAGGCAGCTCGGCATGGAGGGGCACTGGCTGCTCGACGGCATCGACCCCGAGGGGCACCGGATCGTGGTCGCTCTGGTGCCCCCCGTTCCGCGCTTCATCCTGCTGCACGGCTTCGCCCGCGCCTACCGGCGGCGCCTGGCGCAATGGTGGCGGCCGCAGGACCCCGAGCGGGGCGGGGCGGTCCGCTGATGGCGGAGCAGGAGGAGCCCCGGGCGCGGCGCGCGTACCGGTCACCGCGACGCGAGCAGCAGGCGGGGGAGACCCGGGCCGTCGTGCTGGCCGCGGCCGTCCGGCTGTTCGGCGAGCGGGGGTGGGCGGCGACCGGGATGCGTGACGTCGCCCGCGAGGCCGGGGTGTCGGTCGAGACGGTGTACGCGGGCTTCCGGTCCAAGGGCGAGCTGCTGATGGCCGCGCTCGACGTCGCCGTCGTCGGCGACGCGGAGCCCGAAGCGCTCGCCGAACGCCCGGAGTTCGCCGGACTCGCGTCGGGGACCCGGCAGGAGCGCATCGCCGCCGCTGCGCGGCTGGTCACCGCCATCCACCGGCGCACCGCCGGTGTGCACCTCGCGCTGCGCGAGGCGGCCGCCTCCAACGGCGACCTGGCGGGGAAGCTGCGGGACAACCAGCGGCGCCGGCGCGTCAGCGTCGAGCAGGGCCTGACCGGCGTCACGGGGCGTGCGGTGACCCGGGAGGAGCTCGACGGGGTGTGGGCCGTCCTCGGCGTCGAGGTCTACCACCTGCTGACCGGGATCTCCGGCTGGACACCGCAGCAGTACGAACAGTGGGTGGCCGGTGTCATCGACCGGCTGCTCGACGCGTGAGACCCGAGCACACGACCTGGAGGGGGAGGAACAGTGAGGGGTAACGACAGGGAGCGGGGCGTCGCCCGGACGTGCCGCACCGAGGTGGTCGTCGACGCGCCGGCCGAGGCCGTGTGGCGCGTCGTCGCGGACGTGACCCGGACCAGCGAGTGGAGCCACGAGTGCCACCGGGTCACCTGGCTGCGCGGGGCGAGCACGGCGGCACCCGGCGCCCGCTTCCGCGGCCGCAACCGATCGGGCCGGCTGAGGTGGAGCCGGGTCTGCGAGATCGTGGCGTTCGAGGCCCCGCACCGGATCACGTGGCGCACCGTCGCCACCCCGCTCTTCCCCGACAGCACCGACTGGACCATCGCGGTGGAGCCGGCGGGCACGGGGACACGGGTGGTGCAGACCTACCGGATACGGAACACGCCCGCCTGGTTCCGGTGGCTCGTGGGCCGGCTGGTCCCGGCCCACCTCGACCGCAGCGGTGACCTCACCGGCGACCTGCGCCGCATCGGGACGATCGCCGCCCGCGACGCGCGGACCGCCGCGGCACGGCGCTGAGGACGGGCCGGCGGCCGGGAAGCCTCAGCGGGGCGTGCGGATCGCGAACACCCCGATCGTGGCCAGGGTGAGGACGACCCAGGCGAACCACACCCATCCGTTGGGGCCGAGCGCCACCGTGTACGCGGTCACGGCGACCAGACACGCCACCGTGCACGTGATCATCGCCTTGGCAGGTGTGGGCATCCCTGGCCTCCTCCCCGGGGGCCGCGCGGCGGCGGCCCGGACTCCATGGTCCCGCCGCCGCCCGCCGTGCGCTACCAGTCGCCGTCGGTGACCTGACCCTCGTCCCCCAGCTGCTGCACCTGACCCGGGTGCGGCGCCACCCACGGCGACTCGTCCTCGCCGAGCCAGTCGCCGACCGGCTTCACCTGGGTGAGCGTGCCGGGCGCCGCCAGGTCGTCGGCGTCGGCGTCGTAGTAGTCGAACCAGGGCAGTCCGGCGGCGGTGTACGCGGCGCGGTCGACCGGGGAGGGGGGAGCCGGTTCGCCGGTGATGCGGCGCCATTCCGGCACCGTCGTCAGGTGGACGTAGACCCGGCCCGAGGGCTTGCCGCGCCAGTCGGAGGGCTTGCGGTCGTCACGGTAGACCTCCTGCCGCATGCGGCCGCCGGCGCCCAGCCCCATGGAGACCGGGGACCGTCCCGCGCCCCCCGCCCGGCGCGCGGCGCCCCCCGGACGCGGGACGCTCCCCGGGGCCGGCGGAGGGGCGGCCGCCGGGGCGGCCATCGGCATCGCCCCCGGGGCGCCGCCGTAGCCGCCGAAGGCCGCGCGACGCGTGCTCTCCCGGCGCCGCTGCTCCGCCACCCACGCCGCCAACTGCTCCTCGCCGAGTTCGGTCACCTGCAACTGCACCCCGCCCCAGACCTCCTCGCCGGTGACCTGGCCCTCGACGGTCGCGCCCAGACCCAGGGGCACGGCCACGAACTGCCTGATCGTCCCGGAGCCCGAGTTGATGCCGTCCAGCCACGGCTGGCGCGGCAGCACCACGTAGTTCTGCGGGTCCTGCGACAGCCGGTCGCTCCACGGCCGCCCCGACACCGCGCACACCTTGCCGACGCCCACCTGGAGCGCGGCCGGCGCGGAGGCCGAGAAGCTGAGCCACATGGCCTCGCGCTGGTAGACGGGCAGCATGACCCCGCCCCGTGCGAGCCATTCCCGGGGGGCGGTGTCGGGGTGGTCCGAGACCCGGCGCAGCGGGAAGGTGCCGATCCCGGGTGGGAGCGGATGCGTCCCCGTCTCCGGCAGCCGCAGGGTGCGCATGAAGCGCACCGTGACACCGCCCGGCAACTGCAGCGCGTCGCCCGATATCCGTACCTGGTCGCCCATCGCGGGCCTCCCTTCGCGGCGGGCGGCCCCGTCAGCCGCGACCCCGTGCCTCCAAGGATGCCAAGTACGCGTTGTAGGCTGCCAGTTCCGCGTCGCCGTCGCGGTCCGCGGCGCGGTCCTTGCGACGCGCCTGGCGCTGGTCGGAGGTGTACCACTGGATCAGCAGCGCCACGAGGACGATCACCGACGGGATCTCGCTGAACGCCCACGCGATGCCGCCGGCCGCGGTCTGGTCGTCCAGCGCGTCGATCCCCAGCGAGGCGGACGGGTGCTTGAAGGCGCCGATCATCGGCTCGCTCGCCATCATCAAGGCGATGCCGAAGAAGGCGTGGAACGGCATCCCGGCGAACAGTTCGAGGATGCGCATCACATGGCTCGGCCGGTTCGGCCCCGGGTCCACGCCCATGATCGGCCAGAAGAACACCAGGCCCACGGCGAGGAAGTGGACCATCATCGCGATGTGCCCGGTCCGGCTGCCCATCAGGGTGTCGAACAGCGGCGTGAAGTAGAGCCCGTACAGGCTGGCGATGAACAGCGGGATGGTGAACGCCGGATGCGTGATCACCCGCAGGTAGCGGCTGTGCAGCAGCGCCACCAGCAGCTCCCGCGGGCCCTTGCGGCCCCGTCCCGCCGTCGGCAGCGCCCGCAGCGTCAGGGTCACCGGGGCGCCCAGCAGCAGGAGGATGGGGGAGACCATGCTGACGACCATGTGCTGCACCATGTGGACGCTGAACATGACCATGCCGTAGTCGTTCAGCGCGGTGCACATCACCAGGGCGATGGACAGCACGCCGGCGACGAAGGCGACGATCCGTCCGGCCGGCCAGCGGTCGCCGCGCCGCAGCAGTCGTACGACGCCCCAGCCGTAGAGCGCGAGCGCGAGCAGACAGCCGGCCAGGAAGACCGGATCCCCGCTGAACTCGAGCCCCCGGCCGAGGGTGAACGGCGGGAGCTCCGCCGTCATCCCGTGTCCGCCGTGGTCCATCCGTCACTCTCCTGTCGTGCCTGCCGCACGCACCGCGCCGTCGGCAATGTGCCGGTTGGGGCGGGTGCGCCCGCACCAGACTAGAACCGCCCCCGGTCGCGCTCGCGACCGGGGGCGGTTCCAGGAGTGTGTCAGCGCGTCACAGCACGCACTCGGCCTCGACGTAGCGCTCGGCGGGGACGGTCTTGAGGTGCTCGACGGCGGTGGCGAGGGGCACCAGCGTGATGTCGGTGCCGCGCAGCGCCGTCATCATGCCGAAGTCGCCGTTGTGCGCGGCCTCGACCGCGTGCCAGCCGAAGCGGGTGGCCAGCACCCGGTCGTAGGCGGTGGGGGTTCCGCCGCGCTGCACGTGGCCGAGGATGACCGGGCGGGCCTCCTTGCCCAGCCGTTCCTCCAGCTCGATCGAGAGCCGGGTGGCGATGCCGGTGAAGCGCTCGTGGCCGTAGACGTCCTTGACGCCCGACTCGAACTCCATCGTGCCCTCGCGCGGCTTCGCGCCCTCGGAGACCACGACGATCGCGAACTTCTTGCCCGCGGAGAAGCGCTCGCCGACCCGCTGGGTCAGCTCCGCGACGTCGAAGGGGCGCTCCGGCACGACGATCGCGTGCGCGCCGGCCGCCATGCCGGAGTGCAGGGCGATCCAGCCGGTGTGGCGGCCCATGACCTCGACGATGAGCACGCGCTGGTGCGATTCGGCGGTGGTCTTCAGGCGGTCCAGCGCCTCGGTGGCCACCGTCACGGCGGTGTCGAAGCCGAAGGTGACGTCGGTGGAGGCGATGTCGTTGTCGATCGTCTTGGGCACGCCCACGATCGGCAGGCCGTTGTCGGACAGCAGCCGGGCGGCCTTGAGGGTGCCCTCTCCGCCGATCGGGATGATCGCGTCGAGACCCAGGTCGGCGACGTGGCCCTTGGCCCGCTCGACGCCGTCCCGCAGGTGCTCGGGGCGGACCCGGGAGGAGCCGAGGATGGTGCCGCCACGGGCCAGGATGCCGCCGACCGCGTCGAGGTCGAGCTTGCGGTAGTCGCACTCGAGGAGGCCCTTCCACCCGTCGTGGAAACCTATGACCTCGTCCCCGTGGTCGACGACCGCGCGGTGCACGACCGACCGGATGACGGCGTTGAGGCCGGGGCAGTCGCCGCCGCTCGTCAGCACACCAATACGCATTTGCTCGTTACTCCTGAAAGATCGATCCGGGCGCCGGACGCCGTCGTCCGGATGGACCCGCGGCGACGCGCACCGCTGCTCACTACGTTATCGAGCCGGGCGCGGGCGGCGGAAACGCCGCCCGCACTGCGGACACAACCCGGCCCTGGCCCCGTTTCCCCCGGTCGGACCCGCGACGTTGCGGACCTCAGGCGGGCTGGGACGCCGCCGCGATGCGCTCGGCGCGCAGCGCCTCGTACCACTGGTCGTCGACCGGCGGCAGCGCCCTGACGTCCATCGCCAGCTTGATCAGCATGTCCGCGATCTGCGGGTTCCGGGCCATGACGGGGCCGTGCATGTAGGTGCCGAAGACGGTCTCGTTGTACGCGCCCTCGGTGCCGTCGCCGGTGCCGTTGCCGTTGCCGAAGCGGGTCCGTGCCAGGGGGCGGGCGTTCTTGCCGACGTGCGTGACGCCCTGGTGGTTCTCGAAGCCGGTCAGCGGGGGCAGACCGAGGACGGGGTCGATGTCGGCCAGCACGTCGCCGACGCAGCGCTCGCCCTCGCCGCGGACGCTCACGACGTCCAGCAGGCCCAGGCCCGGTTCGGGACGGCCGAGGTCGTTGACGAACTCGTGGCCGATGATCTGGTAGCCGGCGCACACCGAGAAGACGATGGCGCCGTTGTCGACCGCGCGGTTCAGCCCGCCGTCGCGGCGCAGCCGCTCGGCGGCCAGCCGCTGCGGGCGGTCCTCGCCGCCGCCGATGAGGTAGATGTCACCGGAGGTCGGGATCGGCTGGTCGGACCGTACGTCGATCCGGGTGACCGGCACCCGCCGCTGGCGGGCCCGGCGCTCGGTGACCAGGACGTTGCCCTGGTCGCCGTAGGTGCTCAGCAGGTCGGGGTAGACCCACACCAGACGCAGGCTGGAGTCGCTCACAGCGTGTTCTCCTGTCGAAACGGGTCTTCGGTCAGTTGCCGACGCGGCGGCGCAGGTCCTGGAAGGCGGTGTAGTTGGCGATGGCCTCGATCCGGCCGGCCGGCGAGGTGCGCACCGCCTCGTCGAAGTCCCGGCACACCTCGAACTGCAGCCCCGCCACCTCGAGCCGGACCGCGAGGTCCAGCTTGCGGTCGCCGATGACCCGGATCGGGTGACCGGCCAGGCGGGTGTAGTCCACGTCCCACAGCCAGGAGGTGTCCGTGCCGTCGGCCCCGCGGGCGTTCACCGAGAGGATCACGGGGGTGGGCGGGCCGTCGATCAGCGAGAAGGTCTCCAGCCAGCCGGCCGGGTTCTTCGCCAGCAGCAGCCGTACGTCGCGGTCCTGGAAGGACACCACGTCGTAGCGGCCGGCGACGGCCTGCACCTTGTACATCCGCTCCAGGGCGACCTTGGGGTCGACCCCGAACGCGGCCGCCGCGGCGGCCGACACGGCGGCGTTGGACTTGTTGGCGCGGCCGGGCAGCTGGAGCTGGATCGGCCACGCGGACCCGTACGGGTCGATCACGTGGTCGCCGGACAGCGCCCAGGTCGGCGTCGGGCGGCGGAAACCGCACTCGCCGCAGAACCAGTCCTCGGCCGGCCGCTGCAGGACACCGCCGCAGGAGGGGCAGGACCAGGCGTCGTCCTTCCACTCCTGGCCCGCCGCGACCCACACGACGGTCGGGCACGAGGAGGCGGCCCAGGTGATCAGCGGGTCGTCGGCGTTGGCGATGATGATGGCGTCCGAGCCGGCCAGGCCCTCGCGCCACTTCTCGGCGAGCATGCGGGTCTCGGCGGCGCGGTCCAGCTGGTCCCGGGAGAGGTTGAGCAGGGCGATGGCCTTGGGCTTGACGTCACGGGCGACGCCGGCCAGGTACTTCTCGTCGACCTCGATCACGCCGTAGCGGGCCTCGGAGCCGCCGGCGAGCGCCGAGGTGATGCCGGCGGGCATGTTGGCGCCCAGGGCGTTGGAGACGACCTCGCCGTTGGCGCGCAGCGCCTCGGCGAGCAGCCTCGTCGTGGTGGTCTTGCCGTTGGTGGCCGAAACGAGCACGACGTCGAGATGGGTCGCCAGCCGGGCCAGCAGATCAGGGTCGAGTTTCAGGGCGACCCGGCCGCCGATCACCGATCCGCTGCCGCGCCCCGCCGCCCGCGACACTGCCGCCGCGGCCTTGCCCGCCGTCACGGCCAGCTTCGCCCGCGGCGACAGTGGCTCCGCATTGCCTGCCATCGTCTCCACATCCTCCTCGCGTCCGGCCCCGCTCACCTCCCCGGCCGTCGGGCCGGAGTGCGTGCCCCGGGCCGTTGCACCGGCCGGAAGGCATCGGTCGCCGATCAGCCTATCCACTTCCCCCACCGGCGCTGAAACGAGCCGCCCCCGTACGCTGGCCCGCATGCCACACGCCCCCATCCCCGGCAGCTCCGGGACCGTCCGCCCGATGCGGCTGCTGGGTGACCCCGGGCTCCGGGAGCCCTGCCGCGACGTGACCGTCTTCGACGCCGAACTCGCCCGTCTCGTCGAGGACTTGTTCGCCACGATGTACGCGCACGACGGGGTGGGGCTGGCCGCGAACCAGATCGGCGTGCCGCTGCGGGTGTTCGTCTTCGACTGCCCGGACGACGAGGACGTCCGGCACCTCGGCTACGTGGTCAACCCCCGCGTCGTGCACAACGAAGGGGTCGTGGTGACCGGCGAGGAGGGCTGCCTGTCGCTGCCGGGCGTCCACGCGGGCACCGCGCGGCACGACGAGACCGTCGTCGAGGGCGTCGGCACCGACGGCGCCCCGCTGCGCGTGGAGGGCACCGGCTTCTTCGCCCGCTGCCTCCAGCACGAGTGCGACCACCTCGGCGGCGGCCTGTTCGTCGACCGGCTCACCGGCCTGCGCCGCCGCCGCGCCCTGCGCGCCGTCCGCCGGGCCCCCTGGGGGCCGCCCGGTGACGACACGACCTAGAGGCGCGGCGCGCCCGGGCGGTCGCCCACGGCGGCGAGGCGGCCCCAGAGCAGGTCCGCGAGGTGGCGGACGAGGACGTCACGGGCGACGGGGCGCTCGCCCAGCCACCAGTCCCCGGCCGCGTGCATCATGCCGACGATGCCGTGGCCCCAGACCCGGGCCGCCACCTGGCCCTCCGGGCCGAGGTCGAGGCGCTCGGCGATGACGTCGGCCAGTTCCTCGCCCATGCGGCGCAGCACGGGGGCGGAGTGGCGGCCGATGTCGAAACCGCGGTCGGAGTCCGCGGTGCTCTCGGCGGGGTGCATCAGGAAGCGGTAGACCTGCGGCCGGGCCTCGATGGCCGACAGATAGGCGTCGAGGGTGGCCTCCACGCGGTCGCGGCGCTCGTTGGGGGCGTCGAGGGCGGCGCGCAGGTTGGCGAGCAGGGCGTCGGTGTGCCGCTTGGCCAGGGCTCGGTAAAGCCCGCTCTTGTCGCCGAAGTGACGGTACAGAATGGGCTTGGTGATGCCCGCCTCGGCGGCGATGGCGTTCATGGACGCCTCGGGGCCGTCACGCAGCACGACGCGGTCCGCGGCCTCGAGCAGCTCCCTGCGCCGCTCCTCCGCCGCGGACGGCGTCCGCCGCTCCTGCCGCTGGCTGGTGTCCACCCGAGCCTCCCCGCCCGTTCGAATTTCCTCGCGCCTGCGCAACGTAACACCCCTCGTCCGGTTGACATCCCTTACCAGCCGGTAACACACTGGCGTTACCGCAAGTAACAAGCACGTGGAGGGGACGATGGGCGACTTCTCGCTCGAGCTCAACGACGACCAGAAATCGGTGCGCGACTGGATCCACGGCTTCGCGGCCGACGTCATGCGCCCGGCTGCGGCGGAGTGGGACGAGCGCGAGGAGACCCCCTGGCCGGTGATCCAGGAGGCCGCGAAGATCGGACTCTACTCGCTCGACTTCTACGCCCAGCAGTACTTCGACCCGACCGGCCTCGGCATCCCGATCGCCATGGAGGAGCTCTTCTGGGGCGACGCGGGCATCGGCCTGTCCATCGTCGGCACCGGCCTGGCCGCCGTGGGCGTCCTGGCCAACGGCACCGAGGAACAGATCGGCACCTGGATCCCCCAGATGTACGGCGACGTCAACGACGTGAAGGTCGCCGCCTTCTGCTCCTCCGAGCCCGACGCGGGCTCCGACGTCGGCTCGATGCGCACCACCGCCGTGTACGACGAGGCCAAGGACGAGTGGGTGCTGGCCGGCACCAAGACCTGGGCGACCAACGGCGGCATAGCCAATGTCCACGTCGTCGTCGCCGTCGTCGACCCGGAGCTCGGCTCCAAGGGCCACGCCTCCTTCATCGTGCCGCCGGGCACCCCCGGACTCTCCCAGGGGCAGAAGTTCAAGAAGCACGGCATCCGCGCCTCGCACACCGCCGAGGTCGTGCTGGACGACGTCCGCATCCCGGGGAGTTGCCTGCTCGGAGGCAAGGAGAAGCTCGACGAGCGCCTCGCCAGGGCCCGCGAACGGGCCAAGGGCGGCGAGCGGGTGAAGAACGCCGCCATGGCGACGTTCGAGGCCTCCCGCCCGGCCGTCGGCGCGATGGCGGTGGGCACCGCCCGCGCCGCGTACGAGGTAGCCCTCGACTACGCCACGACCCGCACCCAGTTCGGCCGCCCCATCATCGACAACCAGGGCGTCGCCTTCCAGTTGGCCGACATGCGCACCCAGATCGACGCGGCCCGCCTGCTGGTCTGGCGCGCCTCCTGGATGGCGATCTCGGGCAAGCCCTTCACCTCGGCCGAGGGCTCGATGTCCAAGCTGTACGCGAGCGAGACGGCGAAGAAGGTCACCGCCCAGGCCATCCAGATCCTCGGCGGCAACGGTTTCACCCGCGAGTACCCGGTGGAGCGCATGCACCGCGACGCCGCCATCTACACGATCTTCGAGGGCACGAGCGAGATCCAGCGCCTCGTCATCGCCCGCACCCTGTCGGGCATGCCGATCCGCTGACGTAACGCTACAGCGGGACACGCGTAGAGTCACCACCCAAAAGCGGCCCTCCCGGCGATCCGGGAGGGCCGCTTCGCGCCGCCAGAAGACGGGTCACGCGACATCTGGGAGATTCTTGGGAGATCGTTTACGGCGGGGAGGCTGGAACGGGGGATAGGGCCCGAACTCCCGCCGATCCACGACCACCCTCAGCGAGTCCTCCCACAACCGCTGCAGGTAGTCGGCGATCGCCAGCTCCATCGGCAGCGTCACGTGCGAGTACGTGCCCTCTACGCCCTGCAGGACGTGCCCCATGCGGGCCTCGACCGCCACCCGAGGGTGGTTGCCCTCGTCAAGCCAGACTTTGTGGCTGTGCCGCAGCCCGTGCGGCACCATGCCCTCCACGCCCTGTACCGGCCGCACGCCGGCGCGGGCCTTCGCGCCCCGCACGACGCCGCGGGGCGCCAGGCCGTCTACGACCGGCCGCCAGGTCTCGGCGTACCAGTCGCCGCCGCGGAGTAGCCGGCCGCCCTTGGGGGCGGTGAAGAGCCACTCGGAGTCCGGCCGGTACCCGGCCAACTGCCGCAGGAGGTCGGCGAGGAACTGGGGGATGATCAGGCCGCGGCCGGAGTCGTACTTGTTGCCGATCTCGGTGAAGACGCCGTCGACGTACTGGGACTGCTGCACGGAGTGAATGCGGGCCCCGGTGCCGCTGTCGTCCAGGGCCAGCTGGTCGCGGTGCAGGCCGGCCAGCTCGCCGATCCTGAGGCCCGTATAGGCCGATGTCAGGACGATGGCGTACTCGTTGATGCCGCGCATCTGCAGGGCGTTCCGGGCCACCAGCAGGGCCTGCCTGGGGGTCGCAATGACCTTCTCGTCCTTCGGCTTGGGCTTGAACTTGCCGCGTCGCCCGCTCGTGCGCGTGGCTACCGGATTGTCGCCCCGCAGCTTCGAGGCGACGGCATCGTCCATCATCGTCCGGAAGGTCGAGATGATGCCGTCCGCGTAGTTCTTGCTGAGCTTGGCCCGCAGCCGCTTCTCCCAGGTGGTGACCCCAATGACGGCCAGGTCGCGGACGGCTACGCTGCCCCACTCGGGCAGGATCTGGTTCTTCAGCCGGAGCCGATACTCCTTCTCGGTGAGCGGCCCCACGTCGATGGACTCGATCCACTGCTCTGCCCACTCGGCAACGGTGATCCGCCCATCACGGGGGTTGATGAAGGTACCGCGGCCGACGTCGGTTTCCATGGCGTGCCCATAGGCCTCGGCGGACCGCTCGGTGGTGAACCGATTCCCCGCCTCGTCCCGGGATGCGGATGCCCACTTGCCGTTGGGCAGAAGGTACTTCACCCGCCAGTACCAGCGCTTGTCCCGCTTGGACCAGCGCCTCTCGGCATGTGCCATCGTTCACCTCGCCGTGTTCCTACTGTGCCTGCGGGCCGCCCTGTGTGGGTTGGGCGGCCCGTCGCAGGCGTCTGGCTCGTGAGTCAGCCGGCGTTGGGGTCTTCGCCGCTGCGCTTCGTCCAGTGCTTGGACGCTTCCCGCATCATGGTCTCGAATCCCAGGACCCCGGCGGGCTTAATTGCACTGCGGCAGAACACGTAGTCCGAGAAGTGGTCGGTGGCGTTCACGGCGATCCGCACACCGGGGGGCAAGTCTTCTCCGTAGCCGGCCCTGACTTCTACAGGGTGCCACTCGGCGGGTGCCTCAGTTCTGGGTACCCACTGGCGGGCCTGGATCTCCAGGGCGTGTGAGAACTCGTCGAGGAAGTCCTCCTCGATGATGTCGTCCGGGTTGAAGCAGATGTTGACCAGCAGTCCCCCCGTGCTGTCGTCGTACACCGGATCTATCTTCGCTTCGCCGCTGGCAACGGCGTTATCGAGCTTCACGCGGACACGCATCGGTCACCTGACCCAGTCCGAGTGGTGGCACCTCTCGATGGCGTTCAGTCATGCAACCACAACTTTTGGTCACATGTGGAGGCTTCTTGCGTAACTGAGGCCTCGTTTGTTACGGAGCGTTCGATTCCAGTTACTCATCCTGATCGTCGGCGATCCGGCGCAGCTTCCGCTCCGCCCGCCGCACCTCATCCATGTACTGCCGGATCTGCGCTGGGGTAGCCGTCGACGGCGCCTTGATCACAACGATCAACTGTGCGCCAGAGTCATCACCCGGTGACAGGTCGTACACGCCAGTGTCCAAAACCTGCCCCTCCTCAAGCTCCGCACGGATACGGGCGGGCAAATGACCAAGGCTCCCGCCTCCGGCTTGCCCCACCTCATTCCTAGGTGGTGCGGCCGGTCGGTCAGGGGTGTCGGCGAGGGTTGGGTCGCCGCCATTGAGGACGGCCTCGGGGGAGTCGTCTGTCCAGCCCACAAGGCGCGCAAGTCCGCGCACTGTGGGGGTGACCCGCTGGAACGTCTTGCCGCCTTCGATGGCTTGCACGGTGGCGAGGGAGACGCCGGCCAGCTCGGCAAGCTCCCCTTGGGTGAGCTTCTTCGCCTTGCGGGCGGCCTGCAGGCGGTCGCCGAGCCTGATCCAGTTCCACGTCATGTCTACACATGATGCCTTACTTCTCTGCAACCACCTAGGCGAGATTCAGGCTTTTGACCTGCATGTTAGAGGGGCTTCTGGGGGCTTTTGGTTGCACAAGTGCCACCCGAGGTAGAGGTTTGCGCCCCCCACCCCACCTAGATCACCCAGAAACTGTGGCCACAATGTAGGCAGAGCGCTTGTGTTGCGCCCCTAGAAGGCCTAGATTCTGGGTGTGACGTTGAACGGCCCCGCAGTTCGTGCGATCAGAGAAGCCCAGAAACTAGGCCTTCGCGCGCTCTCCGACCTGACCGGCCTCAATCGCGGATACCTGTCCCGACTCGAAACCGGCAAGGTCCGCCAGCCGGCCGAGGAGAAGGTGCAGCGCATCGCGGACGCCCTGCAGGTGCCGCCCGAAGCCATAGACCCAAGAGAGGAGACGCCGTGACCGCCGAGGCCCACAAGAGGCCCCCCACCCCCGACGAGACGACGGGCGGCGAGAACGAGTTCAGGCACTACACCCCAGAAGAGCTGGTCGACCCCGACGGGGAGTTCCGCTTCCCGACCACGGTCCGAATGCTCAAGGAGATGGCCTACAAGCGCCAGATCCCCCGTAGCCGGATGGGCGGGCGCGTGACGTTCCGCCTTCCCCACATCCGCGCTATCGCCGAGCTCTTCGACGAGCCGGCCATGGAGAAGCCCAAGCGCAAGACCCGCGCCGCCGCTTAGGCGGTCTGCGGCCGACGCCGGGAGGCAACCCGACGCCGGCCTGATCCACCACACCCGTAGCTAGAAACAGAGAGGTGGACCATCACCATGGTCGCATCCCGAAGCAAGCTCCCCGAGATCGTCCGGCAGACGCCGGTCATCACGGACACCAAGAACCTGCTCGTCTCCACGGTCCGAATCGGTGGCGGCTACTACGACACCGTCGTCTTCGACGAGAGCGCCGACAAGCGGCACGCCGGGTTCTTCCTCGGCGGCTACGTCATCAACAAGTCCTCGAAGGCCGCGGGTAGCCGCGAGTCCGCCATGGACGACCACCGTGAGGCGCTGTACGCGGCCCGCACCGAGGAGCCCAAGGCCCCGCAGGCGGTGCAGTCGTGAGCGCCCCGGCCGTCGACCCCGCCGCCTTGTCGTCCCTGCTGGCTGGCCAGCGTGCCGCCGTCGAGTCGGAGGGCGCCCTGCTCGAGCAGCGCCACCAGCTCCTCGACCTGGATGCCGACTCCGTGTGGACCCTGCCCGGCTGCATCCCCGCCTGCCCGCCCCGCGAAGAGGAGAAGGCCGCATGAACGCCCGCGACTGGCCGTTCGGGGACGACGCCATCGAGAACGACCCGCTGACCGCAATGCGGATCCCGGTGGTGACCAGCTTCAACCCGATGTGGCGCTACGTCGCCGCCTACCTCGGCACCAACGCCGACATCGGCAGCGACTGGGAACCGTCCTGGCCGTTCGCCAGCACCGAGCGCCCCACCGACGCCGAGACCCGCATGCTCGCCTCCTACCTGGAGGAGCACCGGAACTATTGGTTCGGCAACGGCGGCTACGCCCGCAAGATGGACGAGCGCCCGCTCGACGTCGACTCCGGCTGGAACACCACGGTCTTCATCAAGTACGGCACCGACGACTGGGGCTACCGCCGCTGCTCCTGGGAGTACGGGCCGACGTTCGTGCCGACAGCGCCCCACTCGCGCGGTACGCAGTACGCCCACGCCAAGCATCCCGGCCCGCTGCCGCTCGAGCAGGTCATGGACCTCGTCCACACGATCGTCGACGAGCCCATGCAGCACTGGGTGGAGTGGAAGGCCCAGCACCCCGAGGTCTTCCCCGCGGACAAGGCGGTTGCGTCGTGAGCCCGCTGCAGGCCGAGCTGGCCACGAACCGCCGCCAGTCCCTCATAGCCGCCCTGGACGCCGAGTTCCTCGCCCAGCACGGCCCCGAGGCGACGTGGCCGCCCGCCGTCGCCGATGAGTACGACGCCCTCATGGACGGCCTGTTCCGCGCCGCTTGCCCCATCACGGAGGTGGCGTGAGATGTCTGACCTGATGTTCCGCGCGATCGCGCACTCGCGGCACCTGGACGCTGACGGCCGCCGCCTGTTCTGGCTCGGCTTCAACGCCGGACGCGCGGCGGCCGCGGACGAGAACACGGCCCGCGAACTGGAACGCCTGATCTCCGAGCACCCCGCGCAGGCCGCCGGCTACCTCGAAGGCCTCGCCGCAGCCCGGGCGGTGGCGTGATGGCGATCTCCGTTCCCGTACTGCGGGAGTCGCTGGCCGACTTGGCTGACGCGCCGAGCGAGGTGCGTGAGGCCGCCGGGCGAGAGCTGCTGTACGCGCTCCGCCTCATACCCCGCCCCGCCGACCCGGAGCCGGACGAGGACGACGGCCCGTGGTGCCTGCCCGCGCACCTCGCCCCGTCCCGCCGCCAGCGCCTGTCCTACGCCGCGCTGCAGGCCCCGTTCCGGCCCGCCCTGTGGGCCGTCTGCGCCGCCCTCATCGCCACCGCCACCACCACACACCTGACCAGGGGGAACCGCAATGCCTGAGACGACCGCCGTCTGCGCCGACTGCCGGGAGATGCAGGCCAACCGCGCCTGGGTTCTCCGAGCCCTCGGCCACCCCGACTGCCTGGCCGCCATCAAGGCCGAGCGGCAGGCAGCCCGCACATTCTGGATCCGCATCAACCCGCAGGGCTGCGTCGAAGGCTCCGCCCTCGGCGAGTACGTCGGCCCGCTGGTCGACGACGCGCACAAGCAGTTCACGCCGAAGATCAAGGACCGGCGTCGCGAGGCCGCCGAGGGATACCGGCACGAGCTCATCGGCTACGACGAGTGGAAGCAGCGCGCCGAGCCCTGCCTGATGAGCGCCTGCCAGCACCGGAAGCAGGCCGCGTCGTGATCGGGCTCATCGTCTTCGCCACCGCCGTGGCCGTGATCTGGACGGTCCTGTACATCGCCTACTTCCGCAGCGGCAGCACCATCCACGCCGCCACCGGCCAGCAGGAGCCGTACACGGCCCAGCAGGACGACCTCGGCCCGTTCTTCGACGACTACCAGCCCGACACCCGCAGCGACTTCCAGCGGTCCGTCGACGCCGGCTTCATCCAACTCCCCGACTTCACCAAGAGGGGCGACCGCTGATGGACCGCATACGCCACGCCCGCCTCCGCCTCGCCACCACCGGCGGACCCCTCGGCGCCACCCCCGTCGAGATCGCCGACCAGACCACCACCACCAACGACCTCCGCATCGCCCTCAACGCAGCCCGCGGCATCCCCCTCGACGACCTCGACCCCACCACCGGCCACGTCAAGGAGGCGTCGTGAAGCTGCTCGCAGTCCTCGACCGGATCGGCCAGCCCGGCAACGGCAAGCGGCAGGCCAACCCCCTCGAGCGCGCCAACGCCGAAATCCAGCGCCTCCGCAACGAGAACGCCCGCCTCAAGAACGTCGAAGGCCTCCTCGACGAAGCCGGCATCGAGATCTCCGGCCTGCGCCTCGACGTCGAGCAACTCGCCAACGAGGCCAAGTTCCAGGCGGGCCGCGCGACCCGGGCCGAGGCCGACAACCGCCGGCTCGTCGCATCGCTGAAGAACACGCAGAAGGCCCTCAAGGACGCGCAGCCCCGCATCACCACGGTGCCCGCCCTCGACCGGCCCTACGTGCCCGGCGAAGTGATCCTGCCGTACCGGCTGCCCGCCGGGTCGGACACCAGCAACGAGGACACGCAGAACCTGGCGCTCCTCGACCTGCCGCTGTCCGTCCAGCTCGCCACCGCGGGCGCCGTCACCGTCTCCGGCGGCATCTGAGACCGGCCCGCGCCGCGCATGACCACGTGGCGCCGCGCGGGCCCCACAAGAAGAGCCCCCGACGCTCGAACCGCCGGGGGCACCCAACCCCAGCATCCCACGGAGAGATCACATGGACACCGTCCCCTACACCATCCACCGACTCGGCGAGACGACCACGGTCGACGCCGTCCACCCCGTGCCCGGGCTGTACGTCTACCGCACGCCCGAGCAGATGCGGAACCCGAACCACCCCTACCAGTGGGTGATCGGACACTCCTCCGGCCGCGCCATCGCCGCCTTCGAGTACGAGGCCGACGCGATCTCCGTGGCCCACGAGCTCACCAGCTTCACGAACTGGGACCGCACCGCCGAGGAGCTGCTCGCCGACGACCTCCTCGACCCGCAGGAGATCGCCGACTACGTCGAGGGCGTCACCCCGGGCGTGTTCATGACCGCCAACCGCCGCGCCACGCAGGCCGCCTGAGCCCACCCGACCAGCCGCAGGGCGCGCCCCCACGCCCGAGCGGCACCCCAGGGCCCCGCTCCCCAGACCACCCCCCTGTCGGGGAGCGGGGCCCGCCCACCAGCCATCCCGAAAGCAGGAGCACATGGACACCAGCGACCGCACCGCCCCCACCGTCATCGAATGCGCCGCCTGCGAAGACCAGGACGGCCCCTTCAAGCCCGTCGACGGCATCTACATCTGCGAGACCTGCCTCAACATCGCGGACGACGCCCAGTGACCGCCGCCGTCGAGGTCGAGCCGCCAGCCATCGTGGACGGCCTGTCCGCGGAGGCGTACCACCGGGACACCAAGTCGATCTCCTCGTCCGGCCTGCGTGCCCTCCTCGACCCGGGCTGCCCCGCCCAGTTCAAGTGGGACCGCGACAACCCGCGGCCGGCGAGGGCCGAGTTCGACTTCGGGCACGTCGCACACACGCTCGTCCTCGGCGAGGGCGACGAGGTCGAGATCGTGGACTTCCCGGACTGGAAGAAGACCAAGGCCCAGGACAAGCGGAAGGCCGCGCACGCCGCAGGCCGTATCCCGATCCTCACCCGGGACTACGAGACCGCCCAGGCCATGGCTGCCGCAGTACGCCAGCACCCCATAGCCGGGCCCCTGCTCGCCCCCGGCACCGGCATCGCTGAGCGCTCCATCTACTGGACCGACCCCGCCACCGGCGTCCGCTGCCGTGTCCGCCCCGACTGGCTCAAGCAGCTCCCCAGCCTGACCCTCTGCGTCGACTACAAGACCACCAAGGACGCCAACCCCAAGGCCGTCTCCAAGGCCATCCGGGACTACGCCTACCACCAGCAGGACGCCCTCTACCTGACCGGCATCGAAGCCGCCGGCCTGGCCCCGGAGAACGCCCGGTTCGTCTTCGTCTTTCAAAGCAAGACCGCGCCCTACCTGATCACCGTGCGCGAACTGTCCGAGGCAGACCGCACCATCGGCCGCGCCCGCAACGAGAAGGCCCTGCGCATCTACGCCCAGTGCGAATCCACCGGCGAATGGCCCGACTGGACCGGCCCCGTCACCGACATCCCCATGATCTCGCTCCCGCCCTGGGACGCGAAGGCACAAGCCGAGGAGTACATGCAGTGAACAACGAGATCGCCACCCGCGACGACCAGCAGGCCGTCGCCACCACCACCCCGCCGGTCCCGGCACCGCAGCCGACCGCGGGCAGCACCGCCCTCGTCGCCTGGGCGCAGGAAGCCGAACTCGCCTACCAGATGGCGCAGAAGCTGGCGAACACCTCGTTCGTCCCGGCCACCCTGCGCGGCAAGCCCGGCGACATCACCGCCGCGATCCTCGCTGGCGCCGAGCTCGGCATGAAGCCCATGGCCACCCTCAAGTCCATCGACGTCATCCAGGGCACCCCCGCCCTGCGCGCCCACGCCATGCGGGCGATCGTCCAGCAGCAAGGCCACGACATCGAGCTCGTCGAGTCCACCCCCGAGCACTGCGTCATGCGGGGCCGCCGCCGGGGATCCGAGACCTGGCAGACCGTCGAGTGGACCATCCAGCGCGCCGCCCAGATGAAGCTCACCGACAAGGCGGAGTGGAAGAAGCAGCCGCAGAACATGCTCGTCGCCCGCGCCACCGGCGAGCTGTGCCGACTCATCGCCTCTGACGCCCTCCACGGCATGGCCTACGTGTCCGAGGAGCTCGAAGGCACCACCCACGCCGAGGTGCTGCAGCCGAAGGCCCCGCTGTCCGTCACCGCCCTCACAGCACCAGCTCCCGCCCCCGCGCCGGCCGCGGACTACTCGGTCGAGATCGGCGCCGGAGACGGCACCTGGGACGACGAGGCCGTCAACGACTCCACCGACTGGCCCCCGGCCACACAGCCCCCGCAGTAGCCCGCACACACGACGGCCGCCCCGCGGGCAATGCGGGGCGGCCACCCCTGGAGGATCCCATGACCCGCCGCCTCACCCCTGCCGAGCGTCTCGCCGCGACCGAGCGGGACACCACCCTCGACCAGCTCATGGCCAACGCCTCCAGCTGGGACCAGTTCCTCGTCGAGCAGGCCATATTCCTGACCGGCCTGCAGAGCGACACCTTCACCGCGAACGACCTGCGCGACCTGCTCCCCGACATGGGGCACGGCTTCCTCGGCGTCGCCATCAACGCCCTCCGCACCTCCGGCGTCATCGCGAAGATCCCCGGCGCCGAAGTGCCCTCCACGTCCCCGGCCACCCACGGCCACGGCCTCAAGGTGTGGCACCTCACCGCCCGAGGCCACCGCATCGCCGCCGCCCGCTACCACCGGACGGAGGAAGCCGCATGAAGCCGTACCGCGTTCTCGTCACCGGAAGCCGCACCTGGGACGACATCACCACCATTGGCGCGGCCATCGAGCAGGCCGTCATCGACGCCGCGGGCCGCCCCGTCCTCGTCGTCCACGGAGCCTGCCCCGGCGGCGCCGACTGGCACGCCGACCACTACGCCCGCTGGATGCGCGGCAAGGGCTGCGCTGTCGACGTCGAGCAGCATCCGGCGAACTGGACCCTGAACGGCAAGCGGGCCGGGTTCATCCGCAACGCCCTGATGGTCAACCTTGGCGCCGACGTCTGCCTCGCCTTCATCAAGGACGGCTCCCGAGGCGCCAGCCACACTGCGGCGCTCGCCGAGCAGGCCGGGATCACCGTCAGGCGGTGGACCGCATGACCGCCATCAAGGACGCCGTCGCCGCCATGGCCGTGCCCGCCGCCTACGTGGGCGCCGTGACGGTCGCCACCGCGGCCGCCTGGGCCGCCTGGCGCGCACTCCGGGCAGCCGCCCGCCGCATAGCCCGCTCCTTCGCCAAAGCCAACGACACCGTCGCCTGGGCCCGCAGCACCGCCGCGGCCGACGACGAGGAGGCCGACGCCATGGACCGGCACCTCGACGCCTGCGAGATCGAAGACCTCGAGTGGCTCTACCACCAGCCCTCCTACCAGCGAGAGGAACAGCCGTGACCACCGCCGCCCGCTACCAGCCGCTCGGGGCCAGCAACAGCATGCGGCTCCGCCCCCGCCTCTACATCTGGGACGAGCGCATCCTCGACGACCCGCGCTACGACATCGTCGCCATGGAACGCGCCCTCAACGGCGAACCCACCCCCCTCAACGACGCCGAAAAGTACGCCACCGCCCGCATCCTCTACCGGCAGCTCCGCCACATCGACGACCTCGCCCGCCGCAACAAGCTCATCGCCGAACGCGTCGACGTCGCCGACCGCACCGTCCTCCGCTGGGCCCGAGCCGGCTGGATCGACCGCGACTTCACCCCGGACGGCGCCACCATCACCGGCAGGTTCAAGACCGACAGCCCCGCCGACCGCATGGCCGCCCGCACCCGCATGGAAAACGGGCACCTCATCTGGACCGGCCCCCTCAGCAAGAGCGGCCAGCCCACCTTCGGCTACGGCAAGAAGAACCTCCTCGCCGGCCGCATCGCCTACCAGCAGCACACCGGCTGTGAAGCCGTCGGGATGGTCCGCTCCACCTGCGGCAACGTCCGCTGCCTCCTCGGCGAACACCTGGCCGACCTGCCCAACCCGTGCAGCTCGTCCCGGCCCAAGGCGGTGGCCGCATGAGCGCCTGGATGAACCAGGCCCGCTGCCGCACGGTCGGCGGCCCCGACCTCATGAACCACGACGCCGTCGGCAACAAGGGCGCCCGCCTCGACGCCAAAGCCAAACAGGTCTGCGCCCCCTGCCCCGTCCGCGAACAGTGCCTCAACTACGCCATGCAGGCAGAAGGCACCTACGCCGTCAGCTTCCGCGGCGGCATCTACGGCGGCACCACCCCCGCCGAACGCGCCGCCATCGCCCGACCCTCCCGAGCCAAGGGAGCCGCAGCGTGACCCCCCGCACCTTCGCCACCGTCGAGGACAAGTGGCGGTCCAAGCTGCAGCCCGTCGACGGCGGCCACCTCGTGTGGACCGGACGGCTCGGCGCCAACGGCAACCCGATCCTCGACTACAAGGGCAAGAGCTACCAGGCCGGGCGCATCGCCTACCGCCTGCGTACCGGCCGCGACCCCGTCGGTCCCGCCCGCCGCAGCTGCGACGTCCACCTGTGCGTCGCGCCCGCCTGCGTCGACGACGCCAACGACCGGATGCGCGTCCGTGTCCAGCTCCGCGCCCTCGACGGCTTCAACAGCCCGGCCGGCGGCGTCTGCGGCAACGGCCACGACCTCACCGAACACCGCCGCTACCGGCCCGACGGCAAGCCCTACTGCAACGCCTGCAGCAACAACCACCGCACCGCGGCCTGACAGCACAAAGCCCCGCGGGAAACCGCGGGGCCCAGGAGAAGAGGGAGGAGGGGAAATGTCAGTCGTCAGCAGCCGGCCGCTTGGGGCGCCGAATAACGCGGCGGGGCTTCGGCGTGGCGTCCGGGTCGGGCGCGATCTTCGCGACCCATTCGCGGGTGAAGCCGGACAGGCGGGCCAGCTCCGACGGCCCCTTCCCCAGCTCGTTGCGGCCTTCTACGAGGAGTGCGCGCACCTCGGCGTCCGCCTTGTCGAAGGCGTCCTTCGCGCGGGTGCGCTTCTTCACTGCAGCCTGCAGCCGGTCCTCGTAGGTCTCCATGCAGCACATGGTGACACAGAGTGCGCTGGTCGCGCTACGTATCCGCGTATGACACTCGCGAACGGCATCTGCGAACGGTATTCTCATCTCTGGGTCCGCGGAGACGCGGAGCTGAAGCCCCCGTAGGGGCCTGGTTCCACGCGCCCAAAGTCCCCGCAACATCGATCAGAAGGAAGACGCTCGTGACCCTCGACGCCATGCACTGGGTGTGGAACCACTCCCAGTCGAAGGGGAACACCCGGATCGCCCTGCTCTACGTGGCGGACCAGGTGCGCACTCTCGCGGCCGAGGTGCGCGTGGGGCAGCGCGAGCTGTCGAAGGCACTCAACACCGCGTCCAAGGGCACTGCCGAGGAGGCCGTGCGGCGGGCGATCCAGCTTGGCGAGTTGGAAGTTCTTGAGGCGGGAAGCGGGCGTCGGCCGGCGCTGTACCGACTGCCGAAGGCCGCCGGATACGTGCGACCGACCTCAGCTAGCGCCCCGGAAACCGGGGCACAAAATTTGGCCAGCGCCCCGGAAAGTGGGGCGCAAGACCCCGAAGGCACCCCGCGTAGCGCCCCGAAAACCGGGGCGCAAGAAAACGGTAGCGCCCCGGTTTTTGACGCTAGCGCCCCGAAAACCGGGGCACCTCCCCATACCCAAACTACGCAGGCTGCGAGCGAAGCCGGACGGCCGGACGCCTTCCAGATCATTCAGCCGCTTATCCACGCCATGACCAACGCCGGGATCACCGTCTCCTGGAGCATGCAAGCCAAAGACATGATCGACATCGCGACGATCGTGCAGCGAGCCGGCGTCGACGCCATGGTCACCTTCGCCCGCGACACCAAGGCCTCCTCTAGGCAGCCCGTTCGCTACGCCACCTTCTTCCTCCGCGGCGGATGGCGAGGCCTGCCCCCCGCCTCCAAGGCGCCCCCGCCCCGCAACAACCAGCGCAACCAGCAGCCCTGGTGCGAGGACCCCGATTGCGACCCCGAGACCCGCACCCGGGACATCGAGAACGACAAGGGCCTCCGCTTCTCCGACCCCTGCCCGAAATGCCACCCCAGCCGTAAGGAGTCCGCCGCATGACCGAGCAGCCCGACGACTTCGAGTCGCTCGAGCGGCCCCTGCCCGCCAGCCACCACGCCGAGCAGGCCGTCCTCGGCGCCATGATGCTCAGCCCCAGCGAAATCGACGGCGTCCTCGCCATCCTCGCCACCGACGACTTCCACACCCCACAGCATCAGACGATCTACGCCACGATCTGCGACCTGTACGGCCGTAGCCGCGAACCCCGCATCGATCCGATCACCCTGACCGACGAGCTCACCCAGCGCGGAGAGCTCGCCAAGGTCGGCGGGTCCCCGTACCTGTACCAGCTCGTTGCCGCCACGCCGTCCGCCGCGACCGCCCAGCACTACGCCGAGATCGTCCGCGACAAGGCCATGCTGCGCGCCGTCATCCGCGCCACCACCCGCGCCACGCTCCGCGCCTACACCTCCCACGGCACCGCCGCCGAAATCGTCGACGACGCCATGGCCGAACTCCAGACCGCCGCCACCGGTACCGACGCCGTCGAAGTCAAGCTGTCCGTCGGCGACCGCTGGTACGACTTCCTCCTCGAGCTGGAAGCCGGCTCCGACCCGCGCGCTCTGGACACGCCGTGGATGGACCTCAACGAGGTCATCGAGCTCAAGCCCGGCCAGCTCATCACCGTCGGAGCGGCGACCGGCGGCGGCAAGTCCCTGTTCGGCATGAACCTGGCCGCGCACGTCGCCCTCACCCGCGGCCGGCCCGTTCTCGTCGCGTCCATGGAGATGGGCGGCTCCGAGCTGATGGCGCGCCTCACCGCCGCTGAAGCGTCCGTGAACCTCGACCGGCTGATCCGCCGCCAGCTCAACGACGACGACTGGTCGAAGGTCATCAAGGCGTCGGACCGGCTGCAGAACGCGGGCAACTTCATCCTCGACGACTCGGCGAACCTGACCCTGTCGAAGATCCGGGCCCGCATGCGGTGGATGCACTCCCGCGGCGAGGGCCCCGCCATGGTCGTCGCCGACTACCTCCAGCTGATGACGCCGGAGGACACCAAGTCCTCGGCGAACCGGGCCAACGAGGTTGCCGCGATCTCCCGCGGGCTGAAGCTCCTGGCGATGGAGTTCGAGATCCCCGTCATCGCGCTCGCCCAGTTCAACCGTGGCGCGGCCGGTCGTCAGCCGGTCGTGACCGACTTCAAGGACTCCAGCGCGATCGAGCAGGACTCGAACGTGATCGTGCTGATGCACCGGCCCCTCAACGAAGACGGCTCCGACACCAGCGACCGGGCCGGCGAAGTCGATCTCATCGTCGCCAAGAACCGCAATGGCGCCTCCGGCCGCATCGTCCCGCTCTCCTTCCAGGGCCACTTCGCCCGGCTCCGCTCCATGGCCAGGGGGTTCTGACATGAACGTCGGCAACCGGGACTTCATCGAATACCTGTCCGACCACTACGAGACCGCGCGCCTCCGCCGCGAGCACGTCAAGGGCAGCGGCCTCGGCGGCGACATGACCATCGAAGCCCTCCCCACCGTCTACCGCGGCACCACCTTCCGGTCCGCCCTCGAAGCCTCATGGGCCGCCACCCTCGACAGCCTCAACATCACCTGGGAGTACGAGCCCGAGACGATCACCCTGCCCTCCGGCGCCCGCTACATCCCCGACTTCCACTGCCCCGAGATAGGCACCTGGATAGAGGTCAAGGGCACCGGCGTCCCCCGCGTCGAGAAGGCCTACGAGTTCGGCGAGTTCCTCGCCTGCGACTGCCCCCGTATCCGCGGCATCCTCTGCTGCTCGTGCCGCTGGACCGGCGGCGAGCTTGTCCTCGTCGGCAACCCGCCCGCCTCGTACAACCCGCCCTACGACGAGCACGACCACCGGCCGATGTGGGCCCAGACGATTGCCGCCCGCCGTCACGGCGGCCACATCAGCTGGACCTCCACCCGCAAGAACACCTGCTGGCTGACGCGCTGCGGCGACTGCGAACGCGTCGGCTGGTTCGACGGACGCCGCTGTCGTGGCTGCCGCGGCCCGTTAGCCGGCATGACCGCCCACCGCTCCGGCAGCGACGCCTTCGAGTTCATCCGCATCAGCGGACCCGCCCTCGACGAAGACGACGCCGAGGACATCGCCTGACCACCACCCGCCAGCCCGCCGCCTACCACCCCCGAAAGGACCCAGCCATGACCTACCTCGCCCCGCACTTCATGACCGACGCCACCCCCGAGCAGATCGAGCGCGAGATCCGCGAAGCCGAGGCCACCCGCGATCGGTACGACCGCAAGGCATCCGTCCTGCGCGGCCTGCTCGCCACCCGCAACGACCAGATCGCCGCCGGGACCTGGACGCCCAAGACCAGCGACGGCACCCCCACCCCGTGACCCCTGACGCAGGACGGTCCGCTCCCGGGACAAGCGGGAGCGGACCGCGACACCAGCCTGACACAAGACGAGGAGACCAAGTGACCGCCGCGTACCGCCACGACACCGACGCCCTGACCGTCATGGATTGGTTCTGTGGAGCAGGCGGCTCGAGCCAGGGAGTCCACGCCGTTCCCGGCGTCCGCGTCGAGCGGGCCGCGAACCACTGGCAGCTCGCCATCGAGTCGCACGCCGCAAACTTCCCCGCCACCAGCCACTACCAGGGCGACATCCGTAAGGCCCCCGTGTGGGACTGGCCCGTCACTGACATGTTCTGGGCCAGCCCCGAGTGCACGAACTGGAGTGTGGCCAAGGGCAAGCGCCGCGACTTCGCCGGCGCCATGCAGGGCAGCCTCCTCGACCTCCTCGCAGGATTTGACCAGGACGACGACGAACCGTCCGCGGAGGAGGAGTCCCGCGCGCTGATGGAGGAAGTCCCGCTGTACCTGCGCGGCGTCCAGGAGCGCGGCGGCCTCGTCAAGGCCGGGATCGTCGAGAACGTCGTCGACGTCCGCTCCTGGGACGAGTGGGACCGCTGGATCGGCGAGATCCACAAGATGGGCTACCGCACCCGGATCATCGCCCTCAACAGCATGCACGCCAACCCGCGGACCCTGCACCGGGCCCCGCAGTCCCGCGACCGCCTGTACGTCGGGTACTGGCATGAGTCCCTGGGCCGCACCCCGGACTGGGACAAGTGGCTCCGTCCCCGCGCCTGGTGCGAGACCTGCAGCGAGTGGGTGCAGGCCATCCAGGCGTGGAAGCGCCCCGGCACCGACATGGGCCGCTACCGCCAGCAGTACGTGTACCGCTGCCCCCGCACCGCCTGCCGCAACGCCGTGGTGGAGCCGGAGGCCCTGCCCGCGCTGGCGGCGATCGACTGGTCCCTGCCCGGTCAGCGCATAGGCGACCGGGCCAAGCCCCTTGCGGCGAAGACCCTGGCCCGTATCCAGGCCGGCCTGACCAAGTTCGCCACCCCGCTGGCTGACGGCCTCGCGGTGCCGCCGCTGATGATCCCCGTCGAAGGCCGCGACGGGAAAGACGCCGCCAACGCCAACAGCCCCCTGCGGACCATGACCACCCGCAACGAGACCGGCCTCGCCTGGCTGCCGTTCATCGCCGAACTCCGCGGCGGCGGCAGTGAGGCCCGCTCCGTCGCCGAAGCCCTCGCCACGGTGTGCGCCTCCGGCAACCACCACGGCCTCGTCACGCCGGGCCAGATCACCGAGCACATGCTCATCCCGTACTACGGCACCGGCGCGGCCCGCCCCGTGACCCAGCCCGTGGGGGCGCTCACGACCCGGGACCGGTACGCGCTGGTCCACGGCCAGCCCGCCATCGAAGACGTCCGCTTCCGGATGCTCGAGCCCCACGAGATCGGCCGCGCCATGTCGTTCGCCGACGACTACGTGGTCCTCGGCAACAAGCGCGAACGGGTCCGCCAGTACGGCAACGCCGTCACCCCGAACGCCGCCGAAGTCCTCGTCTGCGCCCTGGTGGAGGCCATCACCGGCGAACAGATCAGCCGCCATGAGACGCCCATCGAGTACGGGGCCGCCGCGTGAACGAGCCGTTGTCTCTGCGCGCCCAGGCCGTTGCCCTGCTCGGTGAGGGCGTGCCGCAGGCCGAGGTCGCCCGCCGCCTCCACGTCGACGACACCACCGTCCGCACCTGGTGCCGTGCCGCAGCCGGCCGGTCCCGGGTGCGGGTCCTGACCCGCAGGCAGCTCGAGGTGCTGCGGCTGGCCGCAAACGGCAACACGGCGGCGGAGATCGCGGGCTGGCTCGGGGTCACCGCGGACACGATCAACGGCACGCTGCGGCACGCCTACCGGAACCTCGGCGTCAACGACCGGGCCCACGCCGTTGCTGTCGCCTGCCGGGTTGGGCTGCTCCGTCCGGGCGACATCGTCCTGCCGGAGGCGCTGAGAGCCCGCCTAAGCCCCGCAGCCCCCGCTGTGGCTCCGTCACCCCAACTCGCCCCTCCTGGGCCGCCACAGGCCCGCACAGCCCCCAAGGAGACCCAGCCGTGACGCTCGCCAACGACCCCGGCGCCGCCCAGGAGGGCACAGACGCCCGCCAGACGGGCCAGGAGACGACGGACGACCTCCGGGAGCCCCAGGCCGCCACGGGAGCCGCAGACGGGCGTACAGGCCCGCACCCGCTCATCAGCGCCGGACACTGCGACGCCTGCCTCCACACCTGGTACGGCGCCGACGACAAGCCCAGCCTCGCCGACATGGTGCGCGCCGTACTCGAAGCCGACACCCCCGCCTGACCGTCCCGCCCGCACCACTGAGGAGCACCCGCCGTGACCCAGCCCGCCGCCCCGACGTGCAGCATCTGCGGCAACCCCGCCACCCAGCCCGTCCACGACGGCTGCCGCAAGCGTCTCGACCAGGCCCTCGCCGAACTCCCCAAGCGCTACGTCGACCTGGAGGCCGCCCTCATCCCTGGACGCGGCGGCAACGACGGCGGCCGGCGCGGCAAGTCCCTCACCCCGCCCGTACCCCTCAACCTGTCCGCCCTCGACCTTCGGGCCCGCGGCGACGAAGCCATCATCGGCATCGTCACCCGCTGGGAAGACCACGTCCGCGACGCACTCGCCTGGTCGCCCCGCACCCTGTACGGCAGCATCGAGCAGGCCATCGCCCACTCGGTGAAGTTCCTGCGGAACAACCTGCCTTGGATCTGCGAGCAGGACCCGGCCGCGGTCAAGGAGTTCGCCGACGACATAGCCCGCGTCCACCACCGGGCCGGGCTGATCATCACCGGTGAACGCGGCGAGATGCGGATCCCCCTCAAATGCGACGGCACCCTGCTCAACGGCAACCCGTGCGAGGCCGTCCTCAAGGTCACCATCTCCACCACCGCCCAGCAGTGCCCCCGCTGCGGCACCCAACGCGACCGCGAACAGCTGTTCAACCTCACCCCGACGAGGGCCGCGGCGTGATCAAGGCGAACCGGTAGCCACGCATCCACCCAAGCGCCATCATTCAGCCACACCACACCAGGGGGCGGTCATCGTGAAGAAGTTCCTGCTAAGCCTCGTAGCGTTCTGGCTCACTCTGTTCGCCCTTGGCGGGCTGCTCGCCCTGGTGAAGGACGGGCAAGTTGGGGCTGGCATCCTCGGCCTCATCTCCGCTGTCGCTGCGGCCCGCTGCTGGTGGCTGCGCTTCACCTGGGACCAGCGCGCCCGCGAGCCCCGCCTTCCCGACGTCGACCCCGGCAGACCCTGGCAGCACTGAACACGACAGCGGCCCGCCCCCACACCGGGGACGGGCCGCTTCGTTGCGTCTGGGGCTAGGCGACCAGCGCCGGCCGCTGACCCGGCAAGGCCACGCCCCGCATCCGCGCCAGGAGGTCGCGAGCGATCGAGTCCCGCTCAGCCGGCGGACGACCCGCCGGCATCACCAGCGCCACATGCCCGCCACGCCGGGTCGCGCCATAGCCCATGAACTTCTCCCAATCCACGACCGGGCCGTCGTCGTCGACCATGTCCTCCGGCGTGACCTCCTGCACCTCCGCGTCAGCCGCAGCCAGGAGGAAGTCCAGCGGGACGGAGGACCACAGGTTGGCGAGCAGGGACAGGGGCGACGTCGACTCGGTCGACTGCTGAGCAGCGGAGATCTGCGATACGCTCATGTAGACCTTCTCTCTGGGAAGAGGTTGGGTTTCTTGATCAGCGGGTGATGACCGCTGGTTGACCGGCCGGACGGGTGATGACCGTCCGGCCGTTCGCGTTTACGACGTCCAGTCGATGAAGTCTCTCCGGGGTGTCCACGGCGATGGGGTTCGCTTGGGCCGCTGCCGTCTGATGTCTTCGTTCTGCAGTTCCCAGCGGCGTTCCCCGTTGTGGTTTCGGTTGTAGCGGGGGCGACGTTCGCCGACTTCGGTTCGCTCGGCCTCCTCGGCGAGAGCCCTGCTTTCGAACCATTCGATGGTCTTTTCGGCGACCTCCGGCCACCAGTGCTTCTGGTTGGCGTGGTCTCGCCAGCGGCGCTTCGGGTTGGACGAGATGCCGACGTAGAGCAGTTGGTCGTCGTCGCCGAACAGTCGGTAGAGCGCGGTGCGTTCGGTGGACTTGGGCATGACGCTCCTATCCGTGCGTGTGGCGGAAGCCACCCTCACACCGGCAACTGTAGGAGGTTTGTTGAGAAGTGCGCAACGTTCTCGTTTGTATCAGGCACGACGAAGCCCCGGCGGCCATCTCGCCGGGGCTTACGAACGGCCAGGTCAGAACTCGTACTGCAGCTCGTAGAGATGGCCCGCCTTCGCCATGATTTCCACCTGGATCGGCCGGTCATCCACGCTGTAGGTCACGCGGAAGGTGCGCAGCACGGGCAGCTTGGTCGGCATCTTCAGCGCGCGGGCCTGCTCCGGGGTCGGCCAGCGAGCCGAGACCCTGTCGACGCAGCGCACCGGCGGGAGGCCGGCTTCCGCCAGCACCCGTCCCACGCCACCGCGCACCTTACGCTTCTCGGCGATCGGAGTGCCCTGGGCAAGCTCTAGCGGGACGTAGACCTCGACCAGCTCGCACGGCTTGTCGTCCAGGAACAGAACCTGGCGACGCAGCAGCGCCTTCTCGTCGTCCGCCAAGCCGAACGCTTCACGCACAGCCTTCGGCGGGACGACCGACTCGACGGCCAGCAGCTCGCTCTTGCCCGTGGAACCCTTCTTCTCGGCAGCGCTGATCCACTGGTACTTGCCGCCATCCGTGGGCGGAGTCTTGTAGCTGGCTGGCTCCATCGTCTGCTGCGGATGCTTGCGCGCCATCACGCCCAGTCCCTGCCGGGAGTACGCCAGCCCCTCCTTTTCCAGGGTGATGACGGCGTTTCGGATGGTCTGCGAGGCGGCGCCAAACTGCGCGGTGAGATCTCTGCTGGAAGGCAGCTTCTCTCCGGGCGGGATGTCCCCCGAAAGGATCCTGTCTCGCAGGTAGGAAGCGATCTGGTCCTGGGTTGACCAGACGGTGGTCTCGTCCTCGTGTTCGTCAGTCATGTCAGTCGACCTTCATTGAGTAGTTGAGCCGCCCAATGCGGCCGGGCATGACCATCGCGGTGACCTCGTAAGGGGTGCCGTCTTGGTTGGCGATGACGCGAGTGAGGGTGAGAACCCACTCGGCCTCGTCGGCGATGCGCAGGTCTTGCAGCTCCTGTCGCGTGGGAGGGCGCGTGGCGATCCGCTCGTCCACCGAGCCCGGCGTATAACCGAGTTCTGTGAGTAGCGAGACAGCCCCGCCTCGGATCTTCCGCTGCTCGGTCAAGGCCGTGCCGCGCGCCACGTCGGCCGGCCAGTAGGAGTCGGCAACTTCCACAGGTCGGTCGTCAAGCAGGACGAGGCGGCGCCTTGTGCCGACAGCTGTCCCGGGTGCCACGCCGAGCGCGCGTGCGATTTCGGCGGGTGCGTTGACTTCGCCAGCGAAGAGGATCCGCTGACCGCCGCGCCCGCCTGCGGTGGCTGCCTCCTGCTGCCAGGTGTCGCCCATGGAGGGCTTGAGGTACGGCGTTGACGATCCAGTCCACCCGGGGTCGGTCACTCCCAGCTCCTCCAGTGCGCGACATCTCTTGAGGCATCCAGCAATTCCCCCAACGATAAGCCCTGGCCACGGCAGGCGTCGGAGCTCTCTGTAGGCATCAGTGCATGCGAGACGGTTGGCACTTCTCAAGAAACCACCTACAGTAGAGAAGTCAGACCGCCACTCCTGGATTGGAGCGCTTAATGCTGCCTGCCAGCAAGAACCTGCTGACCGTGGGGGAGGCCGCGGCAGCGCTGCGCGTCTCCAAGCCGACGATCTACCGCTGGATCGCCAACGGCGAGCTGCCGGCGATCCGCTACGGCCAGCCCCGACCCGTCGAGGACACGCGGCGAGGCGGAGCCATCCGCATCCCCCAAAGCGCCGTCACCGCCTTCCTGACCGGCACCCCCCACCCCACCGAGGAGATCGCATCGTGACCACCGCCCTGACCCCGCCCCCGTACCTGCTGTCCGCCGCCGACGAGCGCGCCCACGACCTGGCCTCGCACGTCCGCGTCGTCCACGACGTGCCGCCGGAGCCCGAGCTGGTCGAGCTGCTGGACCGGACGATCGGCGTCATCGCCCGCTGGGAGGCGGAGGAGATCGCCGCCGACATCGCCCTGTACCTGGCGCACGGCGGGGCGGAGGACAACCCGTCGATCCCGCCGATCCCGCCCCCGCCGCCGAAGTCGGCCGACGTGATCCAGCTGCACTCGGCGACGCGTCGGTTCCAGGCCGCGGCCTGAGAGCCGAGTCCGATGTTCACGGCCTGCGACTGGTGCGGGCAACGCGACGAGGACCCGATCAAGCCCCAGGACGACGACTAGCTGCCGGGCCGCGGCGACCACCCCCACCCGCGGCCCGGCGCACCACCCCACGCACCACCACCCCAACCCGAAGGGAGCCCGCCATGGGCCGCAACGACAACAACACCCCGACCCGCCTCACCGACGCCAACGGCGACGTCTGGCGGCAGACCGAGGCCTTCGACCCGAAGGGCAACGCCGAGCCCGTCTACTGGTGCACCACCGCCCCGGACGACCGGATCCTGAGCGCCCGCGAGGTTCGCGAGAACGGCGACGGCTTCTGACCGATCCAGCTCGCTGCCGGCTGGTAGCCCGGGCGTCAGGACCCTGCACCCCCTGACGGCCGGAGATCCGACCAGACACCCCGCCTCGACCGATGGAAGGACCGTCATGCCGAAGTGCGCCCTTGTTCTGATCGTCGCGCTGGTGGCGCTCGCCCTCAGCTACCCGGTGATCCTCGCCGCCCTCGTCACCGTCGCTGTGGCGGTCGTGACGAGCACGGTCGGCCAGCTCGCCATCGCCCTGGTTGCCGGAGCCCACCTCATCGGGCACCGCAGCCACCAGCACGCCAAGTAGACCCACCGACCGGCGCCTCACTTCACGAAGGGAACGAACCGATGAGCAGCTGGAGCGAAGAGCGCCGGCTCAACAGTGCGGCCGAGCGCGAGCAGCAGCGCAAGGACGACGACGCCCGCGCCGAGCGCATCGCACGGCAGCGGCAGATAGAGGACGAGCGGCGCCGGCAGAACCGGCTCGCCGACAAGGCCGAAGCGCGCGCCGAGCAGCTGCAGCGCCGTAAGGACCGCGCCAACCGGCGCAAGGAGCGCGCCGCCACCTGGGCCAGCATCACCGAGCCCGCCAACGCCTACGGCCGCGGCACCACCGCCCTGGTCACCGCCTCCGTGCTGGCGTCCCTGCCCGCACAGTTCATCCACTTCGTGGCCATCAGCCCGATGATGCTCACCGTCCCGATCGCGATCGAGGGCGGGGCCTGGGTCGCGTTCGCCGGCGTCCGGTACGCCGACGCCAAGGGGCTGCCCGGCTGGGTCCGCTGGATATTGCGGGTCCTGACCGTGACGGCCGCCGGATACGCAGCCCACATCAACTACGAGTACGGCGCCAGCATCGCGCCTGCCGCGGCGTGGGGCCTGGCCGGCGTCACCCTCGGCGGCCCGATGTTCGCCGAGATCCGCCAGTGGGTCATGGCGATGTCCACCGCGACCCGGTCCGGTGCCGGCCGTAAGGAGGCCAAGGCGCGCCGGAAGCACGACAAGCAGCGCCGCAGCGACTGGAAGGACGTGCAGAGGATCGCCGACCGGCTGATCTCTGCCGCACCCTTCGGCACCCTCTCGGAAGAGGACGCCTTCAGCCAGGCGTGGTTCATCGTCAACGGCACCCACAAGCGGGGCGTGACGGCGAGCCTGGAGCAGATGGCCACGGCGTCCCGGGCGCGCATGGCGAAGGCCGTCGCGGGCCCCGACGCCACCCCGGAAGCCGACGCCATAGACCGCTTCCTGGAGGACGTCTTCGGGCCCGGTTGGGGCGATGACGGAAACCCCGGCGGAGCCACCGCAGGAGCCCCGCACGGTGACCCGGACGGCGGCGGAGACTCAAACGCCCGACGCCTTCCCCGCGGCACCTCTCAGGGCCGTACAGCCCTTGGGGGTAAAGGGAAGCGCGGCATTCGAGGCCGCGCCACCAAGGCCCCGCTGAAGCCCCTCGACGAGGCCGACCTCGACGCCGTCCGCCGCCTCGCCGACGGACTCGGAGACGCCGCAAAGCTCAGCGTCTCCAACGTGAAGACCGCCGTCGGCGGAGGCCGCAACGAGTACCTCATCCGGCTCCGCGACGCCGTCCGTGCCGAGCGCGAGAACTGACCCCGCCGCCCCCGCCGAGAAGGACTGAACCCGCCATGACTGAGACCGCCGTTCCGCCCCTGCCGGACCCCGAGTCGCGGCCCGCGCTCAGCCTCGTCAAGGACGAGACCGAGCCGGTACGCGAGGAGCGGGTGCCCCGCCCGCGCCCCGCCTGGATGCAGTCGGGCACCGCCCTGAAGCAGCACGCCGACTACCACCGGGCCAACGCCCTCGACTGGGCCATCCACCACGTCACCCACGCCCCCTACTACATGGGCTGGTCCGTGCGCGGCTACCGCAACCTCGGCCGACGCTGGATCGCCGCCCACCGTGAGGACTACCCGCAGCTGATCGCCTCGGCCCGCGCCGCCATCAAGGAGGCCAACGGGAACCCGGGCAAGGAGATGAAGGCCAAGGCGCTGAAGGACCACCACCGCGCTGAGTACAAGCTGCACAAGCGCAAGCACCTGAAGAAGACTGCCATCTGGGCCGGTATCGGCGTGCCCGTCGTCACGGCTGGTGCCGTCGCCGGCACGGTCTTCATGGGCGGACTGTGGGTGCAGATCCTTCTGGCTGTCGCGTTCACCGCTGTCGGCGCGTGGCACGGCCGGCCGGAGACGCCCGCAAAGCCTGAGGTGAAGGCGCCGCGTCGCCCGTCGCAGCTGGGCGAGGACACCATGCGGCGTGTCCTCGTCGAGGCTGGCGTCGTGCCCGAGAAGCGCGCGGAGGAGATCCGTGGCGTGGGGATACCGCACAGTGACGGGCCCGGCACCGCCACCATCGTTGACCTACCCTCGGGCATCCCGGCCTCCGCCGCCCTCGCGAAGAAGCAGCAGGTTGCGTCCGCGATCGGTGTCCACGTCGACTGGATGGACCTCGACATTGACCGCAGCCCCGGCAGCAGCGAGTCCCGCCTGAAGGTGTGGGTGTCCAGCGAGGACCCGTTCAACGTGGTCCGCCGCTCCCCGATCCTCGACCACAAGGGCAAGATCGACACGTGGCGAGACGGTGTGACCCCCTCGTTCGGCAAGCGCGGCAACCCCATCGACCTGTACATCCGTGACACCAGCCTCCTCGCCGGGGGCGCCACCCGCCGCGGCAAGGGCATGCTCCTCGCCAACATCCTCATCGGCGTGGCGAAGGACCCGTGGGTCAACGTGCGGGTCTTCGACGGCAAGGGCACCGCCGAGCACAACCCGTTCGCGCCCCTGCTCGCTACGTTCGTCAAGAGGAACGCGGAACGGCTCGCCATGTTCCTGCGCGCCGTCGTGCAGGAGATGGACCGCCGCTCCGACCTCCTCGACGAGTACGGCTGGGAGAAGATCGACGACGACAACTACGAGGAGGCCATGCGGCTCCTCGGTGGACGCGAGCTCATCGTCGTCGACGAACTCGCCACCTACACCCCCAAGGGCACCAGCCCCTGGGCCGACGAGATCACCGAGAACCTGTCGCAGATCGCCGCTGTCGGCGCCGCCCTCGGCATCATCCTGATCAGCCTCACGCAGGTTCCCGAGGTTGACGTCGTTCGCGGCCGGCTCCGCCAGAACCACGTCGGGCGGGCCGCCATGAACACCGAGTCGGCGCAGGCATCCAACACAATCCTCGGCGACGGCATGGCCGGACAGGGCTACGACGCCTCCCGTATTCCGATCAACCAGCCCGGTCGGCACTTCCTCGCCACCCCCGAGACCGGCGTGATCGAGGCCCGCTCCTACCTCGTGAAGCCCGACGAGAAGCGGCAGGTCGCCGAGGAGGCGTACCGCATCCGTGAGGCTGCCGGTCGGCTGCCGGGGCAGTTCCTCGACCCGATCGAGTCCCTCCTCGCCTCGTGGACCGGCGTGTCCTCAGCAGCAGGCGGGGAGCGCGGCAACGGCCGCATCCTGCCGGGCGACGTCCTGGAGCGCCTGGAGGGCCTGGCCAAGGCCACCGGCCGCGGCAACGTCACCAACGCCGAAGTCTGCGAAGGCTTCGCCGCGATCGACCCCCGCCGGTACGGGCGGAAGGACGGCGAGATCGACACGGCGTGGGCGACCCGCGTCGGCAAGGCCATCAAGGCCGAGATCGTCGCCAAGGGCGCCGTCCTCGAGCCGAAGCGGCTCCCCGAGGTCGACGGGACGCGGCCCAACGGCTACACCCTCAGTGACATCACCGACGCCCGCAATGCCCTGAAATGACCCATGGCTGAGGCTGGACAGCAGCCACAAAACCGCAGGTCACGCGCTGGACACACCCTGGACAGCCGACCTGTCCAAGCCCCGCCCCGACACCCCGCTGTCCAGCCTCCGTCCACGGCCTGACCTGCACGTTCCCAAGCCCGGTCCAACCCCAGTCACCCCGGAGATGACCATCATGGAGCCGCTCGCCCGCACCAGCGGGATCCGCCACTGGACGCCCCGCGTCGCGCCCGCCATCACCACCACGACCGTCCTCATCGCCGCCCGAGCCTGGAACGCCGACGGAGCCGAACACTCGATCGGCGCCGCCATCCTCATGGGCGCGTTCGCCGTCGGATCCGCCGGCTTCGGCATCGCCTCCGCCGGGGGCGAGAACTCCAACCCCACCATCACCGCCCTGTCCTTTGCGGGGGCGGGGGCGTTCGCGACCGCCGGAGTCGCCGCCTACAGCGACGGCCTGGCCCTCCCCATCCTGCTGTGGCTCCTCGCCACCATCGCCGTGTACGCCGTGTGCTCCCGCTACTGGCGCGACGACCTCCGGGCCGAACTCGACCACCAGCGGGCCATGGAGAAGACCCGTGAGGACCACCGGCACGGCATCCAGATCGAAGCGTTGCGCGGCAAGACCGCCGAGCGAGTCGCCGAGACCACCAAGGACGCCGCCTACGCCGCCCAGCTCCTGGCCGCCCACGCGCACCGGCAGATGCTCAACGTCCACCCCGACCTCGCCGGCATCGACGCCGCCTCCAAGATCCTCCTCGGCGACAGCGAGCAGGTCGGCCAGTGACCACCCTGAAGATCCAGGCCATGACGCTCAACGGGCAGCCCTACCGGTGCCCCGAATGCGACATGGCCTCCTACACCCTCGACACCGCCGGCCCCATCCCCGGCTGGCCCGCCACCTTCAACTGCCTCGTCGGCTGCACCTGGGAAGACCCGATCATCACCAACCGGGTCGTCGACCAGATCCTCAAGAGCAGCAGCGGACGGAAGACCGCCAACGATGACGACACCTTCCGGATCGTCATCAGCAGCGTCGTCCTCGAAGGGATCCTCGTCCCCGAGGTCACCCTCGCCGACGTGAAGCAGATCGGCGGGATCTACTGGCGGCGCATCGCCAAGCCCGCCCTCCGCAAGCAGAAGACCCGGGCCAAGCGGGCCGTCCGCCGCGGCGCCCGCAACGCCGTCGTCAAGCCCGTCAAGAAGGCCGCCGGAGCCGCCAGCGCCGTAGCCCTCACCACCGCATGGGAAGCCCAAGCCGGAGGCTGGGACGAACAGCCCATCGAAGACCCCTGCCTCGCCTGCGAAGGCGCCAAAGGCTTCGAGATCGAATCCCGGCTCTACGGCGACGGCTGGATCGACTGCTCCGTCTGCTCCGGCACCGGCGAAGCCGCCTGACCCTCAACCCTCAAGCCAAGGAGAACGCCATGCCCAGGACCACCCAAACCCGCAGGACCCTCGCCGTCCTCGCCATACCCGCCGCCGTCATCGCCCTCACCGCTGGCACCTGCAACCCGGAGGCCGTCGGCCCGTCCGGGACCGTCACCGCCCGCGAGTTCAAGCGGTGGGACTGCACCGGCCACTGCAAGGCCCGACTGTGGCTCACCACCCGCGACAGCAGGGGCGTCACGCACCGCTTCGAAGTGTCCAAGCCGACCTACCGCGAGTGCGGCATCGGCGAGGCCTACCCGGGCTGCAAGCCCTGAGGCACAGGACGGCCCCCGCCGCGGGAATCGGCGGGGGCCGCGTCGTTCACGGTAGCGCGGGCCATCCACCGGCCGGTGGCCGCCGTGTGGAGCGGGCCGAGCGATGGCCGCAGGTTCAGAAGTTCGCAGGCGCGGGCGATCAACACAGCACACTCAGCCTCCGTGTCCGCCTGCACCGTCACCACCACGCCCATAGACGCAGTGTGACGGAACGGCGACAGCGACCGCAGCCCGTTGTCCGTGGCGGCTGAGACAATTCAACGTTGACCCCGGCGACGGCGGTAACCGTCCCGGGGCCTGGCCGATCTAAATAGGAGATCGACGTGGCCAAGCATGGCAGGACCGAAGCTCTCGTTCGGAACCCGTACCGCCCCAGAGGGATAGGCGGGAACAGCGGAGACCGGATCCCCTACTCGTCGCGTGTCGATCGGGACGATCCGGCTCGCACGCACATCCTGATCACCATTCACAAGATGGAGCAGGCCGGCGTCGAGATAGACGACCGTGCCATCGAGATCGCCACCAAGCTGGGGCAGTGGCATTACAGCGAGGCTCTGAAGGAAGAGCCTGTGGCGCCTGGCGATGTGCCGCGGTGGAAGAAGGGCCCGCGCGAAGCAGGGGACCGGCAGTGCTGGATCTACTACGTGCGGATCGGGCACCTGATCAAGATCGGGACGAGCATGGCGCTCGATACCCGCTTCACCACCCTGCGACCTAACGAGGTGCTGGCCCTTACGCCTGGCGGGGAGATTTTGGAACGCGAACTACACCGGCAGTTCGCCGACCTCCGGGCCAACGGAGAGTACTTCCACCCCGGAAAGGCCCTGCAGGATCACATCCTGGCGCTACGAGAAGAGCACGGCGTCCCCACGTGGACAGCCTCAGTCGTCCCAGACGGACAGGACTTCTTCCAGCGCGGGTGACCTGTGAGTCCTGCTTGCGAAGGGCTTGACAAAACTGTAATCTCCAAATCGTTCAATGGAACACGCAACTCACAAGCCACCGAGACCCCCGCTGTGAACTTCCGGCGGGGGTCTTTGCGTATCCGGGGGAGGTGCAATGGTCGACTTCCCCAACCCGCGGGTGATCGACGTTGACAACCGCGATCACCTCGGCAACATCTGGCAAGCCGCCCGAGCAGCCGGCGTGAAGCCCGCCACCATCCGCGTCTGGGTCCATCGACAGAAGATCGAGCCCATGCCCATCGCAGGGGGCGAACCGCTCTACCACCTGCCCACCGTCGAACGGGCAGCGCAGGTTCGCCACGGCCGGCCCCGCAAGGCCGCCTGAGGAGGCGTCGTGGACTTCTCCACAGAGCAGGTCATCACCCACACTCTGAAGCTGACCGACGCCGAGCTCGCCGAGATCCGTGAGGCAGCCAAGTGCGCGATCGACCTTGGGGGCGCCACCGACGAGCATCTGCCCGTCTGGCGCTCGCTCGCCCGCCTCGGACTGTCGGCCATACGCGGTACGGCCGCCGCCTAGTTGTCCTCGCGGCTGGTTCTGAGCCGACCGCTCCCGCCGCGAGGCGTTCTCTCCCGCTGCCCGGTGTCTCCAGGGCCGGGCAGCGGGTCACAACCTGAGGAGGCCGCGCCGTGGCGGAAGAGCACGCGTTCGCACTGACCATCGAAGCGTCCGGCGAGGTCACCCCGGCCCAGCCCGAGCCCGAGGCTGAGACCGAGGAGGTCGAGCAGTGACCGCAGGACTCGCCCCCGCCACCGTGTCGGGCTGGCTGAACACGCTCCGCACCACCGGCAACGGCGGCGCGGCGTACAGCGCGGTCGCCGGCACTTTCGTTCAGTTGCACACGGGGGATCCCGGTGCGGCAGGCACCGCCAACGTCAGCGTGGGCTCCACGACCCGCAACTCGTTCGTGTTCTCCTCGTCGTCGTCGGGGTCGGCCCTGTCGCTGGGCACGCCGCCTTCGGCGTGGACGAACGGCGGCACGTCGGAGACGCTCACCCACATCTCCGTGTGGACCGCCTCTACGTCCGGGACGCTGCTGTTCACAGTGGCGCTGACCGCGTCGCGCGCCTGGGCGTCCTCTGACTCCTTCACGCTGTCCACGCTCACGGCTGCGCTAACACCGCAGTCTGCGTGATCCCCTGACGGGGAGGGGCCATGGCGACCTTCACCGACGACTTCAACAGGGCCGACAGCAGCAGCTTGGGCGCCGGGTGGGTGGAGGTCACGGGCGACTGGTCGATCGCCTCCAGCAGGCTCAGCCCGGGTGTCTCGACCGGGACCGTCGTGCTGCGCGCCGCGACGGCGATGGACAGCTCCGACCACTCCGCGCAGGTCACCATCGCCGTTGCCGCGGCAGCGAGCCAGGGCGTGTGGTGCCGAGGCAACAGCACCTTCACCAGCGGCTACCTGTGGCGCAACGACGGGTCGAGCTGGAACTTGTTCAGCAACGTCGGCGGCTCCTTCACCAGCATCGGCTCCTTTGCCGGGGCGGCCGTGTCGGGCGACGTGGCGAAGGTTCAGGCCGTCGGATCGACGATCAAGGGCTACGTCAACGGCGTCCAGCGCGTCTCGGTCACCGACACGGCCGTCACGACCGGCACGAGCGTTGGCCTCCGCTCGGACACGCCCGGCACGATCAGATTCGACGACTTCTCCGCTGCGGACGTCACCAGCGGTGCCACGGGCGATGCGGCACTCTCGGGCACCGCCACACTGGCGGCCAGCGGCCTCCGGGCTACTGCGGGCGCCGCTGCGCTCACCGCGACCGCCTCCCTGTCCACGTCAGGGCTGCGCGCCACCACGGGCAGTGCGGCCCTCGCGCCCACGGCTGGCCTTACGGCCGACGGCACCCGGGCCACGACCGGGACAGCGAGCCTCGCCGCGACGGCGTCCCTGGCCGCGTCCGGGCAGACCACTGCAGTCGGCAACACCGCCCTCGCGGCCACCGCGACCCTCACCGCGATCGGCCAGCGTGCAGCCATCGCTGTTGCGGGCCTGGCCGCCACCGCCGCCCTCACCGCGCAGGGCCTCGTCGCCCACGACGGAGCAGCGGCCCTCACCGCCGTAGCCGTCCTGACTGCCGACGGGACGACCGGCACGCCGCCCGGAACCGCCACCCTCACGGCCACAGCCGCCCTTACCGCGGCAGGGGCCACGGCTAGCACCAGCACCGCGCAACTCGCCGCCACGGCCACCCTCACGGCCAGCGGGACGACGACCTCAACGGACGATGACGTTGACGTCTCCGTCGGCGCCCCCTACGCCACATGGATGGTCGGGGAGCCATACGGGCCCACCTGGGCCGCGCAAGCACCCCACGCCAGCGACTGGGAGGTAGACGCCCTGTGGTGATCCCCAGCTCGTCCACGGAGTACCTGCACGTGCCCATCACTGCACCCGCCGGAGTGGACCTGACCGGGGCACCAGTACGTATCGCCATCGTGGCGCACGCCGAGAACCCGTCCGAATCGGAGTGGCAGACCGCCGAGTGGGTCGACGACGTCGCAAGGCTCCTCATCGGGCCGGACGGCGGCGCGATCGCCCTCACCCGCGGCGACTACCGGGTGTGGGTCGCTGTCGATCCTGCTGGCCCCGAGAACATCGTCCGCCAGTCCGGTGCCCTGAGCATCATCTGACCTCCCCAAGCCGCGCCGCGACTTCCCCCCGGCGGCGCGAACGGCCCGCCGGTAGGGGTTGCCGGCGGGCCACCACCACCCAAGGAGAAGGCATGCTCGAGCTGATCTGCTACCTCGCCGCCCTCATCCTCGCCGCCATCGCAGTCCTCGCCCCCAACAGCCCGCCGTTCGACCGCGTTCGCTTCCTCGCGGCCGCGTTCGCCGCATATGTCATTCCCGCGCTCGTGCACGCCGCGCAGAGCGTGTAAGCCCCAAGGCGGTCACTGAACGGTCACAGACCAGCCACAAGCGGAACAAGCACTGCCCAACACGCATCAGCCGCCCCACACTGGCCGGACGCGCACAGACCGTCCTGGGGGGACCATGCGAATCCGTACCGCCGCCGTCACCGCGGCCCTGCTCCTCGCCCCGCTTACCGCATGCAGCGGCGGCAGCGAGCCCGACGTTGCAGCCTGCAAGGCCGCCATGGCCAAGCAGCTCGACACCGCCGTCAAGGCCGGCGACAAGGCCGAGGAAGGCAGCCGGCCCGCTGAGTGTGAAGGCGTCGACAACAAGACGTTGGAGCGCATCGTCGGCGAGGTGACCGAGGAACAGCTCGGCAAGGCCATGGAGAGTGCCCTACCCAGCGTCTCCAGCGGCGCCCTGGCCATCACCGGGGACTGCCGGGCCTGGATCGAAAGCGAACTGCAGGACGACTCCAGCAGCCTCGACGCCACGGCAGGCCAGGATGCCTGCGGCTACATGAGCCCCGACGAGCTGCAACAGGCCATCGACCAGGTCACCGACGACCTCATGAACCAAGGCTGACCCCAGCGGGAGGTGGCGCCCGTGGCTGGCAACCCCCGAAACGGGCGCCCCTACCGCCAGCTGTGCGCCGACCAGCGGGCCATGGGCCTGCCGTGCTGGCTGTGCGGCGAAGAGATCGCCTACTGGATCACCGGGCCCGAGGCCGGCAAGCACCCGGCCGCCTTCACGCTGGACCACGCCATCCCGCTCTCGCGGGGTGGCGACCTGCTTGATCCCGCCAACGCCCGCAGCGCGCACCGCCGGTGCAACTCGGCGAGGGGCAACAAGCTCACCATGGCGCCAGCCGTAGCGTCCCGCAGGTGGTGACGTCCGGTGCTGTACGTCGTCACTGGGCCGCCAGCCGCAGGCAAGTCCAGTTGGATCCGGGCCCACGCCAAGGCCGTCGACGTCGTCATCGACCTGGACCTGATGGCGCTGGCCATGGCCGGCCCAGGTGCTGACCACCACAGCCACAGCGACACGCTGCTGAAGGTCGTTCACCGGGCCCGGCAGGCAGCGATGTACGAGGCGTTCAAGCACCTCGATACCACTGACGTGTACCTGATCCACACGATGCCGCAGGCTAAGGCCATGGCTCAGTACAAGCGGCTCGGTGCCCGCATCGTGGTCGTCGACCCTGGTCGGGCCATCGTCGAGCAGCGAGTCAAGGACATGCGACAGTCCGGCATGGAGGCCGTCGTCACGCGCTGGTACCAGCAGCGCAGGCGGTGGTCGTCACGCGATGTGATGCCCCAGGCGTCCCGGTCGTGGTGACGAGCCGGGGTTCACGATCACCCATGGCGGGTTGCTTCGCGTGATGCGGTGGCCGGCCGATGCCGACGGGCCACGCTGGGCGACCTCGAACGGGTGGCCGGGGGTGCGCGACCAGGGCGAACCATGATCGGCCCGGGGCCGGCTGACCCTTCTTTGAGTGGAGGAGCGGGCGACCCAAACGCCCTTCTCGCCCGATTTTTTGCGTGATCAATTTGAAAGGCGATCTTGACCCATCTGGACGCAGATTCATTTTAGTGGCGTCACTCTCTGTGACGTCACCGTGTGTCACCTTCCCTATTTCGCATCTGGACGCAGATCTGATTTAGCGAGCGGGTCGGGGGTGCCGCATGCCGGGGGTTGAGGACGCGATCCGCGCGGAGATCGATTCGCTGCGCGCGGAGCAGGCTGCGCCGGGTCTGGTCGCCGTTGCGATCGATCTTGCCCGGCAGATGGACGGCACCGACGCCCCAACGGCAGCCGCGGTGGTCGCGCGTGAGCTGCGCGCGGTGATGGCGGACGTGCGGAAGCTGGCCCCGGTGGGCGAGGAGGGGGACGCACTCGATGAGCTCCGTCGTAAGCGAGAGGCCCGCCGCACCGGGTGACGTTCTGCTCGGCTGCCAAACCCCGCGGGTGACGACCGTACCGCCGGTGTTCTTGTCCTCGTCAGGTCAGGAAGCCGCCGAGCTCGCTGCGATAGCGGGTCTGCGGCTCGACCCGTGGCAGCAGCTCGTCCTCGACCAGGGTCTGCGGGAGCGGGGCGACGGGAAGTGGGCGGCGTTCGAGTGCGTCGTTAACGTCCCGCGCCAGAACGGTAAGGGCGGCATCATCGAGGCCCGCGAGCTCGCCGGGCTGTTCTTGCTGGGCGAGAAGCTGATCCTGCACAGCGCCCATGAGTTCAAGACCAGCATCGAAGCGTTCCGCAGGATTGAGTCGCTCATCGTGAACTGCGACCAGCTGCGGAAGCGCGTGGCCCGGGTGCGGCGGACGACGGGTGAGGAAGCGATCGAGCTGATTGGCGGGCAGCGCCTTCGTTTCCTTGCCCGCTCGGGCGGCTCGGGTCGTGGCTTCACCGGGGACTGCAACATCCTCGACGAGGCGATGATCCTCGGTGACGAGGCTATGGGCGCGCTGATGCCGACGATGGCCGCGGTTCCGAACCCGCAGATCTGGTACCTCGGGTCTGCTGGTATCGGGTCTCCGTCGGCGCAGCTTGGCCGGTTGAGGCGCCGTGCGCTGGCTGCTGCGGAATCCGGGGAGCCAGATCCCAGCCTGGCGTACTTCGAGTGGTCGATCAGCCCGCACGCGGACGAGTGCCGCCCGGACTGTACGGACCACGACGACATCGACGACCCGCGGTCTCACGCCAGGGCGAACCCGGCGCTGGGCATTCGCATCACGCCGGAGCACGTCCGTAACGAGCTGCTGTCGATGGGCGAGCTGGTCTTCGCCCGTGAGCGCCTCGGTCACGGCGCGTACCCGTCGGATGCTGCGGACACGTGGTCGGTGGTTGGTGAGGACGCGTGGCGGGCCCTGGCGGACGGCTCGTCGCGTCCGGCGGACCCGGTGGTGTTCGCCATTGACGCGACGCCGGAACGCTCGCACGCGGCGATCTGTGTGGCTGGCCAGTCGGGCGAGGTCGTGCACGTCGAGGTCGTCGACCACCGACCCGGTACGGGCTGGGTGGTGGCGCGGGCCAAGGAGCTGCACGAGAAGTGGCAGCCTGCAGCGTGGGTGGTGGATGCGGGCGGCCCGGCCGGTTCGCTCATTGCCGACTTGGAGCGCGAGCTCGACATGGAGGTGACGGCGCCGAAGACCCGGGAGATCGGGCAGGCCACCGGCCAGTTCATCGACTCCGTGACGGATCAGACGACGGTGCATCTGGATCAGGCGCCGCTGTCAGCCGCCCTGGCGGGCGCGGAGTTGCGGCCGCTGGGTGACGCGTCGGCGTGGTCCCGGCGGGGCGTCTCCGTGGACATCAGCCCGCTGGTCGGCGTGACGCTGGCCCGTTGGGGCTGGGTGACGCGGCCGGAGGAAGAAGACTCAGATCCGCTCAACAACATCTGGTGAAGGGGGCTCGCATGGCCAGCAAGGAGCCCCTGGCCGTTCGTGTGGCTGGCGCGGCCGGAGTCCTGGTGGCAGCCGCTTGGCGGGCGTTCCCGGCTCTGCTGGGCCTGTTGCTCGTCTCGTATGGAGCGTGGCTGGCGTGGCCGCCTGCCGGCTTCCTTACGGCTGGCGCGTTGGTGCTGGCAGATCAGGTAGCGGGTCGCGTGGCGGCCGGTAGGAGGCCGCAGTGAGCTTTGTGTTGGGTCGTGCTGAGCGGCGAGCGTGGACGGCCGAGCCGCCGATCCCGCCGAACTCGATGCAGGGCAGCAGCTTTGCCCGCGTGGACCTGTCGCGCACGGAGTCGTCGCTGCAGAAGCTGGCGATCTGGGCGTGCGTGAACCTGGTGGCTTCGGTCGCGGAGACGATGCCGCTGAACTACTTCCCAAAGCCGCGGGAGACGGCTGCGATGCCGTCGTGGATGACGGACCTGGGTGGCGACGGGTACGGCCTGCCGGACTGGTGCTCGCAGTACGTGTACTCGGCGATGCTGCGTGGCAACGTGTACGGCGCGATCGGCAAGCGGAACCCGACCCGGGGCACGCCGACGCTGATCCAGTTGCAGCACCCGGATCTGGTGGGCGTGTGGCTGGACGACGACGGCCAGCCGGCTTGGCGGTTCAACGGCGAGCAGGTGTCCCGCGGCGAGGTCTGGCACAAGCGTTTCCATCCGACGCCGGGTCGGCTGCTGGGCTTGTCGCCGATCGCGGTGCATGCGCTGACGATCGGCACGGGCATCTCGGCCTTGCAGTTCGGCGCCCAGTGGTTCCAGGACGGCGCGCACCCATCGGGGGTGCTGACCACCGACCAGGCCCTGGATCAGAAGCAGGCGATGACCGCGAAGGAGCGGTTCATGGCTGCCGTGCACGGCCGGCGAGAGCCTGCGGTGCTGGGTGGCGGCTGGAAGTACCAGTCGATCCAGATCGCTCCGAATGAATCCCAGTTCCTGGAGACGAACAACTACACCGCCGCCGAGTGCTGCCGGATCTTCGGCCCCGGATTCGCCGAGATCTTCGGGTACGAGACCGGCGGCTCACTGACCTACAGCAACATCGAGCAGCGTTCGCTGGACCTGCTGACCTACGCAGTTGATCCGTGGCTGGTGCGCCTTGAGCGGGCCCTGTCGGACTTGCTGCCGAAGCCCCAGACCGTGAAGTTCAACCGGTCCGCGCTGGTCCGCACAGACCTGCTGACCCGGTTCCGGGCGCACGCGATCGCCCTGCAGAACCAGTTCGAGACCGTCAACGAAGTCCGGAACCTCGAGGACATGGGGCCCGTGGAGTGGGGCGACAAGCCCACCGCGCCGCCACCCGATCCCGCCGCAATCAGCCTGGGAGGCTAGGTGAACGACAAGAGCGAGCGCGCCTCCGTCACGGGTATCGTGCGGCGCGCCTATCCCGTACAACTGGAGGCCCGCGCCAAGGACGGCGCCTCCGGAGTTTCCACGATCACCGGCTATGCCTCGGTGACGGAGCAGCCCTACGAGATGTGGGACTTCCTCGGCGCCTACGGCGAGGTCGTCCGCTCCGGATCCTTCACCAAGACCCTGACCGAGACGCCCCAGGTGCAGCTGCTGCTGAACCACGGCGGCCTCGCCATGGCGTACACGAAGGCCGGCACGCTGCGCCTGTCGGAGGACTCGACCGGCCTGCACATGGAGGCCGACGTCACCGCCAAGCGCAGCGACGTGCAGGACATGCTGCTCGCCCTGGAGGACGGCTCCGTGGACGAAATGTCGTTCGCGTTCCGGGTGACCCGCCAGTCGTGGTCGCCGGACTACGACCAGCGGGACATCCTCGAGGTGGATCTGCACCGCGGTGACGTGTCCGTCGTGAACTTCGGGGCGAACCCGAACACCAGCGTGCAGCCTGCGATGCGGGCTGCCGACTTCGACCAGCTTGGCGATGACGACGCCCGCGCTCTCTTGGAGCGCCTGCAGCGTCGCTTCGCCCCGGCGGAGCCCGTCTCGGTCCCTGTGGCTGCCGGGCATCCGTTGTCCCTGTACCTGGCTCAGGCCGAGGCTCTCAGCCTGTAGCTGTTTCCGCCTGCTTCACCTGACGCGCCGGAGTCCACGCCGGAGCGCCTTGCGGCATGTCCGCTGGCGCCACCACCTGGACCACCACCCGGACGGTTCGCGGGCGCGACCCACCCAACACCCAACAAGATCAGGAGTTAGCCATGCTCGAATTCCTGCGTAAGCAGCTGCAGGACGCGCTCGAGCGTCGGGCCGCGCTGAAGACCGAACTGGACGGCATCCTCACCGCGCCGACCGCGGAGAAGCGCGACCTGAACGCCGACGAGGAGTCCGCGTTCGCCGAGAAGCGCGACGCCATCAAGGGCATCGACGGCGACGTCGAGACCCTCCGCGGCCGCATCAGCGAGCTGGAGGAGGGCGAGGCCCGCGACGCCCGTGCCGCCGAGCTCCGCGCCCAGTACTCGGCGAAGGGCCCGCAGCCGACCGGTATCCGGGTCACCTCCGAGCCGGAGACCTACCGGCGCGACGGCAAGACCTCGTACTTCCGGGACCTGTTCCGCGCCCAGCAGCGCGGCGACCACGAGGCCATCGAGCGGCTGCGCCGCAGCGACCGCGAGGTCATCGACGGCCTGGAGAAGCGCGCCCTGACCACCACCGACGGCGGCGTCGGCGAGTTCGTGCCGCCGCTGTGGATGGTCGACGAGTACGTCAAGCTGGCCCGTGCCGCCCGCGTGGTCGCGGACCAGGTCGCGCACCAGCCGCTGCCGGCCGGCACGGACTCCATCAACCTGCCGCGCCTGGCGACCGGCACGTCGACCGCCGAGCAGGCCACCCAGAACACCGCGGTGTCCAACACCGACGCCACCTCGAACAGCGTGACCGCCGCGGTCGCCACGCTGGCCGGCCAGCAGGTCGTCGCCCAGCAGCTGCTCGAGCAGTCGCCGATCAACATGGACACCATCCTTCTCGCCGACCTGGCCGCGGACTACGCGACCAAGCTCGACGTGTTCGTCATCAACAACAACGCGGCCAGCAAGCGCGGCCTGCTCAACGTGACCGGCGCCAACGCCATCACCTACACCGACGCGACGCCGACGGTGGGCGAGCTGTACTCCAAGGTCGGCGACGGCATCCAGCAGATCCACACGGGCCGGTTCATGCCGCCCGACAAGATCTTCATGCACCCGCGGCGCTGGGCGTGGTTCACCGTGTCCCTGGACACCGCGGGCCGGCCGCTGGTCGTGCCTTCGGCGAACATGCCGCAGAACGTGCTGGCCGCGATGAGCGACGTCGTCTCGGAGGGCTTCGTCGGCACGCTGCAGGGCCTGCCCGTGTACGTCGACCCGTCCATCCCGACGAACCTCGGTGCGGGCACCAACGAGGACCGGATCATCATCGCCCGCTCCTCGGACGTGATCCTCTTCGAGGGCACGCCGCGTGCCGAGGCCTTCCGCGAGACGAAGGCCGACCAGCTCTCCGTGCTGCTGCGGTTCTACAACTACGCGGCCCTGCACTCGGAGCGGTACCCGAAGAGCATCAGCGTCGTGGCCGGCACCGGCATGATCGCCCCGACCTTCTAGTTGCCCGGGGTGCCGCAGGGCTGATGCTCTGCGGCACCCCTGTGGGAGGAGGAAATCATGGCCGACAAGAAGACCGACGAGGACGTCCAGCGCGACGCCTACGCGGCTGCGCTCAAGCGGGAACGGGAAGGCTACGTTCTGCGCGGTCTGTCCGACCGCGTGTCAGCGGTGGACGCTGAGCTCAAGCGGCTCGGCGTTGCGGCCCCGTCCACGGAGCCGCGGGAGACCGCCGCCGAGAGCAAGCCACGGCGTACCGCTGCCCAGGCGCGCGGTCGCAAGACCGACTGACGGGCGGTGGTGAGCCGTGCCGTTCGATCTCGGTGACACGGTCCGGCTGGAAGCCGAGTGCCGGGATGCGGCCGGCTCGCTGGCGACCGCATCCACCGCCGTCCTGACCATCACGCTCCCGGACGGCACCACGGCCACGCCGACGGTGCCGGCGCCAGCGCAGCCCGGGCAGCCGGGGCAGTACCGCGTCGACTACGTCACGACACAGGCTGGGCGGCATTCGGCGCGCTGGGTGTGGACTGGCCCGGAATGTGCGTACACCGACATGTTCGATGTGCGGGAGGCCGTGCCGCCTCAGCTGTTCTCGCTGGCCGATGCCAAGCGGCACCTGCAGATCACCACGTCCACGTCGGATGATGAGCTGCGCGCGGTGGGCGAAGCAACGACGCGCGCGGTCGAGTTCTTCGTGGGTGCCGTGACGCGGCGCACGGTCACCGAGGTCGCGCACGGCGGCACCGACCGCATGCTGCTCACGACCACCCCGGTCCTGTCCGTCACCTCGGTGGCGGGCATCGAACTCGGCCAGCTCGCCGTTCCTGCGGCCGCTGTCGATGTCGACACGGACACGGGGGTGCTGCGCCGCACGGACGGCATGCCGTTCTGGGCGGGGCCGTACCGCGTCGTATATGTGGCGGGCCGGACGCTGGTGCCCGCGAACATTGCCCTGGCGGGGAAGCTGATTCTGCAGCACCTGTGGCGCACCCAGTACGGGGCGTCTCGGGGGCTGTCGGCGATCGGTGGCGGTGAGGACTTCAACGTGACCGAGCCGATCCCCGGCCTGGGTTATGCGATTCCGAACCGTGCCCTGCAACTGTTGCAGGCGGACCGGCAGCCTGGGGGGATCGCGTGACGACCTCCCGGGTTCCGGCGGCCATGGACGCTCTGCTCGCGTTGTCACGGGAGGCGGCCCTGGCGGTGGGCTCGATGCTGGATGGCGTCGAGATCGTCGATGGGCCGCCGGTTGTGAACCTGACCGCGCCGGATCGGCTTCACTTCGGGTGGCAGCCGGATGCCGACGCGGCGGTTGCTTTGGAGCAGGAGTTCGCGTCGGCGGGTGCCCGGCGGCGCGACGAGCGCTTCACCATCTCCGGCTATGCCGAGTCCCGGTCCGGGGACACCAACATGCAAGCCAGGCGTTCGCGGGTCTTTGAGATCGTGGCCGCGCTCGAGGATCTGCTGCGCGCCACCGACGCGGCACCCGAGGCGCCGACCCTGAACGGCTCCGTGCTGTGGTCGGAACTGACCGCAGGCGACCTGCGCCAGTACCAGGCCGAGGGCGTGGTGGCCGGCCTGAACTTCAGCATCGCCTGCCGCGCCCGCCTGTGACCCCCTGATCCGTTTGCCCGCCAACAGGCGGGTGTTTCGCCATGCCTGAACCAAGGAGTGAGCTCATGGCGCGTGTCCGTTTCATCGGCCCGGAGCCGGTCACCGTGCCGGAGCTCGGGGACCGCCTGGTGCAGCCCGACGAGGTCGTCGAGGTGCCCGATGCCCGTTTCGAGGGCTACGTGTGCCAGACCGCTAACTGGGAGTCCGTCGAGGAGCCCAAGACCGAGCCCGCGAAAAAGACCGCGGCGAAGACCCTGAAGGGGAGTGACGACTGATGGCGATCGGTTCTGGTCTCGGCGCGCAGGTCGGCATTGCCGCCGAGTCGACCTATGGCACCTTCGTGGCGCCGAGCAAGTTCATCGAGTTCACGAAGGAATCCATCGTCCTGCGCAAGACGACTGCGCAGTCGGCGGGGATCGCGGCGGGCCGCCTGTTGGCGCTGTCGTCGCGGCGTGTGCTGACGACGCAGGACGCGGGCGGGACGCTGGAGATGGAGGTCACCAACAAGGGCATGGGCGTGCTGCTGCAGACCCTGATGGGTACCAGCGTGACGCCGGTCCAGCAGGGCGCAGGCCCGGCCTATCTGCAGACTCACACCCTGGCGGACACGGCGGGCAAGAGCCTGACGATTCAGAAGGGCGTCCCGCTAACGACGGGCACCGTCACCGACAAGACGTTCGTCGGCTGCAAGGTCATCAGCGCGGAGTTCTCGTGTGAGGTCGGCGGCATGCTGACCGCGTCCTTCGAGATCGACGGTAAGACCTGCGACGAGAACCAGACGATGGCGACCGCGTCGTACTCCAACATGGCGCCGTTCCACTTCGGGCAGATGGCGGTGAAGACTGGCTCGTTCGGTACGGAGACCGCGCACGATGGCATCCGCAAGGTCTCGGTGAAGGTCGAGCGGCCGATGGCGACCGACCGCTACTACGCGGGTCAGGCGGGGCTGAAGAAGGAGCCGATCAGCAACGACCAGGTCAAGATCAGCGGGTCCATCGAGATGGACTACGTCTCGACCACGCTGGATGATCTGCACACCAGCGACGGGGCCACGTCCTTCGTGCTGGAGTTCGTTGGCCCGCTCATCGCGGCGACGTTCTTCGAGACGTTCCGCATCACCCTCCCCGCCATCAAGATCGACGATGCTCCGCCGCAGGTCGAGGGCTTCGACGTCATCCGGCCCACGTTCAACTTCACCGGCCTGTTCGACGGCACGAACCAGCCGAAGATCGAGTACATCTCGACGGACATCACCCTGTGAGGTGAGCCATGCGCGATGTTCGGATCATCGGGACGGGGCAGCTGCTGGAGCTGCAGCGGCGGCTTCGGGCTGCGGGGGATGAGTCGCTGCGCCGCTCCATGCAGCGCCGCGTGCGGCGTGCCGCGGAGCCGCTGCGGAACGACCTGCAGTCCACTGTCCGCACGATGACGATCCGCTCGCAGGGCCGCCGGGTGCCCGGCGGCCCGAGCACGAACACGCGCCCGCTGCGGGAGACCATCGCCAACGCCATCAAGATCAGCGTCAGGACGACGGGCACGGTCGGCGCGCGGGTGTGGATCGACCGGTCCGCCCTACCGCCGGACATGCGGAGTGTGCCTACCCGCCTCAACGAAGGAAGGCTTCGGCACCCCGTCTTCGGGAACCGGCGCCGCTGGACCAATCAGTACGCCGACCCGTACTGGGAGCAGACCGTGCGCCGTCACATGGCGCGCATGGAACGCGAAGTCGCTCGGGTCGTCGACGACGTACAACGCCGCCTCGGCGGCTGAGAGGACACAACCCCAATGATCCTGCGGTACACGCACACCGACGGCACGCCCCACGTCTGGGACCTGTCCACGGTCCGTTTCCTCGCCTCCGAGGCCGAAGCCGTGGAGCGCACCACTGACCTGGAGTGGGCGCTGGTGATGTCTCGTAACGCCCTGGTGGTGCGGGAGGCGCCGACTCCGCGGCGCGCCATCACCTGGGTCCTGATGAAGCGCGAGACTCCCTCGCTGCGCTACTCCGCGTTCGACCCGGCCCTCGACGACATCAGCGTGAAGCTTGGCGCGGACGATCTGGTCGAGCTGCGCGCCGAGGCCGAGGGTGAGCTGGCCAAGGGGCAGGTGACCGAGGCCGAGTTCGATCAGGGCATGGCCCAGCTGGACGACCTCACCGACCCTGAGGTGCGGGCTTCGGAGGCGGCCCCAAAAGCCGACCAGCCCGTGGGGGGCGTGAACGGCGTCGCGCAGGCGCCGGCGGAGGGCTGGGCGACGAGTCCATCACCGCTCTCCGTGTGACTTGGTTCTGGGCGTTCCTGTCCCAGTTCCCCGGCATGACGCCGGATGCGTTCGACGCCTTGACCGTCGAGCGGTTTCTGTCCGGCGTCGCCTACATCGAGCGATCGAATGCCGCGGCGGCGGCCCAACAGCAGTAGGGGGTCGCCGTGGCTGAGCGTCGTCTCGTGTTCGACTTGATCGGCCGTGACCGCCTGTCCCGCGTCCTGCGCTCGGTTGGCGATGGCGCCGACGACATGGCCCGCCACATCGAGGACGCGTCCGAGGATTCCAGCCGCGCCATCGAGGGCCTGCACCGTGACAGCGACGGCCGCTTCCGCGACATGCGCGGCCGGTTCGTGTCGACGGCCGACGCGGCCGAGCAGATGTCTCGGGACATCGACCGCTCGTCGCGGTCCCGGATGGCGCCGGCATTGCGCTGGATTGCCTCCCGCGCGCACGCCATGGCTGACGACATCGACTCCAGCAGCCGCCGGAGCCGCTTCAGCCTGGCAAGTCTCGGGCGGGCGTTCTCTGCTGTGGGTTCGGCGGCAACGTCCGTGGTGCCGTCGATGGGCGCGGTGAACGGCGCGCTCATGGGCGTTGGTGTCGCGGCGGCGGTGACAGCGCTGCCGGCGGTGGGTGCCCTGGTGCCGATGCTGTTTGGCCTGGGGCTTGCTGGCGGCGCAGTGAAGCTGGGCCTGTCGGGCGTCTCCGATGCAATGGCGCTGGCGGGGAAGGACGCCAAGGAGTACCAGAAGGCCTTGGACAAGATGAGCCCCGCACAGCGGGACTTCACCAAGGCTCTGGTCGGCGCCAAGAAGGAGTTCGGCGGAATCGCCAAGGAAGTTCAGAAGGCGATGCTGCCCGGCTGGACGAAGGCGGTTGAAAAGGCCGGCCCCGTCGTCAAGATTTTCCGGGGTGCGGTCAAGGACATGGCCGGCACTCTCGGCGATCTCGGCGAGACGTTCGGGAAGCTCTTTGGGTCGGACAAGTTCCAGTCCGCGCTGCGCTCGAACTTTCAGCTCGGCAACCGCTTCGTCAAGGAAGCGACCTCGACGCTTGGCCCGTTCATTCAGTCCCTGCTGGACTTCGGTGCCGCGTCGAAGCCGACCCTGGACGCTTTCGCCCAGGGCATCTCGGGCCTGCTCGGCAAGGGGCTGCCGGGCTTTTTCAAGGGGCTGCAGGGTGGCATCAAGGGCTCTGCCGACATGTTCACCGGGCTGTTCGACGCTGTGAACAAGGTGCTGCCAGCGCTGGGCCGCTTGGTGGGTGCCATTTCGGACGCTGTCGGACCCGCCCTCAAGGAGATCTTTGAGACTGCGGGCGATCAGGGTGCGATGACCTTCGATGGCCTCGCGAAGGTCATCGGCAAGCTGAAGCCGGTGTTCTCCGAGATCGGTGCCGCCGTGCGTCTGTTCGGCTTCGCCCTCCAGACTGCGGGGACGATCGCCTACGAGACCGGCTCTGTGATCATCAACAGTCTTTGGCCGTCCTTCGGTAAGGCCGATGAGGCGGTCGGCCCGCTTCAGCGTCTGTCGAACTGGCTGAAGGACAACAAGCAGGCGACGATCGAGTTCAGCCGCCAGGCCGCCAACGGGCTGATCGACTTCTTCGGGGTCGTCGTGGACAACACCCCGCGGGTGATTCAGGGCTTCCGGCTCATCGCAACCGGGGTCCTGACCGCCCTGGACGGGATCATCTCTGGTGCGGCCCACGCGTTCGGCTGGATCCCCGGGATCGGCGACAAGCTGAAGGCCGCGAACAAGAGCTTCGACACGTTCAAGAACGGGTTCATCTCCGGCCTCCACGATGCCGAGGGAAAGACCCGCACGTGGGCTGCCGAGGTCCGGCCGCGGCTGGAGCAGAACAAGCTGCGGATGAACATCGACAACTGGCAGTCCCAGATCGAGGCGGCCAAGGCAAAGATGAAGACGGTGCCGCCGGAGAAGCGCGCGGCACTGAAGGCGGACATCGCCCAGCTGCAGCGCCAGGTCGACGCCGCGAAGCGCAAGCTGTCCGAGCTCCGCAGCAAGAGCATCACCGTGTCGACGTACTACCAGGAGTTCCGCAGTAAGCACATGGGCGGGCAGGCCGGCGCGACCGGCGGCCTGTACTCCAAGGCCGGCGGTTTCGCTTACGCGGGCGGCGGTCTGGTCCGCGGCCCGGGCACGGGCACCTCCGACGACGTCCTGGCGCCGTGGCTGAGCAACGGCGAGTTCGTCGTGAAGGAGTCCCAGACTCGCAAGCATCTGTCGCTGCTGCAGGCCATTAACGGCGGGCGCATGGGCTTCGCCAAGGGCGGCCTGGTCCGAGGCCTGAGCGGCAAGGAAGCGTCGACCATCAAGGCGGACACCGGGCACACCGCGGTGGTCAAGCTCACCGGTTCGACGTCCGCCATTGCCGCCATGGCGAAGGAACTGATCGGCGACATCCAGCGAGCCTTCAAGGGCACCAGCACCAGGCTCGACGACAAGCTGGTCACGATGATCGAGAAGAACAATGTCAGGCTGAAGAGCCTGGCCGCCCAGCGCGACAAGATCGCCGCCACGATCAAGGCGGCGAAGGAGTTCGCGTCGGGTGTCTCTTCCAACGCCAAGTCGGGGGCGGCCCTGTCCTCGATGGACGCCGAAGGGCTGACGGCCGGCGGGGGCAGCATCCTGTCCGGGCTCAACAGCAAGCTGGCGAACATCCGCCAGTTCCAGTCCTACATCGGGATCCTCGCCAAGCGCGGCCTGTCCAAGGGCCTGCTGCGGCAGATCCTGGAGATGGGCCCCGAGCAGGGCCTGCCCTACGCCAGCACGCTGGTGGGCGCGTCCGCGTCGATGCTGAAGAGCATCAACTCCGCGCAGTCCTCCATCGACTCGGCGTCGGCGTCACTGGGCAACACTGGCGCGGACGTGCTCTACGACAGCGGCAAGATGGCGGGCAAGGGCTTCTTGACTGGGCTGGCTGCCCAGCAGAAGGACATTGAGAAGCTGATGCTGAAGATCGCCACGGGGATGCAGAAGAGCATCCGCAAGGCCCTCGGCATCAAGAGCCCGTCCACGGTCTTCCGGAAGCTGGGACGCAACACCACCGAAGGCCTGGCCCTCGGCCTCGCCGACCGGGCCCCGATGGTTCAGGGCGCCATGGCGCAGGTCGCTGGAGCCGTGGCCGGGACATCCATCCCCGTGCCACAGCTGGCCACGGCCGGCGGACGAGGCGGCGTCATCGTCCACGCGCCCATCACCATCGAGGGCGCCATCGACCCGACAGCAGTCGGCCAGCAACTAGAGAAGGTGCTCCTCAAGTTGAAGCGGCACCGCGGCGGCCAGAACTTCACGTTTGGGGGGTGATCATGAGTCTGCTTCTCGTGGACGCCGGGTTCGGTGGCGTCGTCACCGACCCGGACAACATCCCGTGGGTCGACATCAGCCAGTACGTCGACGTCGACACCGTGGGCGTCACCATCACCCGCGGCGCCTCGGACGAGCTGTCGGAGATCCAGCCCGCCACGTGCACCATGTGTCTGGACAACCAGGACGGCAGGTTCACAGCCGACCTGGCGAGCAGCCCGTACTACCCGAACGTCGTGATGAACACGCCGATCCGGGTGTCGGTCGCCACCCTGGACAGCCCGACCGGTGCGGCACCGTGGGCGCTGGAGAAGCTGTGCGACGACTTCGACGATGGAGTTGTCGGCGCAGTGTGGACGGCGTCAGGCGGCGCCACGGAAACGGGTGGGCGTATGCGTCTGCCTCTCGTTGCCGCAGGCACCACGTCCCGGTTCACGGGCACCCGGCAATGGAAGCTTCAGGGATCACAGCTGACCGCCAGGTTCTGCACCGCCCCCGCGAACGGGGGCAGCGCATTCGGGTCGGTGACCATGTACGTGCAGGCGGTCGCCGCGAACACATGGCTGCGCTGGACCTACAACGCCATGGATGGGAACCTGCGCGCCTACAATGACGCGGGTTCCACCGATGCCTCCCCGACCGTTCTCACCTACGACCCGATCCAGCACGGGTGGCTGCGCATTCGGGAAACCTCCGGCACCGTCTACTGGGAGACCTCCAGTGACGGCTACAACTGGTCCGTGCAGCGGTCGTTGGCCACTCCGGCCTGGGTGGTCAGCGACCTGGTGCGGGTGGAGTTCGCCGCGAACCGCAGCGGCGGCGTGAGCGACTACGCCGAGTTCGACCTCGTCGGTGCGCGGGTGCACCCGAGGTTTTTCGGCCTGGTCAACGAGTGGCCCAACGCGTGGAAGGGCCTGCAGTCCACGGTCACCATCACGGCCACCGACATGTTCAAGTGGCTCAACCTGCAGCCCGCGCTGAGGTCGATGCTGGCCGAGGAGATCCTCCAGGACGGGCCCCTGGCGTACTACCCGCTGAGTGAGTCGGCGGAGTCGACCAGTGCGGGCGACCTGGCGGGCGCAGGCGCGGGCGCCCTCGCCACGATCCAGGCAGGCAGCGGGGGAACGCTCACCTTTGCCGCGGCCCAGGGCCCGCCGGCAACCGGCGACCAGGCGCCCATGTTCACCCCAGTCTCGGCGACCGCGGGCAAGTTCCTGCGCGGCGACCTGGGCGACACCTTCTTCGACCTGTCCGCCCATGCGGGGCTGCCCGGGTACGACTACATGTTCTGGGAGTGCTGGTTCTCCACCAGCACGACGGACCGGATCATGTTCGCGCTATCCAGCACGAACAGCGAGTGGATCTCGAAGTGGTCGCTGGAGTCCGGCACCGGGAAGCTGAAGGTTGTCAACACCTCCCCGTTCGGCGTGAACACCTACGTGATCCCCACCGCCAACCTGGCGGACGGCGTGCTGCACCACATGCTGTACGACCAGAGCACCTCCGCGTTCTGGATCGACGGAGTCCCGGTCGGTAGCCCGCCCGGCGTCGGCGCCCTCAACGACCTGCGGACCCTGTCCGTCGGCGGCTACAACGGAACCCAGCTGTGGAGCGGCACGATCGCCCACTTGGCGTTCTATCCGGGGACGCTGTTCTCCGCGGACCTGGACGACCACTACGACGCCGGCGCGAACGGCTTCGCCGGCGAGCCCGCGGACTTCCGCGTCGAACGCCTCGGGTCCTACACCGGCATCGACAGCGTCACCTCGCTCGGCTCCACGTTCGATGACACGGCCAGCCAGGGGGCGGGCGGCTCCCGCGCACTCGACATGATGAAGGTCGTCGAGACCACCGAGGGCGCCAAGCTGTTCGCCGACCGGGACTACCCCGGCGTGACGTTCCAGTCCCGCGACCTGCGCTACAACCCCACCCCGGAGATCGTGCTGTCCTACGGGGACCTGGAGACCGACGAGATCGAGGGCAGCCTCGACGACCAGAAGATGACCAACACCGTCATCGCAAGCCGGCCGGGCGGGGCCACCCAGCGCATCGTCGACCAAGCCTCCCGCGACCGGTACGGGCCCGCAGAGAAGACGCTGGAGCTCCTGAAGACCACGGACAACGCGGTCCTCGACGCTGCCTACTGGCTCGTGTCCCGCTACGCCGCCCCGCGCAGCGAACTGCGGGAGGTACCCATCGAGGCCTACTCCATGGGCACCGCCACCTACCGGGATCTGCTGGACCTGGGCATCTCCGGGATCATCACCGTCACCGACCTGCCAGCGCAGTCCCCGGCCAGCGAGCAGACCCTCTTCGTTGAGGGCTACACCGAGACCATCCGCTACCAGAAGCACCGGATCCAGTTCCACACGAGCCGGTCCTACAACGACTCCGTCTGGGTGCTGAACGACCCGGTCTACAGCGTGCTCGGGTCCACAACCCGGCTCGCCTATTGAGAGGGGGCCCGGTGCCTGAGATCCCCGTGGTGCGGGCTGAGGCCTACTACGTGCCGCCCCCACCCCGCCGCCCGGATGCCTGGGCGCTGGTGCCGCCGGCCGAGCGCGTCTGGCGCTGGTACGAACTCAAGCTGCAGCGCCGTGTGCAGCCGCCCGACGGCCTGCTCATAGGGCAGCGAACGTGGGCGCGGATCAACCACAACAGGTGGGTCGCGGACTGCCCGTGCGGCTCGGCGCAGATCGTCACGCCCACCGACCAGCGGATGGCCTGCCCCGAGTGCGGCCTCGGCTGGATCGAAGTCGTGTTCCCCGAGGACGTCGATGCCGCGGAGGCGGCTGTCGCCGACCAACTGCCGCACGAACGGAACTGGTGGCAGGACGACGACCCAGGCGCCTGGGACCGGATCGCCACCCCGAAGCCGCCAGGAGGTGAGGGGAAGTGACGTTCGCCCCGCGCACCTGGGTGGTCGGTGAGACCGTCACCGCCGCCCTCATGAACCAGGAGATCCGCGACCAGCTCAACTCGATGTTCGCGGCGTGGACGTCGTACACCCCAACGTGGTCAGCGGCGACGACCAACCCCGTCGTGGGCAACGGCACGCTGGTCGGCCTGTACATGAAGGTGGGGCGCACCTGCACCTTCCACATCAACCTCCTCGCGGGCAGCACGACGACCTACGGCTCCGGCCAGTACACGTTCGATCTGCCGGCGGCATCCGCCAACCGCGGCGCCACCTACGTCGGCAACGCGCACCTGCTGCAGGGCACGACCCGCTACGCGGGGCAGGTCGTCATCAGCCCAGGCGTCACCAGCTCGGGCCTGTCGTTCCCCACCAGCAACACCGTCTCCACACACAGCCTGTGGCTCCAGGGGACTCCAGTAACGCTCGCCAACGGCGCCCAGATCCGCGTCACCTGTACCTACGAGACCGCTACCTAGGAGCACTGTGGCCGAGTTCGAGACCCGTATCACTGTCGACGCGGACCTCCGCGTTCTGTACCGGATCACCGTCAACGACAACGGATCGGACGGCGGCAACAGCTTCGACGTGCAGGTCGGCGGCATCTCGCCATCGGTAGCTCCCGAGGCCGTCGTCGCTGCACTGCAGACGTTCGCCACAGCACTGACCGAACCCATCGGCTACCGGATCATGTCCATCACCCGCGCCGTCGTCACCGAGACACCCCTGTAGCTAACCCCGCCTCCGCCCCCTGGCCCACCGCCCGGGGGCTTTGTCATGCCCTGGAGGGCTTCATGACCAGAACGGGCCCGCAGAAGATCCCCGGCGCCTCGCAGGCCTACTTCTACGGCACCGGCCAGTACTCCGGCTCCGACATGGAGGTCAACTGCGGCGTCGTCCACACCACCGAGGGCATGACGCTGCCCAGCTACAGCGGGGGTTCCGTGGCCCCCAACGTGACCGGCGTACCGGACTTCAAGGCCAAGAAGATCCGCTGGTATCAGCACTTCGACGTCGACGAGTCCGCGCGCGCCCTGGAGAACCGGGCGGGCGGCGTCTCCACGAACACCGCAAACGCCTTCCAGATCGAGCTTGTCGGCACCTGCGACGACTCCAAGAAGACGTCCTGGTCCGGGAAGAAGGCCGGTGTCGACTACCTGCACTGGCCCACCGCCCCCGACTGGGCGCTCGCCGAGGTCGCCTGGCTGGTCCGCTGGCTCAACGCCAACCACGGCATACCGCTCACGTGCGTGAAGGACTGGCTGGCCTACGGCAAGGACCCCCGCCGACCCGGCGTGACCCCGGCCTCTTACGGAGCCAGCCCAGCCCGCATGAGCTTCGCCCAGTGGCAGGCCTTCAAGGGCTGGTGCGGCCACCAGCACGTGCCGGAGCAGAACCACGGGGACCCCGGATCCCTGAACTTCGCCCGGATCATCCAGCTCGCCAAGGGCGACACCACCCAGGAGGACGACATGGCCCTGACCGATGACGACCTGAACCGGATCGCCGACCGGGTCCTGTCCCGCGACGGCCAGATCCCCAACGCCAACCCGGGGACGAAGGAGACCAACCCCTTCATCGCCCTGAAGACCGCCGCGTCCAACATCGAGGCCGTCTCCCGCCGCGTCGACAAGAACGTCGCCACCCTGACCGCCTCGGTCGGCGCCCTGTCCGCCACCATCGCGGCCCTCGCCCAGGGCGGCGGCCTCGACGCAACCGAGATCCAGGCCGCAGCCGAAGCCGGCGCCACGGCAGCCCTCGACCGCCTCGGCGACGCCCTCACCTCCTGACCCCGCCCGGCCACCGGCCGGGCGGCCCCTTCCCGCAGAAACGGAAACCCCATGCCCAGATTCGTCCTCGACGTCGTCGAGCGCACCCTCGGCACCTACGCCGTCGCGTTCCTCGGCCTGCTCCTCGCCAACGGCTTCGACCTCACCGACCTGTCGGCGGTGAAGGCCGCTGCCGTCGCGGCAGTCCCCGCGGCACTGACCGTCCTCAAGGGAGTCATCGGCTCCCTGGTGGGTGACTCCAGCTCCGCCGCCTGGCTGCCCAAGTCCTGAACGCAAGGAATGACCGATGGCTGATGAGCCGACTCTCGGAGAAGTCGTCCGGCGCCTGGAGGCCGTGCACCTCGACCTCAAGGAGGACTTCCGAGAGCTCGGCTCACGGCTCGACAAGAAGGTCAGCGTCGAGCGGTACGAGCTCGAGCGGCGCGCAGCCGACGACGTGCACCGTCAGGCCCTCGAACGCATCACGAAGATCGAGCAGGCCCGCGATCAGGAGGCACGCGAACGGCAGGCGGCAGAGCAAAGGCTCGCCGACAGGCGAGCCGCAGACCGGCGCCTCATCTTCACAGCCATCATCGCGCCGATCATCATGCTGGTGCTGACGCTGTACCTCAACACGCGGGGGGCGGGAGCGTGACAGCAAGGCACCACAGCCAATACCAAGTGCACCGCCGCAAGGACGTCGCGTTCGCCGCGGTCATCATCATCTGCCTGGCTGCGTTCGCGCTGCTGGTCCTGTGGGTGCAGGGCCTCAACCGGGACCTGCGGAACGCGAATGCTGCCCGGGATGCTCTGGCCCGCCAGGTGCAGCAGCTGGGCGCCTCGCCGATAGCGGGGGAGCCCGGTAGCCGCGGGGGCGTGGGACCGTCCGGGCCGCCAGGACCCTCGGGCCCACCTGGGCCGACCGGCCCGCCTGGCGATGACGGTTCGCCGGGTCCGTCCGGGAAGACCGGATCGGCTGGCGTCACTGGGCAGCCGGGCAGCTCTGGCGCACCCGGATCCCCGGGCGAGGAAGGTTCCGACGGTGCCGCGGGCGAACAAGGCCCGGCTGGTCCTGCTGGCCCGCAGGGTGAGCGCGGCGAGCAAGGCCCGCAGGGGGACCGTGGGCCCGCGGGCCCGGCCTGCCCCGACGGCTATTCGCTGCAGGCGCCTTCCTACGACCCGGACGCGCTCGTCTGCCGACGCGACGGCGCACCCGACCCGCCACCCAAGGGACTCCTGGGACTCTCGGCGCTGATGCTGCCCGGGTTGTTCCACAGGAAGGATTCTCCCGGCGGCCGCCCCTACGCGGCTGCCTAACCCACCCGCCCTCGCCCCTGCTCCGGCAGGCGGCGAGGGCGGCTTTGGCGTTGGTGGGGTCAGCGCTTGAGAAGTGCGGCTTCCAGGGCGTCGGCAGTTGCGGTGAGACCGAACTGCCTGAGGGCGCCAATCGGATCCGGGCCGCTGAGGGTTCGAGCGACGTAGTGATCGAAGATCACGGTGAACTGCTTCACCAATGCGTTGTCCGCCCGTGGGTCGTCGGCCGTGGGTTCGCCAGCCGCCCTGAGCCGCATGAGGTAGTCGAAGGAGATTCCAGACCGGGCCGCAGCCTCGCGCAGTTCGTCATCGGTGTGGGCCATGCCCCCAACTTACTACAGATAATGCCCTATTATCTGTGCTACGGCCGAACGCGAGCAGGGAGAACACGACCCAACGCCCGCATGAAGCGACCCCGTTATCTGCGGCAAGGAGGATCGTGGGCACCGTCGTACAACTCCCCACCGGCAAAGCACTCACCGTCCAGACAGCAGCCGACCGCTACCTCGATGCGCTCGGCAACCCCAACACGGCCCGCAACTACGGCATCGGCGTCAGCAAGACCGTCGAAGCCGTCGGCTCCGGACGCCCCCTGGACTCCGTCACCGACGACGAGATCGGCGCCACCCTCGAACAACTGTGGGGAAGCGCAGCCGTCAACACCTGGAACGCCCGCCGAGCATCCGTTCAGTCCTGGCTCGCCTGGTGCCGCGACCGCGGCTACGACGGACCGTCCGTTCCCGCTTGGGCGAAGCGCATCACGCCGCCCGACAGCGACACCCCCGCCCGCTCCCACGCCGAGATCGACCGGCTCATCAGTCGTCGCGACATCCACGTCCGCGAGAAGACGCTCTGGCGAATGCTCTACGAGACGGCGGCCCGCGCCGACGAGATCCTCGCCCTCAACATCGAAGACCTCGACTTCGCTGGGCGTCGCTGCCAGGTGAAGGCGAAGGGCGCCAAGTCCAAGACGCGGCGCCGCGGCGAGACCCGAGAAGACTTCGTCCTGGAGACCGTCTACTGGGACGCCGGCACCGCCCGACTCCTGCCACGCCTACTGAAGGACCGCACTCGCGGCCCGGTGTTCACCGCTCACCGCAAGCCGGGTCCCGGCAAGGTCGTGAGCTCGCGCGATGTCTGCCCGGACACCGGTCTCGCTCGCCTCTCTTACGGCCAGGCGCGGGCGCTGCTGGACGAGGCCACCGCTACGGCTGGCGTAGGCACTGGCTGGGACCTGCACGAGTACCGCCACTCCTCGCTGACGCACCTCGGCGAGCAGGGGGCATCGCTGCTGATGCTGATGGCGAAGTCCCGGCACAAGAAGCCGGAGAACGTCCGCAAGTACTTCAAGCCGTCACCCGAGGCGATCGCCGAACTGACCAGCCTGCTGGCCCCAGGCAACGCGCAACGCTGACACCCCGCAGAGAGGCGAGTATGCCCCGCAACAAGCGACAAGGCGGCGTTTGTAGTTTCTTCGCCGTGGTCATTGGCTTCGGCTTCTTCAGCATCCTTTGGGATCTCGCCGCCAAGACCTGGGGCCTCGGTCACGGGACCGTCCTAGCCATCTTCCTGGTTGCTGCCATCGTCGTGGCGGCGATAGCTGAGGTGGCGGTGGAGTGGGTTCGATGGGAAGTCATCCCTTGGCTATACGGCATGGCGAGGTCGGCACGCCGCGGCAGAGACCGATAGAGCAGAGTCGCTCGCAAGTACCGACCACCTGTCGGCCCTGCCCGCTACGCTGACGCCTCCCGCACCGCTGCCCGCCTGGAGGAACGCTGATGTCTGAGCAAGGTGACCCGCCGACCAAGGCGTGGGCGTTCCGTCAGCTTGCGGCTCTGGCGGCAGGGACAGTCGCCATCGGGTGGGTGCTGGTGCTCATGCTGGTGTTCGCTGTTCTTGTCCTGGCGGTGCTTGGGGTTCTGGTGTACATAGCCTGGTCGTTGTCGCCGGTTGTAGGACTTCTCGTAACTCTCGTGATCGGCGGCCTGGTGGTCTCCTTCCTGCAGGACGGCGAGAACAAGCGGTAGGACGCGGTCTCGCCCGCCCCGGCTATCGACCGGGGCGGGCGTTGTGCTGTCGTTGCCGCGTGCCACACTGGCCGCCCACAGATACTGGGGGGCGTCTGGTGCATAGTGATCCTGCCGCGTGGTCCAGGCTCGGGCACATCATCCGCGAGGCCCGCACTCGCCGTGGCCTGACGCAAGACGAGTTGGCCGACCGTGCCGACGTGTCGGGTCGGAGCGTCCAAGGCGCCGAGTCCGGTCGCATGCCGCAGGGACGCATGCCTCAAAGCCTGGGCCCCATTGCCCGCGTCCTCGAATGGCCGCCGGGCACGATCGAGGCGATTCTCGACGGCGGGCTGCCACCTGGGTGGGCTGAGCCAGAGGAGCGCCCGCTGGCGACTGTCGAGCAGATCAGCGCCATCGTCTTGAGGGCGGCGCTCCAGTCGACGGACAACGTGACGGCTAAGGAGATGCGGAAGCTGACGGCGCTCATAGTGGACGAGTTGCGGCAGCTCGGACTGGTCGCGGACTGACGCCGCCTACTGCAGGTCCCGCTCTGGCCGGCAGGTCTCGCAGCAGTTGATGTTCGCCTCGCCGAGTGCGATGAACGCGGACGCCCGGTCGAGGCGTCCGCCGCCGGCCTGCGGGCAGTCGTCGCGGTGGAGGATGGCGCCGCCGGTGCCGGGCATGTGCCGTAGCTGCCAGCCGGTCGCGGCCGGGCGTGCGGGCCGGGGTCGTCCGGGCGCCCGCATGGTGTCCGCGTCCCACCAGTAGGTGCGGATGACGGGCACGTCGTAGCCGAGGTCGCCGTCGGGGAGGGCGATGTCGACCTGGTAGGCGACGCCGGTCGGCCAGTCTTGGCGTTGCCGCACCGAAGCCTGCCGCCAGGCGCCCTGTGCCCGGATGCGGAGGCGTGGCCGCTCGGCCGGCGCGTAGCTCCGGACCCGAGGCTGCGGCCCGGACACCCACGGCGGGCATTCGCGGGCGTCACGCTGCTGGTCGGTCACACCGCCAGGCTACGACGGCGGGATCTCGGTCCAGGTCATGGGCTTGCCGGCCTCGGCGGGGAGGATCTGGATGCCGGTGCCGACCTCGGCGCCTTCGAGGCGGTCCATGAGGGCGTCGATGGCGAGCCGGTCTTCGTGGGTGAGGTGCCCGTTGGCGTGGTCCCAGACGGCGCAGGCCACGCGGTGCCGGGCCGGGGGCTTGACGCCGCAGGTGCAGGGCACGGTCAGATCGGGCTCAGGCATCGTCGCCCCGCGCTGCCGCCCGCAGTGCGCGCCGGTACTCGTACCCGTTGCCCGGCTCCTGGCCCCCGGCTTCGATGCCTTCCTGCAGCTCGACTGCGAGTCGCCGCCACTCGTCCTGCAGCCGGTTGCCCTCGGCCCGCTGCTCGGGCGTCCACTCCAGCACCGGCCCGGACGCCCGGTGATGCTGGCGGACGGCTTCCTGCGCCGCATCCGTCGCGCGCTGCAGGTCGACGAGCTGCTGGGGAATCGAGATCTCAGGCATGCCGCGGAGTGTAGGCGGAGGGTCTGACAGTCGGCCTCAGGCCGCAGTGGCGAGTCCGGCCCGCTCGAGGTGCTCGGCCGCCAGCCACAACCTGCGCAGCTCCGCCAGCTCTTCCAGGGCCTCAGCCGTCCACACGGTCCGCCCAGCCGACAGCGCCCGGATCGCGCGGTTCAGGCGCGTCGTCTCCGGGACCCGACAGCACGGACAACAAGGCATGATCAGATTTTATGGGGCGGCAGTGACAGGCGATACGCCCTGCTGGTAGACGGCATATGTCAGTCCCCGGCCGACGGTGTCACGAACGTTCCCCGCTGCGGCACGACGAACACGACGCCCTCCTCGACGAGGACCGCGATGGAGCGGCGGACCGTCGACCGCGCCAGGCCGTACTGCTGCACCAGCTGATTCTCGGAGGCGATCGCGCGGTTCGGCGCCCAGTCGCCGCGGGCAATCCGGGCGCGCAGGATGCCGGCGAGCTGCCGGTACGGGGTGACCGGGCCCTCGTAGTCGATGTCGTCGTCCGGACCAAACTCCATGATCCGGACGCTAGGCGTCGCTCTACGGACCGGCACCTCGGGATACGTTGCTATACGTAGCGATACAAGACGAGTAGCTTCGGACAAAGAGACCCCGGCGACCGCTTGCGACGGCCCCGGGGCGCGGCCGACCCGAGGAGTCGACGTGCACGACGATAGAACGGCATACCAGCCAGAGGAACCGCCAGTGCCGCTGATGACGCTGCGCGTCTACCGCGTCGACCGGGCCGGCATCGTCACCCAAGACGGGCCGCTACAGGAGATCACCTCCCGGGACGACCTCCAGCCGATGGCGACATCCCAGTGGCCGGCGTGCGCATGCCCGCGCCACCGCAGCACTCGCTAGGCGAGTAGGCGCCACCTGGCAGCCGCTGACACATGGCGTACCCCAGGGGTAAATTTCCAGCCCTGTGAAGATCCTGTGACCATCTCGTGGTCGAACAGCAACCATGGAACGCCGTTACATGCCTACAGTCGGCCTGCACCAATTGAACAGTGGAACGATCGAACGCCCAGCTCCAGGCGCCGCGGGGGCGGCTTCGAAATCTCGCGCGACGGACGGCGGCCGACTCGCCGTAGACCTAGGTGGAGGCTCAGTCCCGGGGTCTGCCAGTCAGCAGCTCATCGAGGGGGACATGGAGGGCGTGGGAGATGGCGAGCAGCCACGACAGGCGGGCGTCGGTGGTGCCGGCCTCGATGCGCTGGATGGTGGCCCTGTCGACGCCGGACAGGTCGCGCAGTGCCTCCTGCGTGAGGTTGGCCCACATGCGTGCGGCTTGGATGCGCCCACCGATGGCCCGGCGCTGCTGGAGCAGCCAGTCGGGATCGGGTGGGGTGAGGGGCGACACCCGTTAGACGTTGCGCCGTTAGCGATCTTGGGTCAGCATCTACCCAGATGCGTTATTGGATCTTGACAGGATGTCCAGGCAAGCGGCACTTGCCCAGGTCAAGCGCTTACCCGCGTTCACCCGAACGAGTGACCTTGAGCTTGCTTACTCCGGGGTAAGGAAACTGAACCACAGCCGCCCCGAGGTATTCGCAGGTCATCGCGGGGTAGAGTGAGTTCTGCTCGAATCGAACGCGTGTTCACCCGAACGGGCGAACGCCGACCTGCAACCTGAGTCGTTAACAGAGCGGGCTACGCGCATCCGATGCGACGCGCGTAGCCCACCCATAAGCGCGTCGGGCCCCCTGTTGGGGTGGCACCTCTCGGTGGAGCCCGACGCAGGCCGCCCCTTCCCCGGACGCGGGGGAGGGGTCGTGCCACATCATCTACACCCCAACGCGAGGGACTGTCATCCCACTCCCAGGCTGGCTCGCCCGAATTTGGGAGATAACTGGGAGACGCGCCTGCGTATGGACCCTGTTTTGAGACTGTGTGGAGAGTGCTCGCAGACTGCATCGCACGGCGAAAGTCGGGCGTATATGCAGGTCAGGGCGTCGATAGGTGCAGGCAGGCGCCATGCCGTTCGCGCGACGCCGCCATCTACACGATCTTCGAGGGCACGAGCGAGATCCAGCGCCTCGTCATCGCCCGCACCCTGTCGGGCATGCCGATCCGCTGACGCCCGGCGCGCTCACGCCGCCGTCCCGGTCGGCCCGGCCGCCTGCTCGGCGGTCGCGAGGACGGCGGCGTCGGCCTTCACCACGGGCGGGGAGGGCCTCACGGACGCGTCGACGACGCGGAGCCGGTCGACACCGTGCCGCCGCAGGAACCGCCGCGACTCGTCGGCCCCGTGGACGGGCCGCCGGCGAGTCGGCGGAGCCGCGGCGCCGACCGCACGGGCGATGCGCAGCCCGGTCGGCATCCGGTCCACGTATCGCTCGCCCGCCGGCAGCGCCGGGTCGATCACCGGCGACACCGAGGGGTCGGGCGACTCCAGCCGCACCGAGCCGCGGCTGTACGGGGTGAGCAGGCCGAACCCGATGGCGCGGCCGCTGGGCGGGCCCCACCCGAAACCCGCCGGGAGGCGTCAGCGGCGGCGGGAGGGGCGGGGGCGGGGGCGGGGACGGAGGGCGGTTTCGAGGTCGTCGAGGGTTTCCATGAGCAGTTCGGCGCTGCGGCGGACGATGCGGTCGGCGTCCGAGGGGGGCCATGCGTCGAGCGTGGCGCGGACGGGGGCGAAGTCCGGGGGGCGCCGTTCGCGGACCGCGGTGGCGGCGTCCGCGGTGGCCGTGCGCAGGTGCAGGGCGAAGGGGGCGGCGTCCGGGACCGGGTCGGCGTCGGGGGCCGGGAGGTGGGCCTCCATGAGCATGGGGACGCGGCCCATGGCCGACAGGGCCGCGTCGGCGCCGTCGGCGGCGCGGTGGGACAGGCCGCGGCCGCGGACGGGTTCGGCGTCGGCGCGGGCGACCGCCTGGTCCCAGGCGAGCGCGGCCGCGCGGGCGTCCAGCAGGGCCGCGCGCACGGCCTCGCGCCGTCCCCGGGCGGGGGCGGCGTGGGCCTCCATCGCGGCGGCAGCGTACCGCCCGGTGGCCTTGATGCGGTCGGCCAGCCGGTTCCGCAGCCGGGGGGTCTCCCAGGCCGGGAAGAGCGCGTACGCGGCCGTCGCCAGCATCCCGCCGAGGAGCGTGAGGAGCACGCGGTCGGGCACCGTCTGCGTCCAGCTGGAGCCGGCCATGCCGAGCAGGAAGACCACGTACGCCGACGCGGCCACCTGGGAGACCAGGTAGCCGGTGCGCAGGAGGCCGTACATCAGGGCGACCGACACCACCGCCAGCACGGCGCAGGGGTAGGGCCCCGGGGCGAAGGACTGCATCACGGCGGTCGCCACGGTGACGCCCGCCAGGGTGCCGATGAAGCGGGCCACGCTGCGGCCGTACGTCTGGGAGAAGTCGGGCCGCATCACCAGCACCGAGGTCAGGGGCGCCCAGTAGCCGTGCCCGAGCGGCAGGGCCACGCCCAGGGCGTAGCCCGCGGGGGTGACGGCGGCCAGCCGGACGGCGTGCCGGAAGACGGGCGAGTCGAAACGGGCCTCCCGCCGTACGGTGCGCGTGGCGAGCGGCAGGAGTTCGGCCACGCTGGGACGACGCAGGTGGGCGGTGTCGCTGCTCACCGAGCCGCCGCGGCCGGTGGCGGAGGAGACCGCCTCGCTGAGCAGCGCGACGAGCCGCAGCGCGGTGCGCCGGGCGGGCCCGGTCAGCCGCTCCTCCGGTACGGGCTCGACGAGCACCACGGAGTCCGCCTCCGGCGGTACGCGCACCGGCTGGGCCTCCCGTACCGCGCGCGCCACCGCGTCCAGCACGGAGGCCGCCGCGGCCAGCAGCTCGCGGGCCCGGTCGCGCTCCGGACCCTCGGCGGCGGCGCCGACCGCGGGATCGGCGAGCGAGGCCAGCACGGGACGGATGCGCTCGGCCAGCACCCGCTTGCCGCGCAGCGCGGCCGGGCGCCGCCGCGCCTGCCGGTCGGTGATGACGGCGGCGTTGCGCGCGGTCATCAGCGGCTGGGGGTCGAACGGCGCCACCGGGTCGTGCCGCAGCCGGCGTGCGTAGTCCGCCTCCGCCGCGAAGGCGTCGGCCAGCGCGTCGCGCTGCCGGCCCCAGCGGCGCACCGGGAACAGCACGATCAGCCCCGCCTGCACGACCCCGCCCGCCGCGATGACCAGCGCGTGGCCGAAGGCGCCCAGCACGGAGGTCGGCAGGGTGATCACGACCAGCATGACGGCGACGGTGAGGGACGAGACGATGCCCGCGGTGGGCCCCAGCGCCCAGGCCATGCCCGCCAGGAACGCCCAGACCGCCAGCAGCACCACGAACACCCACCAGTGCGCCCCCGCCAGGTAGCCCAGGAAGGTGCTGACGGCGAGGCCGGTACCGGCGACCAGCGCCAGCACCGGCCGGGGCCGCCAGCTGCGCTGGAAGGTGGCCATGCCGGAGGCGAAGGCGCCGAAGGCCGAGGAAGCGGCCACCGAGGGGCCGGCCAGCCACAGCGAGAGGCCGATGACGATGGCGACGCCCGCGGCGGCGCGCAGCGCGACGAGCGGTTCCAGCCCGGCGCGCTCGATCCGCAGCCCTTCGCGGGCACTGCGGCGCAGGGCGCGCAACCAGGTCATGAGGCTGAGGATAGGACGGGTAGGACGAGGAGGGCCGGGTAAGCGCAGCGCAAGATCCGTTCCGGCGAGTCCCAGGAGGCAGACCGCCATGACCGCCCCAGCACGACGGGCCACCGTGCCGCCCGTGCCGCCCGCCCCGAGCCCGGTGCCGCCCTTCCCGCCCGACCCCGTACCGCCCGCCCCGCATCCGGTCCCCGGACCGACCCCCGACCCCGTGCCCGCGCCGCCCCCGCAGCCGGAGCCCGAGCCCGAACCCCAACCGGCGCCGCAACCTCTGTAATGCCTGGTCAGAGCCGTGAAGTGAGCCATCGCTGTCCCGGTGGGCGTCCCGTCTGGTTCAATGGGTGCCATGGCCAGCCTCACTGACACCGCGACAGGTCGCAGCGACCTCGAGCCGTTCTGGCCGTCCAGGCAGGAGTACCAGTTCGACCGGGAGTGTTGTCGCGCGGTCCCCGCGCGGACCCCGGCCCACAGCTGACGCCGTCCCCCGGTCGCCGCCCGCTGTCGGCCTCCCGGCGGTCCCGCGCAATACGTCGTCCCACGACCCTTCGCGCGAGAGCCGAGACCTCCATGTCGTCCAGCACCCAGTCCCTGCCCCTGCCCGCCGTTAACCGTCAGCACCTGCGCGCCGTCCGCTCCGACGACGTCCCGCCGGTGCCGGACTTCCTCCCGCCCGGCGCCACCTGGCTGCCCGCCCCCGGCCACCTGATGCCCACGGGCGTCGGCGGGCCGCCGATGGTCGGCTACCTCGTCCTCGTCCCCATCGAGGGGCAGCCGGTGCCCCCGTCCCCGGCATCCGCCGACCTGCCGGTCACCGTCGACGGCGAGCGCCGCGTCGCCCAGGTGCGCGGCCGCGCACTCGACCTGACCTACCTGGAGTTCGAGCTGCTCGCCCACCTGGTGGCGCATCCGCACCGCGTGCACACCCGCGACCAGCTCGTCACCACGGTCTGGGGGTACGGCCACGTCGGGGACGGACGCACCGTCGACGTCCACATCGCCCGGCTGCGCCGCAAGCTCGGCCCCGAACACCGCGGCAGCATCGTGACCGTGCGCCGGGTCGGCTACAAGTACGCGCCGCCGGCGGCCCGCTGAGCCTTCCGGCGGACGGCGGAGGGGGGCCGGGCGGCCGCCGGGAGCGTTCCCGGAACCGGCGGAAACCCGGCTCTCCCACAGGTCCCCTCTGTAGCATGTCCCCCTACCGGACTATGGGTACGCTGTCACCGTTCCGGTGCGGCTCGACGCAGCGGGGAGCAGGTCCGGAGGGCGTGATGGCTGAGTCTCGGCAGTGGGCGCCCCCTGCGCCCGCGACGGTCGCCTGGCCGGCTCCCGCCGCCGCCCACATGTCGCTCAACGACGTCGGCGGCTTCGACTGGGACCTCGACCGCGACCGCATGCACCTCGACGAACACGCCCTGCGGACCGTCGACCTGCGCCCGCAGGACTTCGACGGCGACCCGAAGGCGCTGTTCTCCCGGCTGGCGCCCGACGAGGCCGGCGACGTCACCCGGACGATCACCCAGGCCCTCGGCGAGGGCCACTCCTCCTTCCGCGCCTTCAGCCGGCTCACCCGGCGCGACGGCCGCCGTGGCTGGATACGTTTCCAGGGCCGCATCGTCCGCGACGGCACCGGCCGGGCGAACCGGGTGATCGGCATCGTCAGCGACGCCACCGACGAACTCGCCCAGGCGGCGGAGTGCCTGCGCGCGGACGAGGACCACCCGACCGAGAGCACCCTGGTCATGGAGGTCACCGCGTCGCTGGCCCGGGCCGTGACCGTGCGCGACGTGACCGCGGCCCTCACCGGGAACCCCAGGATGGACCGGCTCGGCATAGCCAGCCTCTTCCTCGGCCAGGTCGAGGCCGGCCGGGTCCACGTGGTGAGCGACGCCAAGGCCAGCAGTTGGGTGCCGTCGCTGCAGTACACGCGGATCGAGGACGACTTCCCGATGAGCGAGGTGGTACGGACCCTCGTCCCGCGCTTCATCACCTCCGGCGAGGAGTTCGCCCGGCGCTACCCCAAGTTGTGGCCGCACATCGAGCCGCTCGGCGCCTCCGCCGCCGCGTACCTCCCGCTGATCGCCCAGGGCCAGCCCATCGGCGCCCTGGGCCTGCTGTACCGGCACAAGCAGGGTTTCTCCCCGCAGGAGCGCCATCTGCTGATCGCGCTCAGCGGCAGCATCGCGCAGAGCCTGCAGCGGGCCATCCTCTTCGACCAGGAGCACGACATCGCGCAGGGTCTGCAGACCGCGATGCTGCCCCGCACCATCCCGCGCATCCCCGGCACCGAGATAGCGGTGCGCTACCGCTCCGCCCGGCTGGCCCGGGACATCGGCGGCGACTGGTACGACGTCGTGGCGATGCCCGGCGGCCGGGTCGCCGTCATCATCGGCGACGTCCAGGGCCACGACACCCACGCCACGGCCGTCATGGGCCAGTTGCGGATCGCCTTGCGGGCCTACGCCGGCGAGGGCCATCCGCCCGCCAGCGTCATGGCGCGGGCCTCGGCCTTCCTGTACGAGCTCGACACCGACCGCTTCGCCACCTGCCTGTACGCGCAGGTCGACCCGGCCACCGGGTCCGCCCTGCTGGTGCGGGCAGGCCACATCGACCCGCTGGTCCGGCAGGCCGATGGCACCGTGCGCGTGCTGCCCACTGCGGGCGGGCTGCCGCTGGGCCTGTCCGCCCAGTTCGGCAGGCCCGACTACCCGGTCACCCCCGCTGAACTCGGTCCCGGCGACACCCTCCTGATGTTCAGTGACGGACTCGTCGAGCGGCCCGGCGCCGACCTCGACGACGGCGTGCGGCGGCTGGCCGGGGCGCTGGGCGAAGGCCCGCGCGAGGTCGGGGACCTCGCCGACCACCTCACCGCCGTCATGGGCGAGCAGGCCACCGACGACGACATGGCCCTGCTGCTGCTCCGGCGCGACAGCGACGCCTCCCCGCACCCGCCGCACCGGCTGCACCGGCACATCGCCCCCGGCGACCCCAAGGCCCTGTCCGAGGCCCGGGCCACGGTCCGTGACGCCATGGCGGGCTGGGGCCTGAGCGACCGGGTGGACGAGGCGGAACTCGCCGCCGGCGAGCTGATCACCAACGCGCTGGTGCACACCGACGGCGGCGCCGTGCTCACCCTGCGCATGCTCCCCGACGCGTCCCTGGCCCACGCCACCCCGGACGCCACCCGGCGGCTGCGCATCGAGGTGCACGACCTCGCGGCGAACTGGCCTCGCCGTCGCCGGCCCGGCGACGGCGAGGTGTCCGGGCGCGGTCTGCTGCTGGTCGACCGGCTCGCCGACGCGTGGGGTGTGGAGCCGCACGGTTCCGGCAAGGCAGTGTGGTGCGAATTCCGCGACCGCAGGAGCGGTTCGGAGCCCCTCGGGCACTGACGGTGAGGGTCCGCCGGCACACCGTTCGCGCCGGTCACGCACCCTGGATTCACCCGGACGGCTCACCCGCCACGACACACCGCCCGATTGGACGCAGGCTGTCGGTGAGGAGCCAAGAAGCCACTCTGCTCACATGCTGGCCGCGCCGGCACCGGGGAGGTCTGCGATGCCGACGGTGTCTACGAGCGTGATCGTCACCCGTACCGTGGAAGAGGTCTTCACCTTCCTTGCCGACGCCCGCAACCTCGCGTCGTGGAACTCCGGCATCGCCGCCGTGGCGGCGGACGCCGTACCGCCCGGCGAGCGGGCCGTCTACCGCTACCACTATCCGGGCCGCCACCGGGAGCACCGGCTGGAGTGCTCGGTCTACCAGCCCTGCCGGCGGATCGCCTACCGCGGCCGGCGGATGTGGAGCCCGCTGGGCACCCAGACGCCCGAGTTCGCGTTCCGGATGCTGCCGCACTCGCGGGGCGCGTTCGTCCAGCTCCAGGTCACCTGCCAGCTCGGCGGCGGCATGCTGCTGCTGAGCCCGTTCCTGGGCTGGGCGTGGCGCCGCGACCTCCCTGAGGACGCGCGCCGGCTGCGCGAGGCCCTCGGCGACCACACGGTGGCGCCGCCCCTGCTACCGCCGCCTCCGCCACCACCTGCGCCGGTGGGACAGCTCAGGGCGGCCCAGGCCCGGGCACCGGCGGGCGAGGTCGTCGGAGCCGTTCCCGCGCCGCCGGCCAGGGGGCTGCGCCGTGCCATGGGCCGTGTAGCAGGTCAGGGCCGGATCGGCACGGGCAGCTGACGGATCCGCTGGAATCCCGGCCGCCCGGCCGGTTCGCTGACAGGCTGGACGCCGTACGTGCCCCCCGCACCACAGCACAGAGAGGAACCGCAGATGGCGGAGCAGGCCCGCATCGGCGTCACCGGACTCGCGGTCATGGGCCGCAACCTGGCCCGGAACCTCGCGCGGCACGGCCACCCGGTGGCCTTGTACAACCGCACCCCGGCCAGGACGCGCTCCCTCGTGGAGGAGTTCGGCGGCGAGGGCGAGTTCCATCCGGCGGAGTCCCTCAAGGAGTTCGTCGACTCACTCGAACGGCCCCGGCGCATCATCATCATGGTCAAGGCCGGTGCCCCCACCGACGCCGTGATCGACGAGCTGGTGCCGCTGCTGGAGCCCGGCGACATGGTCGTCGACGGCGGCAACGCCGACTACCGCGACACCCGGCGCCGGGAGAAGGCGCTGCGCGAACAGGGTCTGCACTTCGTCGGCACCGGGATCTCCGGCGGCGAGGAGGGCGCCCTCAACGGTCCCTCGATCATGCCGGGCGGCTCCGTGGAGTCGTACGAGTCGCTCGGCCCGATCCTCGAGGACATCGCCGCCAAGGTCGACGGGGTGCCGTGCTGCACCCACGTGGGCCCGGACGGTGCCGGGCACTTCGTCAAGATGGTCCACAACGGCATCGAGTACTCCGACATGCAGCTCATCGCCGAGGCCTACGACCTGCTGCGGCACGCCGCGGGCAAGCGGCCGGGCGAGATCGCGGAGATCTTCCGCACCTGGAACTCCGGCCGCCTGGAGTCGTACCTCGTCGAGATCACCGCGGAGGTGCTGGCCCACACGGACGCCGACACCGGCAAACCGTTCGTCGACGTGGTGCTGGACCAGGCCGGCCAGAAGGGCACCGGCAGCTGGACGGTGCAGAACGCCCTGGAGTTCGGCGTCCCCGTCTCCGGCATCGCCGAGGCGGTCTTCGCACGGTCGCTGTCCGGCAGCGCGGAGCTGCGGGCCGCCTCGCGCGGGCTGCCCGGACCGGCGGAGACCTGGCTGGACAGCGCGGCGGGCGACCGCTTCGCGGACGACGTCGAGCAGGCGCTGTACGCCTCCAAGATCGTCGCCTACGCCCAGGGGTTCAACCTGATCCAGGCGGGCAGCAACGAGTTCGGCTGGGACATCGACGCGGGCTCCATGGCGACGATCTGGCGCGGCGGCTGCATCATCCGGGCGCGCTTCCTCAACCGCATCAAGGAGGCGTTCGACTCCGAGCCGGGCCGCCCCACCCTGCTGACGGACGCGCACTTCGCCGAGGCCCTCGGCAACGCGCAGGCGGCATGGCGGCGGGTCGTCTCCACGGCGGCACAACTCGGCGTGCCCGCACCGGGCTTCTCCGCGGCGCTGGCGTACTACGACGCCCTGCGGGCGGAGCGGCTGCCCGCCGCGCTCATCCAGGGGCAGCGCGACTTCTTCGGCGCCCACACCTACAAGCGGGTGGACAAGCCCGGCTCCTTCCACACGCTCTGGGGCGGCGACCGCTCGGAGCACCCGGCCGACTGACGCCGGCCGACGCCCGATGTCGCGTGGGCCCGGCCTCGGCCGGGCCTACGCGGCGACCGGCGGGGTGATCACCTGCTCCGCCCAGACCGTCTTGCCCGTCTCCGTGTAGCGGGTGCCCTGGGCGTCGGTGAGCTGCGCGACGATGGACAGCCCCCGGCCGTCCTGGTCGCTGGGCGCCGCGTGGCGCGGGTGCGGGGCGGCGCTGCAGGAGTCCGACACCTCGCAGACCAGGACCCGGTCGCGGATGATCCGCAGCCGGATCGGCCCCGTGGAGTACCGGATGGCGTTGGTGACGAGTTCGCTGACGACCAGCGTGGTGGTGAAGGACAGTTCCGGGAGCTTCCAGTCCGTCAGCAGGCGGTCCGTCCAGGCCCGTGCCTCCGCCACCGCCGCGGGATCGTTGGACACCTCGCGGGTGGCGACGTCGCCGGCGTTCAGGGCGCGGGTGCGGGCGGCGAGGAGCACCGGCTCCGAGCCGGGTGCCGCGGTGCGCAGGACGCCGTCCAGCACCGTCGCCGGCTCGGCCGCCTCCCCGCCGCCGGCGGGCAGCACGCGCAGCCCGGTGACCTGGCCGGCGCCCTCCGAGCCGATGGGGAGCCCGTCCGTGCCGCAGCTCAGCAGCAGCACGCTGCCGGGCGGCACGTCGCACTCGGTGACCTCCGGCCCGCCGGGTACGGGAGCGTCCTCCTCCACTTCCTCCGCCGCCTCCGGGGGCGTGGCGGGCAGAGCCTGGGCCGGGTAACCGCCGCACGCCACGGTGCAGCGGCAGGCCACCGGGTCGTAGACGACGATCAGGCACCGGTCGGCCTCGTCGGCGAGGGGGGTCGCGGTGGGCCGGTGGAGCCGGGAGATGACCTCGCCCGGGCTCATGTCGAGCAGTATCAGCGCCCGGACCGCGGCCTTGAGCTGGCTCATCGCCGTCGCCGCGGGGACGCCCTGCCCGCGTACCGAACCGGTCACCAGGGCCACCCGGGCGCTGGGGAGCGGGATGACGTCCACCCAGGCCCCCGGGGCCGCGGCCGGCGGCAGGTGCCCCCGGGGGTCCTCGATCGCGGTGACCCGCGGGCCCTGCGGCGCCAGCAGGGCCTGCTGCAGGATCCGTCCGGCGGCGTTCTGGACCAGGCGCCGGCGGGCATCGTCCAGCAGCCTGGCGGCCCTGCGGGCCAGACGGCCCGCCGCCATCAGGTCGGCCCGGGAGAAGGCCGGGGAGCCCGTCGTCCGGTAGAAGGCCGCGACCCCCAGGACGACACCGCCGACGTCCAGCGGCATCACGAGCAGGGAGTGCGTGCCCGTGATCCGCAGCAGGGGGGCGCGCACCGGGTCGCGGGCGAGCCACCCCGTCTGCGGGCGGAGGTTCATCACCAGGTGCGGCCGCAGGTCGGTCAGCGACGCGTGGTACGGAGTCCTGGGCGGCAGGCTGCTGACGTCGCCGACCTCGAAGGCGCGCGGTACCGCGGTGCCCCGGGCCGCCCGGAAGGCCCCCCGGCGGAAGGTGAGTCCGGTGGCGGGCAGCCCGGAGATGGCGGCCTGCTCCGAGACGGTGGCGTCCGAGACCTCGACGGCGGCGAAGTCGGCCACGGTCGGCACGGCTGAATCCACGAGCTGCTGGGCTGCGTCGTAGGACCACGGCCGGTCCACAGGGCCGGCCTGGGGCGGGAGGGTGGCACAGAGCATGACGGTCGCCTCGGGTGAGGTCGGGGTCGGCGGACTGTTTGGTAGGCATTTCAAACACTTGTCTTCCGCTTTCGAGGCTGCCCCTCCGGCCGGGCGAACGCATCCCCGTCGATCCGCAGAGGTCATCCGGGATTCCCCGCAGATGTGACTGCGGGTTTCCCGCAACACCGGCGGCGCGGGCTGCCCGCCGCGCGCGCCCGATCTAACGTGTGTGCTATGGACGTCCTCAGCCGCCCCGACGGCAGGCAGCCGCACCCGGTCATCTCGGTCGTACTCGCCGACGACCACCTGGTGGTGCGCGCGGGCATGCGGCTGCTGATGGCCGCCGACCCGGCCTTCGAGATCGTCGCCGAGACGTCCACCGTTCCGGAGACCCTGGAAGCCGTCCGGCGCCACCACCCGAGGGTGCTCGTCCTGGACCTGACCATGTCGGGCAGGTCCAGCCTGCCGACGATCCCGGCACTGCTGACCGAGTCGCCCAGGACGCGCATCCTGGTGCTGACCATGCAGGAGGACCCGGCGTTCGCCCGCGAGGCGCTGCGCACGGGGGCGGCCGGCTACCTGCTGAAGGAGGCCGCCGCCGAGGAACTGCTCGCCGCCGCCCACCAGGTCGCCGGTGGCGCCACCTATGTGCAGCCCTCGCTGGGGGCGCGGCTGGCGGTCGAGGACCTGGACCTGGCGGAACGGCACCACGAGGAGCCGCTCACCGACCGGGAGGCCCAGGTGCTGACCCTGCTGGCGCTGGGGCACACCAACCAGGAGATCGCCCGGCGCCTGTTCGTCTCCGTACGGACGGTGGAGACCCACCGGTCACGGCTGCGGGACAAGCTCGGCAAGGACAGCCGGGCCGAGTTGATCGCCGCGGCCAGAGAGCGCGGGCTGGTGGCATGACGCCGTCCGGCCCTGGAAGGACCGGGACGCGCCTGGCCCTGGAGGGGCTGGGCACCTGTCTCCTCGCGGCGGCGACCGTCATGGAGGTCACCGACCGCTCGCAGGGCTGGGAGCTCGTCCTCGCCCTCGCGGCGGCCGTCTGTTATGTGCTGCTCACCCCCCTGGTGGCGCCGCGGCAGCGGCTGTGGCTGGTGGTGGCCATCGCCTTCGCGCTGATGCTGACGGTGGCCGGGACGGTCCGCGTCGCCCAGCAGCCCTCGCTGAACGTCCTGCACGTGCTGCCGCTGCTGCTGGTCGCCTACGCGCTCTTCGCCGTCCGTTCCTCGGCGCGCCGGGATGCGAGGCTGCGCCGCGAGCGCGTCAGGGCCCGGCACGACGGCGAGGAGCGCGAGCGCCGCCGCTGGGCGCGTGAGCTGCACGACGACACCCTGCAGGAACTGGGGGCGGTCCAGGTGGTGCTGTCCACCGCCGCCGCGGACGGGCGGCCGGAGGCCATGCGGGAGGCCATCGACCAGGCACGCGGCCTCGTCGGCAACCAGATCGCCTCGCTGCGGCACCTGATCGTCGACCTGCGTCCGGTGGTGCTGGACGAGCTGGGGCTGCGCCCGGCCCTGCAGGCGCTGTGCCGGCGCTCCTTCGAGACGTACGGCATCCGCACCGAGTTGCGGCTCGGCGCGCACGCGGACACCGTCGGCGGCCAGCTCACCGCCGAGACGCAGGCGCAGATGTACCGGATCGTCCAGGAGGCGATCACCAACGCCGTGAAGCACGCCGAGCCGACCCGTGTCGTGGTCAGCCTGGAGAGCGACCAGCGCTCCGTGCACGTGGCGATCACCGACAACGGGCACGGCATGGCCGCGGCGACCGCCGCGGGCCGCGGCACCTTCCGCGCCGCGGAGCCGCCGTCGCCGCAGACCCGGGGCATGGGGCTGTCCGCGATGCGCGAGCGCGCCGAGCTGATCGACGCCCGGCTCGCCGTCCGCAGCGCCCCGGGCGAGGGCACGACCGTCGACCTGCGGGTGCCGTGCGAGCCGCGCGAGGTGCCCGGCGAGGGGTGAGCACGGCCCGCCTGCGCGGGCGGGGACCTCGACCGGCAGTATGGGGGGCGTGCGACTGACGCCTGTGACCTGGGAACGGCTGACCGAGGCTGTCGTGGACCGCGTGCTGGAGCTGAAGCCCGACGACTGCGGCGAGCGTCCCAGGGTCGCGATCGACGGGGCCCCGGCCACGCGCCCGGACGCGCTGGGGGAGGCGCTGGCGCAGGCGCTGCGGCTCAGTGGCCGGCCGGTCGTGCGGGTGCGGGCGCAGACCTTCTGGCGGCCCGCCTCGCAGCGCTACGAAACGGGGCGCCACGACTCCGACGCCTACTACGAGCGCTGGCTGGACACCGGGGCCCTGTGGCGGGAGGTCTTCGATCCGCTCGCGCCCGGAGGCACCGGGCGGGTGCTGCCCTCGTTGCGGGACCCGGTGACCGACCGTGCGACGCGGGCCGGGTACGAGGAACTCCCGCCCGGGGGCGTGCTGTTGCTGGAGGGCGCGCTCCTGCAGGGTTACGGCTTCCCCTTCGACCTCTGCGTCCACCTGCGGATGTCGGGGGCGGCCCTGGCCCGCCGCACACCGCAGGACGAGCGCTGGACGCTCCCGGCGTACGCCCGCTACGAGCAGGAGACGGCGCCCGGGGAGACCGCGGACGTCCTGGTGCACACCGACGACCCGCGGCACCCGGCCTGGACCGGGTGACCCGGCGGCCCTTGCCGCCGTACCGCCGTGACCGTTACCGTCGCGGACCACCATGACTGTCGCCATCGCTCCGCTGACCACCGAGCACGTCCCCGAGGCAGCGGCCCTCCTCGACCGCTGGCACGCCAGGGCCCGCAAGGCGCTGCCCCACCAGTCCGGCCGGACCACCGCGCCGCCGCCGGGTGAGGAACTGCTGGGCAAGATCCTGGCCGAGCCGCGCGTGGAGGCCGTCCTCGCCCGGGGCGGTGACGGGGCGCTCACCGGCTACCTCGCCGCGACCCCGCTCGACCTCGCGGAGGACGACCGCGCGGGCTTGCGCGCCCACCCGCGCTCCGCGCTGGTCTCGTACGGGGGGCACGCGCTGCGCGGCGGCCGGGACGGGGTGCGGGAGGACGTGCTGCGCGGGCTGTACGCGGCGGTGGCCGCGCGCCTGGTCGCGGAGCGCCGGCCGGTGCACTACGTGGACCTCCCCGCCGACGAGGCGGTCGCCTCGGCCTGGTTCCGCTCCGGCTTCGGTCTGGAGCGGGTGCGGGGCCTGATGGCGGTGCGGCCGCGCGGGCGGCAGCCGCGCGGTGTGGACGCGCTGTCGGTGCGCCGCGCGGGGCCCGGCGACCTGGACCGGATCGGGCGGATGGCGGTGGAGGCGGCACGCGCGGACCGCGGGACTGCGGTGTTCCGGCCGCAGCCCGAGGGGGCGTTGGCGAGGCTGCGGACGCACTACGCGCCCGCACTGGCCGATGCGCGCTGCGGGGCGTGGGTCGCCGCCCGCAGGGGCGAGGAGATCGGCATGGTGGTGCTGACACCGGCGGCGCCGGGCCCCGTCGTGCCCGACGGGTGCGTGGAACTGGCCGAGGCGTACGTGACCCAGGCCGCGCGGGGCGAGGGCATCAGCCGGGTGCTGCTCGCGACGGCGCTGGCGTGGGCGTACGACAGCGGCTACCGGCACATCACGGCCAGTTGGCCGGCGCTTTCGCCGGTGTCGGCGGCGCACTGGCCGGAGGTGGGCTTCCGGCCCGTGGCGTACCGGCTGCAGCGGGTGCTGGACCCACGCATGTGCGGGACACCACAACGTTGACAAGTTTGAGTGGCACGAAGCACTCCTCTTTCACTGTTAAACTAGTTTCAGATCGCCCGGCGGACCCAGGAGCGTCCGCGGCGAACCCCCAGCTGCCCCGGCCAGATCCCCCCGTCCTGGCCGGGGCTTCCCTTTGTTTTTGGTCTAGACATGACCAACTCATGGGAGTACCTTCGCTGTTGGTCTAGACCTAGTGCCTGCGGGCTGCGCACTGCTCTCAGAACTCCCCCACGTTCTCCGAGGAGCGAAGCATGCACAGGAAATTCGGCGCCGTCGTCGTCGGCCTGGGCCTCGTCGGGCTGTCCGTGCTCGGCACCGGCAGCGCCTGGAGCCACGGCTACACCGACGCCCCGATCAGCCGTCAGAAGCTCTGCGCCAACGGCACCGTGACCAACTGCGGCGACATCCAGTGGGAGCCGCAGAGCGTCGAGGGCCCCAAGGGCTTCCCGTCCTCCGGCCCGTCCGACGGCACCCTCTGTGCCGGCGGCAACAGCCGGTTCGCCCAGCTCGACGACCCGCGCGGCGGCACCGGCTGGCCCACCACGAAGGTGACGTCCGGTCAAAACTACAGCTTCCGGTGGCAGTTCACCGCCTCGCACGCCACCAGCGACTTCAAGTACTACATCACCAAGCAGGGCTTCGACCCCAGCCGGCCGCTCACCCGCTCCGCGCTGACCCTGACACCGTTCCTGACCGTCAACTACAACGGCGCCCGGCCGCCCGCCACGGTCACCCACCAGGGCACCATGCCCAGCAGGACCGGACGGCACATCATCTTGGCCGTCTGGTCCGTGGCGGACACCGGCAACGCCTTCTACGCCTGCTCCGACGTGCAGTTCTGACCCTCCGGAGCGGGCCGGCGGCCGAGCAGCCGCTCCTGTACGGCGTCGGCGGCACCGCCGCCGGCGCCCGACCGCTCCGTGCCGCCCGTGCCGCCCGTGCCGCCGGTGCGGGCGGTGCGGGCGGCACGGACCCGTGTCCCGCCGTCCACCACCAGCTCGGCGCCGGTGACCCAGGCCGCCTCGTCGGAGGCGAGCCAGCGCACGGCCCGGGCGACGTCGCCGGGTTCGCCGATCCGTCCCATCGGCAGCGCGGCGGCGATCGCGCGCTCGGCGTCCTGCCACACGAAGCGCGCCATCTCGGTGCGCACCAGGCCGGGGGAGACCGCGTTGACCCGCACCGCCGGGCCGAGTTCGCCCGCGAGCTGCGCCGTCAGGTGCAGCAGCGCCGCCTTGCTGGTGCCGTAGGCGCCGACGTTCGGCCCGACGTGCCCGGCGCCCTCGGTGCAGACGTTGACCACCGCGCCGCCGTGCTCGCGCATCCAGGCCCGCCACGCCAGCTGGGTCAGCCGCAGGGGCGCCTCGACGTTGACCGCGAACGCGGCCCGCCACTGGTCCGGGTCGGCCTCCACGAGCGGCCCGTACGGGCGGTTGGTGGCGGCGTTGTTGACCAGGACGTCCAGGCCGCCGAGCGCGCGCACCGCGAGCGCCGCGCACTGCGCGAGGTGGCCGGGGTCGGCGACCGTCCCGGCCAGGGTGGCCACGGTGTGCCCGGCGGCGCGCAGCCGCCCGGCCGCCGCCTCCAGCCGGACCGGGTCGCGGGCGGTCAGCAGGATGCGCGCGCCCGCGGCGGCCAGTTCCGCGGCGACGGCCAGCCCGATCCCGCCGGACGCGCCGGTGACCAGCGCCGCGCGTCCGGCGAGGGGGAGGGGTTCCGTCATGAGGTGACCCTGTCATGACGGTCCGTCAGTTTCCAGTGCGCCGATCTGAGTTCAGGGGCGCGGCGGTCAGCGGGTCAGCTGAACGGGTGGTCAGGGGGTCAGCGTCCACTTCTGGTTGGCGCCGCCGGTGCAGGTCCACAACTGGAGCCGGGTGCCGTTGGCGGAGTTGTTGCCGGTGACGTCGAGGCACTTGTTCGCCTGCGGGTTGACGATGTCGCGCGCACCGGAGAGGACCCACTTCTGGTTGGTGCCGCCGCCGCAGTCCCACAGCTGCAGCTGGGATCCGTCGGCGGTGCCGAAGTCCTTGACGTCCAGGCACTTGCCCAGGGCGCGCAGGGTGCCGTCGGAGGCCGCGGTCCACTGCTGGGCGGCGGTGCCGTTGCAGTCGTAGAGCTGGACGGGGGTGCCGTTGGCGGGGTTGGCCCCGGCGACGTCGACGCACTTGCCGGCCAGGCCCGTGATGCGGCCCGTCGTGCCGCCCCCGCCCCCGCCGTCGGAGGTGGTGACGCGGACGTAGTCGACGACCAGCTGCTGCGGGAAGGCGGTGCTGCCGTCGGGGTCGCCCGGCCAGTAGCCGCCCACCGCGAGGTTGAGGATGACGAAGAACGGCTTGTTGAACACCCACGGGCGGCCGCCGAGGTCGGCCGGGGTGCGCCGCTGGTAGACGGTGCCGTCGACGGACCAGCTGATGGCGTCCGGGCTCCAGTCGACGGCGAAGGTGTGGAACGCGTCGGCGAAGGCCTGGCCGCCCGGCAGGGTGTAGCCCGCCCCGATGCCGCCGGAGCCGAAGTAGTCAGGGCCGTGGATCGTGCCGTGGACGGTGCCGGGCTCGAAGCCGACGTTTTCCATGATGTCGATCTCGCCGCTGGCCGGCCAGCCGACGTTGCCGATGTCGTTGCCCAGCATCCAGAACGCGGGCCACATGCCCTGGCCGCGCGGGATCTTCATCCGGGTCTCGACGTGGCCGTAGGTGGTGGTGAAGCGGCCCGAGGTGTTGAGCCGGGCGGAGGTGTACTGGCAACTGCCGTACCAGCACTGGTAACCGGCGGGGTTCTCCCTGCGGGCGGTGATGACGAGGTGGCCCTGGCCGTCGAGGGCCGCGTTGCGGTTCCCGGCGGTGTAGTACTGCCGTTCGTGGTTGTTGACGTTGTCGCCGGTCTCGATCTGCCACTTGCCGCCGTCGACGGCGCTGCCGGCCGCGCCGTCGAACTCGTCGGCGAAGGTGGTGACCGCGGCGGTGGCGGCGGGGGCCGCGGGGAGGGGATGGCCGGTGGGGCCGGTGGTGGTGAGGGCGGCGAGGGCAAGGAGCCCGGCGGTGGCGGCGGTGAGCAGGCCGCGGGCGCGCACGCGTCGGCGCGGGCGGGGGCGTGGGGGGAGTGCCTTCACAGGGGCGCTGCCTTTCGGGGCGGTCGTGGGGGTGACGGACGGAGGGCCGGGTGTGGTAGCGCTAGTCATGCACCTGACATTTCTTGCACCCTCGTGCGTGGGGGCACGGGATCCCCGTCCGGGTGAGTTCAAGACTTAGTTCACGCCGTGATTGAACTGCCGCCCCCAGGCGCCGTCAAGAGGTCTGGACCAAGAAGGGCGGGCGGGGCCGTGCGGAGCCCCGCCCGGTCCCGCCCGCCCCTGCCGGCGCCGCGGCGCGTCACGTGCCGGGCTTGCGCCCGTACACGTACACGTCGTCGCCGTTCTTCAGCAGGCTCCAGTACTTCTTGGCGTCCCCGCTGCGCATGTTCACGCAGCCGTGCGACCCCGGCGGCGACCACACGCTGCCCGCGATCGAATGGAACGCCTGCCCGCCGTCGAAGAACTGGCTGTAGGGCATGGCCACGTTGTAGAGCGTCGACCAGTGGTCCTTGTGGCGCCAGTAGACCTTCTTGGCACCGGTGCGCGTCTCGTAGCCGTTGCGGCCCGTCCGCACCGGGACCGGCCCGAACTTCAGCTTCTTGCCGTCCTGTATCCAGCTCAGCTGCCGCGTGAGGTCCACGCACGCGATCCGCCCCTTGTTCGTGGGGCACTTGCCGGCCTTGTTGGGATTGCTGCCCGCGGCCTTCTGGGCGTTCATGATCTTCATGACGCCCCAGGTCACCGGGCCCGCGTAGCCGATGTTCGGGGATATCCCGTTCTTCGTCTGGAAGGCGCGTATCGCCTTGCAGTCGGCCGCCGACTGCTTCCCGTCCACCGGCCGCCCCAGGAACTTCTCCACTTGCTTCTGGTACGGCCCCTTGCTCGTCGTGCACGACGACGCGGCCTGCGCCGTGCCGCCCCCCGCCACGACCGGTGTCACGGCCATCACCGCCACCGCGAGGGCGGCCCCCGCCCGGCGTCCCGCTGACGCTCCCGCTCTCATCGCTTCCCCTTCCCCGTCGAGGCCGTCGCGCGACGACCTCACCCCCTAGGACACGCGGGAGGCACCGGAGGTTGCGGAACGACCGGTGCGGGAAAGGGAGATGGCGGGCCGTCAGCCGTGCGCGGCGCCGTCCAGGGCCTCGCGGACGATGCGTACGGCCTCCTCCGTGTCGGCGCGCGACACGTCCAGGTGGAAGACGAAGCGCAGCCGTCCGGGGTAGCCGGCGCAGTGCAGTCCGCGCCGCGCGAGGCGCTCCTGCACCTCCTCGGCGGACAGCCCCGGCGCCGGCTCGGCGAAGACCATGTTGGTCTGGGAGTCGCCCACGACCAGACCGGGCATGTCCTTGATCCCCTCCGCGAACAGCGCGGCGTTCGCGTGGTCCTCGGCGAGCCGCGCCACCTGGTGCTCCAGCGCGTACAGGGCGCCCGCCGCGATGATGCCCGCCTGCCGCATCCCGCCGCCGAGCGCCTTGCGCCAGCGCAGCGCCCGCGCCACGAACTCCCGGCTGCCCAGGAGCGCGGAGCCGACCGGTGCGCCCAGGCCCTTGCTGAAGCAGACCGAGACGCTGTCGAAGTAGCCGGCGATCAGCCGCGCCTGCTCGTACGGGTCGCCGCCCGCGGCGACCGCCGCGTTGAACAGCCGGGCCCCGTCCAGGTGCGTGGCCAGCCCGTGCTCACGCGCCAGCCCGGTCGCGGTCCGCAGGTAGTCCGTGGGGACGACCCGGCCGCCGATGGTGTTCTCCAGGCACAGCAGCCGGGTGCGCGGGAAGTGCGGGTCGTCGGGCTTCACCGCGGCCGCGATGTCGGCCGGGTCCAGCGTCCCGTCCTCCCGGTGGGGCAGCGGCTGCGGCTGGATCCCGCCGAGCACGGCACCGCCGCCGCCCTCCCAGCGGTACACATGCGCCGACTGCCCGGCGATGTACTCGTCACCGCGGCCGCAGTGCGTCAGCAGCGCGCACAGGTTGCTCTGCGTCCCGGACGAGACGAACAGCGCGGCCTCGAAGCCGAGCCGCTCCGCGATCCGGTCCTGGAGGGCGCGCACGGTGGGGTCGTCGGCGAAGACGTCGTCGCCCACCTCGGCCTCCGCCATGGCGCGGCGCATGTCCGCGCCGGGCCCCGTGACGGTGTCGCTGCGCAGGTCGATGACCCGTCCGGGCTGCTCATCGGTGACATCAGTGATCGGCATGCGTTCACCCTGCCATGCCCGCCCTTCGGTAGGATCGTCGGGTGAATTCCCACTGGCACGTCGTCCTTCCGCCGCTGTGCGCCTGACCGGGCGCACTCACTGACGACTCGGACCCCCACCCCCGGCAGGCCGCCCGGCCGCCAGGGGCAGGTGTGGTGCGCCCGTTCCGGATCCGTTTCCTCCGATTCGTGACGAAAGGCCATCTCCGTGCCGGACAGCACCCCCTCCCTCGCCCCCGCACGCCCGCTCGCGCCCGGCGCCGTCGGCCCCCGGCCGCGGTTCGTCCAGGGCGCGCTGCCGATCCTCGCCGCCGCCCTGCTGTGGGGCACCACCGGCACCGCCGCGTCCTTCGCGCCCGCCGGTGCCCCGCCCGCCGCGGTCGGAAGTGCCGGACTCACCCTCGGCGGGCTCCTGCTGCTGGCCGGGGCCAAGGGAGCGCGGACCCTGCTACGCACCGCGGGGCGCGGTGGAGGAGCCCTGCTCGCCGTCGGCGCCCTCGCCGTCGCCGGTTACCCGCTCTCCTTCTACCCGGCGGTCTCGCGTACCGGGGTCGCCGTGGCCACCGTCATCGCCCTGGGCAGCGCGCCCGTCTTCACCGGGCTGCTGGCCTGGGCGGTGGGCCTGCACCGCCCGAGCCGCCGGTGGGCCGCCGCGACGGCCGTGGCCGTCCCCGGCTGCGGGCTGCTGGTGCTCGGCGGCGCGGACGCCGGTCCCGCCGCGCGCACGGACGCCGCGGGGGTGGCACTGGCGGCGCTGGCCGGGCTCTCGTACGCGGTGTACTCCCTGGTCGGCGGGCACTTCATCGGACGCGGGCAGGCGCCGGGCGCCGTGATGGGAGTGCTCTTCGGGTCCGCCGGTCTGCTGACCCTCCCGGTGGTGCTCGCCGCGGGCGTGGTGTGGCTCGGCACGCCGAGGGGCGCCGCGGTGGTCCTGCACCTGGCGGTGCTGACGACCTTCCTGGCCTACCGGCTGTTCGGGCGCGGACTGCGGCACACACCGGCCTCGGCCGCGACCACGCTCACCCTCGCCGAGCCCGCCGTGGCCGCCCTGCTCGGGGTGGCCGTCCTCGGGGAGCGGCCCACGCCGCTGTCCTGGGCGGGGCTGGCCGTCCTCGTCCTCGCCCTGGCGGTGCTGTCCCGCAGGGATCGCTGACGGACGGACGGGCGGACGGCGCGGGTCCGCGCCGGCGGTTCACTTGGGCGGGATGTCGTCCATGCGCTCGCCCTCCGCCTGGGAGGGGGTCGTCCGGGGAACGTCCGGGTGGATCTCCATCGTGCTTCGCTCGGCGTCGTCGTAGATCCGTTCGCCCTCCGCCTGGGAGGGGGTCTCGGCGTAGAGGTACGGATCGGCGTCCGAGGACGTGGACTTCATGGCGGACCTCCTACGGTCGCTGCCTCCATCCTGCTCCCTCAGGCCCGGCGGGGCGAGACCAGGAGGAACGCCCGCCGCCGCCGGTCGTGGTGGAGGGTGCACTGCCAGCCGTACCCCTCCAGGACGCCCTGGCACCGGGCCAGCTCGGCCTCGGCCGTGCCGGGGGCGTCCCCGGCGGGGGAGTGCCAGGACACCTCGGCGACCCCGCTCTGGGCGGCGGGCGCGACGGCGTAGCCGGCGGCCGGGGGACGCCCGGCGGTGCCGCGCGCGGACGGTGGCCTCCCGGCCGCCTCCAGGGCCAGGGCCACCGCGTGGACGTGGCGCTCGCGTTCCCAGGGCGCGGGCCGCGTGGTGTCGCCGTCCTGCAGGACGCGGCGGATCTCCAGCAGCCCCGACCAGGCCGATGCGACCTCGGCGGCGCGACCGGGGGCGGGGGCTCCCGTGCCGTGCCCGTCGTCGGCCGCGAAGCCGCGCTCGGCGGGCTCCTGGCGAGGTTCCGGCTCCGTCCCGGGCGTCGCCCCGGTGTGCGGGTGGGGGAGCTCCACGCGCGCCAGTTCCGCGCGCACCCGGCGGCCCTCCTGGGTGAGGTACCAGCCGCCGGTGCGGCCGTACCGCACGGCGAGGCCCTGCCTGGCCAGCGCCGCGCAGGTCGGTTCGCGCGCGCCCAACTGCCCGGTGTTGGCGTCGGACTCCAGCAGGGCTCGGCGCTGCACGGCGGTCAGGGTCATGCGACGACCCTATGAGCCGGACGCGGGGCCCTGGAATGCCCTACACTCAAATTCGAGCAGTTGTTCGAACGAGGTGGAGGCGGGCAGACCATGGTCGAGGCCGAGCCGCACCAGGACCCCGGGCCCTGCGTGCTCTACATCCGCTGCGGCGGGACCGACCCGGCGACGCTCGCGGCGCTGGCCGGGCTCGTCGGCCAGTTCACCCCCGTCGTCCGCGCCGAGCCGCCGGACGCGGTCGTGGCCGACGTGCGCTCCGCGGTGAGCTTCTACGGGCTGCTGCCCGAGCAGCTCGCCCTCATGATCAGCACCCGGGCCTCCGCCCTGTACGACGTGGGCCTCACGATCGGCGTCGCCGGGAGCCGCACGGTCGCCGCCATGGCCGCGTACGACGTCCTGGTCGGCCGGATCCGGGCCGTCGACTCCGACTCGCGGGCCGTCGCCGACTTCCTGCGCGCCAAGCCGGTCGCGGCGCTGCCCGGGATCACGGCGGAGGCCGTCCGTGCGCTGGTCGCGGCCGGGCTGGACACCGTCGGCAGGGTCGCCGCCGCGCCGCTGCCCGACGTCCAGGCGATCCTCGGCGCCGCTCCCGGACGCGGCGTGTGGGAACGCGCGCACGGTCTCGACCCCGCCCCGATCACCCCCGAGCACCCGCCCGGCTCGCTCGCCGCCGACCGCCTGTTCACCGCCGACGCCACCGACCGGGGCGCGCTGAGCCGCGCCGTCCTCGAACTCGGGCTCGGTCTCGGCGACCGGCTGCGCAGCACCGGACGCACCGCCACCGGCCTCACCCTGACCGTGCGGCTCGCCGGCGGCTCGTCCGTCAGCCGCAGCCGCACCCTGCCGGAGCCCACCTCCGACCCCGGTGAACTCGCCGAGGCCGCCTACGCCATGCACGAGGCCCTCGGCCCGCACGGCGACCCCGTGCGCGCAGTGGCCCTGCGGGCCGAGGGGCTGTCCGCCGCCGACCCGCGGCGGTCCCGTCCCGTGCCGGTGGGGGCGGTCCGGGGCCGGGCCGTGCTGCCGTCGACCTTCGCCGATCCGCCCGCGCCGGGCCCCGCTCAGGAGGAGCGCCGGCTGTCCTCGTGAAGCGCCTCCAGCACGGCGGCCATCACCTCTGCGCCGTCCAGCGGACGCGGCAGCGGGCCGCGCCGGGCCCGCGCCATGTCCGCGAAGCACGCGTCGCACACGGCGAGCGGGAGGTGGCGGATACCGCAGTCGCGGACGGTGTCGTCCTCCCGCCCGCAGACATCGCACCCCGAGGATGTCGCCATGTGTTCGATGGTGCCCCGTCCCGGCGTTTCGCGACAGGGCGCGACCGAATGGCGACGTGTCGTCAGCAACCCCTCGGCCGTGGGTACTTGAGCTGGTACGGGGCTGCGTCGTGATCACGGGCAGGGCGCCGGTTGCGAGGTGGGAGGGACGGGATGAGGGTGGGAAGGGGGAACATCCGATCGAGATCCGAACGGAGCTTCTCATGCAAGCGAGGAAGACCGAACTTTACGCGCGTGACCTGACGGAAGCGCGCTGGGTCAAGAGCAGCAAGAGCCCCTACCGGACGGACTGCGTGGAGGTCGCGGAGCTCGCCGACGGAGCCGTCGCGATCCGCGACTCGAACAACAGCGACCTGCCACCGCTGCGGTTCACCGCGCAGGAGTGGACGGCGTTCCGGGAGGGCGTGCGCGACGGCGAGTTCGGCTAGGGCTCATCGCGTCCCACCCCGCTTGACGGGCCGGCCCGCCGAGGCCGGTCGACCGCCCTGGTGAGCGGGCCCGTCAAGCCGGGATCGCCGACGGCTCCGTTGCCCCCCGGGGGCGGCGGCCGCACCCGCATGGTTGCGCGGAGGCAGGGGTCGGAGTGAGGGTGGGGAGGGAACATCCGCACGAACCTCGAACGGAGGTTCTCATGCGAACGAGAAAGGCCGACCTCTACGCGCGGGACCTGAGGGAAGCGCGCTGGGTCAAGAGCAGCAAGAGCGGCTACCTGCCGGAGTGCGTCGAGGTGGCGGACCTCGGCGGTGGAGCCGTCGCCATCCGTGATTCCGAGAACAGGGACCTGCCGCCCCTGCGCTTCACCGCGCAGGAGTGGACGGCGTTCCGGGAGGGTGTGCGCGAGGGCGAGTTCGGTTAGCACCCGGCACGTTCCTCGGTGCCCGGCGGGCCGGCGGACCGGCCCGCCGAACCGTGTCAGCCGTCGCCCAGCACCCGGAGCGTCTGAGCCCGCAGCGCGCACGCGACCGTGCCCTCGCGGGTGCGCCGCAGCTGTGGTTCCGTCGCCGGGTGCCGCCCGGAGATCAGGTCGACGATGCGGTACGCCGTCTCCTCGTCCTCCGCGGCGATGCACACCAGGACCGTGCCGCGGTCCGCCTCCTGCTCCGCCATGGGCGCCTCCTCCGTCGTAGAGCCATCCCCGTGGACGCCTCGGAAGACCGCGCGGCCCCCGCCCCGGTTCTGCACCGGGGGCCGGTTCACCCGCACGAAGCACCTCGGGGTGCGCGGGGCTTACGATGAGGGGCCGGCAGCCCGTACCCGGAGAGGAAGCCTTGGCCAAGCAACGGATTCCGGTCGTCGTCATCGCGGGATTCCTGGGCTCGGGAAAGACCACGCTCCTCAACCACCTCCTGCGCAACAGCGGCGGTACCCGCATCGGCGCGATCGTCAACGACTTCGGCAGCATCAACATCGACGCGCTCTCCGTCGCCGGCCAGGTCGACTCCATGGTCGCCCTCGACAACGGCTGCCTGTGCTGTGCCGTGGACGCCACGGAGATGGACGACATGCTCGCCAGGCTCTCCCGTCCGCAGGCCCGCATCGACGTCATCGTCATCGAGGCGAGCGGTCTCGCCGAGCCCCAGGGCATGATCCGGCTGCTGCTGGCCAGTACCGACACCGCCATCACCTACGGCGGGCTGGTCGAGGTCGTCGACGCCGCCGAGTACGAGGCGGTACGCGCCCGGCACCCCGAACTCGACCGCCATGTGCGGGCCGCCGACCTCGTCGTCCTGAACAAGACCGACCGCGTCGGCGCCGCCGGCCGTGAACGGGTCCGCGAGGCACTGGCCGCCGTGGCCCCCGGAACACCGCTGGTCGAGGCCGCCCACGGCCGTGTGGACCCCGCCCTGCTCTTCGAGCCCCGGCCGCGCGCGGCCGACGGCACGGCCGCCCGCCAGCTGTCGTTCGACGAGCTGTACGCGGACGACGGGCACGAGCACCACGCGGACGGCGACCACACCGGCCATCTCCACGCGGCGTACGACAGCGTGGAGTTCACCTCCGAGGCGCCGCTGCACCCGCGCCGGCTGATGGAGTTCCTCGACGGCAGGCCCGCGGGCCTGTACCGGATGAAGGGCTTCCTGCGCTTCGCCGCACCGGCCCACGAGCAGAAGTACACCCTGCACTCCGTCGGCGGCTTCCTGCGCTTCCTGCCGTCCGTCTGGTCCCGGGACGAGTCCCGCGCCACCCGGCTGGTGATGATCGGTGCGGGCCTCGACGCGGCCGCCCTGCGCAAGGGCCTCGACGCCTGCGTCGCCGACCCTGGCGAGGAACTCCCCGCCGACGCCATGTTCGGCGTCCTGCGCTACGTCCGTCCCTGACGCCCCCTGCCCGAGGCCGCCCGCCGGGCGGCGGCGCAGCCGCACAGCACGGCGGCGGTGAGCGGCACCATCGTCGCCAGGACCGCCGCCGCCCGCGCCCCGGGACGGCGGTCCGTGGCCATGTGAGTCCCCCACGCAGTCCGCACCACGCCCACCACCTGCCCCGGGCTGCCCGCGTGGCGCACCTTCACCGGCTCCGGTGACGGATCCCGGCCCGTGACGGCCTCCAGCGGCACGCCCGTGCACTGCATGGGGGCGCGGCCGCGTTCGGGGCGCTGCTCGCACCCGGTCAGCACCATGCGTACCTCGCGGCCGATCACCCCGGTCTCGTACGCACCGTGGGCCGCGGTGAAGGCGGTCACCGCCAGCAGGAACACGGTCAGCAGCGACCACGCCACGGCCGCAGCCGCGGCGGCGCCCCGGGTGCGCCGCTTGGTGATCACACCCTCAGCGTAGGACGGCCCGGCTCAGTCGAAGGCGACCACCAGCCGGACGCCGTCCGGGCCGAAGCGGCCCGCAAGTGCCTCCATCACGGCGAAGACATGGGGCCAGTGCGTGCCCTCGCCCAGGACCAGGCCCGCGGTCAGCGGCTCGTAACGGCATTCCCCCGCCGGACCGCTCCAGGTGAACCCGTGCGTGGCGCCGTCCAGTTCGGGCGGCCGCGGCCCCACGGCCGCGACCACGTCCGGCGGCCACACGGCCGGTACGAAGCACCGGCAGGGCGGTCCCGGCTGCGACGGCCGCCGCCACGTCACCCGGCCCACGAAGTGCTCGGGGACGGCTGCCCGGTCGGCGGCGGCGAGCTCGGTCCAGGTGACCCAGCCGGCCCCGTCCATGGCCCCGGACTCCACCCACGGCGCGAGCCCCTCGCGGAAGCGGCCGGACAGGTCCTCCGGCAGGCCCCGGCCCGCCGCGAGGGGGCGGAACCCGAGGGTGTTGCGCACCCCGAAGAGGTAGCCGAAGGAGGCGTAGTCGACCTCATGCCAGCGGATGGCGGAACTCGATGCCGCCGTGGATGTCCGTTCCCACGGCTCCGCACCGTACAGGCGTCCGGGGGAAGGCGCGCGCCAATTGCCTGTCGGGACGACGGGGCCCGCCGGGATCACAGGGCTCATCGGCCGCGCAGGCCGCCGGCCGTCGTGCCGGTGCGGTCGCGGAGCAGGACGCGCAGGGTGTTGGCGTGCTCGTAGCCCACGCGGCGGGCGACGACCTCGACGGGGAGGTCGGTGGTGCGCAGCAGGTGCGTGGCCTGCTCGACGCGCAGGTCCTGCACGAAACGGACCGGGGACACGCCCAGGACCCGCCGCACGGCCCGCTGCAGGGTCCGCTCGCCGACCCCCAGGGCGCGGGCCGCCTCGGCGATGCTGATGGGCTCCTCCAGACGCAGCCGCACCCAGCGCTCGAAGCCGGCCACCGTCGGATCGGCCTGGGCCAGGGCGCTGGGGATGGTGTACGCCGACTGCGACGGGCGCTCGTCCACGACCAGGTAGCGGGCGACCAGATCGGCCAGTGCCGGGCTGGACATGCGCACCACCGCCAGCGCCAGGTCGACGTGGCCGAAGGCCGCGCCCGCCGTCGTGACCCCGTCGCAACTGGTCACCATGCGGGTCTCGTCGACCGTGACGGCCGGGTAGCGCTGCCGGAAGACCGGGGCCAGCCACCAGCTGGTCGTGGCGCGCCGCCCGTCCAGCACCCCGGACTCGGCGAGCAGGAAGGTGCCCGTGCAGGCCGAGGCGACGGGCCTGCCGCGCTCGCGCGTGGCCGCCACCAGACGGCGCACGGCGGCCGTGCCTGGCCCCGAGACGCGCTCCACGAGGGCGTCCGGCCGGCGCTCCGCGAGTGCCGGGACGAGCAGCAGATCCGCCCCCGCGGCCTCGCCGGCCGGTGCCGCCGCCACCGTGTGCCCGGCGCCGGTGCGGACCCGGCGGCGCGGGCCGACCGTCGTCACGTTCCAGGCGGGCGGCGGCTGCGGGAGCTCGCCGCGCATCGCGTTGGCCGCCTCGAGGACGTCGAGGACCGCCGAGAGACCGGAGTCGAACACACCGTCGTACGCCACCACTGCCACGTCCATGACGGAAACGGTATCGAACACGTCGTTTCCGACGCTGGGGGCAGGGGTGCCGCGCGGCATAGGTTTCCGGTGTCCGGCCGGACGACGTCCACCACCGCACGACCACCGAGACGGAGCACACGATGACGAAGACCGGCCTGCTGGCCCGCATCGAGGCCAGGCCGGAGCACGCGGAGGAGGTCGCGGCCATGCTGCGCGACGCACTGGCGGCGGCCCGGGAGGAGGAGCACACCGTCACCTGGTTCGCGTTCCGCGAGGACGCCACCACCTTCGGCGTCTTCGACACCTTCGAGGACGAGGCGGGCCGCGCCGGCCACCTGTCGGGCCGCATCGCCGCCGCCCTGGCGGAGGCGGCGAAGACGAAGCTCGGCTCGCCGCCGGACATCCGCGCGGTGGACGTCCTGGCGGCCAAGCTGCCCTGACGCCCATCGGCGCCCCGGACCGTGGGAAGGAACTGGTCATGAGCGAGACCGAGCCCCGCACCACCGTCGTGAATCTCAAGGGCCACCGCGACGACCCCGCGTACGCGGACGTCGTCTACGTGGGCCGCCCGACGCACCGCGGCGGCTGGCACCTGGCCGGCTCCCCGCTGGCCAGCCCCTACCGCCCGGGGCGGGACGGCACCCGCCAGGAGGTCCTCGACAAGTACCGCGAACACCTGCTGGGCCGCCCCGACCTGCTCGCGATGCTGCCCGCGCTGCGCGGCCGCAGGCTGGGCTGCTGGTGCCTGCCCGAGCCGTGCCACGCGCAGGTCATCGCGGAACTCGCCGACGCGTCCTGACCGCCGCCCCTCCCGGTACGGCCGGCCGGACGCGTGTCCCGATCCGAGGGTCGCGCGTCCGTCCGGCATCCGGCGGGGACCGCCGCCGCGTCCGACGATGGATCCAACGGCACCGGGCGGCCCGCCCGGACGCCGCCGGAACCGGAAACCTGTCAGGAGATTCGACGTGGCTGAAATCATCGCGGACATCGAGGTGCCCGGCACCCTGCTCGTGACGGAGGCGACCGAACTGGTGCGCAAGGCCGCCGACCCGGTGGTCTTCCACCACTCCCGCCGGGTGTACTTCTGGGCGTCGATGCGCGGCCGCAACCGCGGGTGGGACTTCGACCCCGAGCTGCTGTACGTTGGCGCCCTCTTCCACGACCTCGGACTGACCGACACCTACGCCCGTACCGACCAGCGCTTCGAGATCGACGGCGCCGACGAGGCCCGCCGCTTCCTGCTGGAGCACGACGTCCCCGAGGACCGCGCGCGGGTGGTGTGGGAGGCGATCGCCCTGCACACCACGCCGGAGATCCCGTGGCACATGGCGCCCGAGATCGCCCTGGTCACCTCGGGGGTCGAGGTCGACGTCCTCGGCATCGGGTACGACGAGATCACGCCGCAGGAGCGCGAGGCGGTCGTCGCCGTCCACCCGCGGCCCGACTTCAAGAACAACATCCTCAAGGAGTTCACCCACGGCATCGCGCCGCGCCCCGGCACGACGTTCGGCAACGTCAAGGCCGACGTCCTGGAGCGCTTCGTACCGGGCTTCGTCCGCGGGAACTTCGTGGACACCATCCTGCAGTCGCCCTGGGCGGAGTGACCCGGCCGGAGGCAGCCACAGCGGCCGGGCGGCCGGGGCGGGCCGCCCGCTCACCCCTCCCGGCTGCCGTGCGGCCGGGTGGTGCGGAAGCGGTCACGGTACGCCCCCGGGCTGACGCCCAGACGGCGCCGGAACGCCCGGCGCATCGTCTCCTCCGACCCGAAACCGCTGCGCCGGGCCACCACGTCGAGGGCGTCGTCGCCCGCCTCCAGCAGCGCCTGGGCGGCCTCGACGCGGACGCGTTCCACGTACTCCGAGGCCGTGCCGCCCGTCTCGGTGCGGAACAGCCGGGTCAGATGACGTGAACTCACCCCCGCCCGCGCCGCCAGCGCGGGCAGGCCGTGGTCCCCCGAGGGATCGGCGGCCACCTGGTCGAGCACCCCGCGCAGCACCGAGTGCGCGGGGTGCCGCGGGCTCTGCCGCACGCTGAACTGCGACTGGCCGCCCGGCCGCGCCATGAAGACCACCAGGAACTTGGCGGCCTTGCGGGCGATGTCCGGCCCGAGGTCGGACTCGACCAGGGACAGGGTCAGGTCGATCCCGGCGCTGATGCCCGCCGAGGTGATGAACCGGCCGTCCCGTACGAAGATCGCGTCGTCGTCCACCTCCACCTTCGGGTAGCGGGCGGCGAGGTCGCCCGCCAGCCGCCAGTGCGTCGCCGCCCGGCGTCCGTCCAGCAGCCCGGTCGCGGCCAGGGGGAAAGCGCCGGCGCAGACCGAGGCGACGGTGCGGGAGCGGTCCGCGAGCCGGGTGATGCCCGCCACGAGCGCGGTGTCGGAGACCGCCGCCCACCAGTCGGGACGCCCGGGGATGACGAGGGTGTCGACCGGGAAGTCCACCTCGTCCAGCGACAGGTCCGGCATGAGCCGCAGCCCCGCGGTGGTGGTCACGGGCCCGCCGTCCGGCGAGACGGTGCTCATCGCGTAGTGGGCGCCGTACTCGTTCGCCGCCGCGTACACGTCCAGCGGGCCGGTCACGTCCATCAGCTGCAGTCCGTCGAACAGCAGCACCAGGACGCGGTGCGGCGGGACGGCGGGGGAGGTCCCGGAGGGCTTGTGCGGGTTCACGCGGTCACTCTCGTTCCTCGGGGTGCGGGCCGGCGTCCAACGGGACCGGCGCGGACACCCATGTGGCCTGCATCCCGGGGACGTTGGGCCGGCCCGGTCCTGTCCGGTCCTTCATTGTCGCCCCTGCGCGTGCGCCTACGACGCCGGGCTGGTGACCCCCGCGACGGGCCGCTGGAGCGGGGCGAGGTGCCGCGTGGTCACCACGCGGCGGCCGCGCTCGTCGTCGTGGATGCACGTGGACCCGGCCAGCCGGCGCACGATCTCCAGACCGCGGCCGTGCTCGTCCGGCGGGGTGCTGTCCGGGGAGGTCCCGTCGTGGTGCCGGGCCGCGCCGCTGTCGGTGACGGTGATGACCAGGCCGTCGTCGTGCATGCACAGCCGGACCGACATCTGCGCCCTGCCGTGGCGCGCGGCGTTCGCCGCGAGCTCGTCGACGATCAGCTCGGCGGCGATGCGGTCCTCCGCGGTCAGTCCCCACAGGCCCAGCAACTCGGACGTGAAGTGCCGCGCGGCGCCCACGTAGGCGGGCTCCGCCGGCTGCACGAGTTCCGCCGAGCGGGTGGGGGTCGTGTCACCGCACATGACGTGTGGGCCCTTCATGGCTGAGGCCGCGGTCCCGGCGGCCGCGGGGTCGCCCCACTGGCCACGCCGCCTTGCGGCACACCGCGACGTCGGCCTCCCTTTCGGCCGCCGTGCCGGGCGCCGCTCCCGTCCCCCCACGCGGATAGCGTGGACGTGTGCGTCTTCTTGTGATGTCCGATACACACCTGCCCAAACGTGCCAAGGAGCTTCCGGCCGAACTACTCGACCGGATTTCCGAGGCCGACGCCGTCCTCCACGCCGGCGACTGGGTCGACGCGGCGACCCTCGACCTGCTGCAGGCGCGGTCCCGCCGGGTGATCGGCGTGTACGGCAACAACGACGGCGCCGACCTGCGCGCGCGGCTGCCCGAGGTCGCCCGGGCGGAGCTGGGCGGGCTGCGCTTCGGCGTGGTGCACGACAGCGGCCCTGCCCAGGGGCGCGAACGCCGCTGCGAGGAGCGCTTCCCCGACCTGGACGTCCTGGTCTTCGGGCACAGCCACATCCCCTGGGACAGCACGGCGCCGGGCGGGCTGCGGCTGCTCAACCCCGGATCGCCGACCGACCGCAGGCGTCAGCCGTACGGCACCTACCTCACCGCCGAGGCGGCCGGAGGCGCGCTGACCCAGGTGCGGCTGCACGAACTGCCGCGACGCTGACCCGCGCGGCGACGGTCCGGCTCAGTGCTCGAGCGCCGGGTCGCCGGCCGGCCGGACCGCGCCCGAGGGCTCGGAGACCCGGACCGCCCCGGGAGCCTGCGCGGCCTCCGCCTCCCGCTCCCGCGCCTGCGTCCCGGTGGCGGCGTCCGCGGGCGGCAGCAGCGCCATGACGGCCTGGCGGTGCCCGTCGCTGGCGTCCTCGTCGAAGGGGTCCGGGGTCGCCGGCACCTGCACCCGGAGCACCGGCCCCGAGCCCAGCCGCACGTAGCCGCGCCCCGGCGGCACCTCCGCGGCGGACGTGGAGCACTGCGGCGCGCCGAGCACCGCCTGGGTCTGCTCCGCGGTGACCGCGCCCAGCAGCACCCGGGCCCTGGTGTGGGCGATGACGACCGGGGAGAGCGCCTCGGCGCCGTCGAGGTGGTCGGCGACGACGACGGTCACCCCGGCCGCGCGGCCGTGCCGCAGCGGGATGTCCAGCAACTCCTGCGGGTCGGGGCGGCTCTCGGCGTGCGCGAGCTGGCTGAGCACGGTCGGCCGGTCGACGAGGATCCACAAGGGGCGCCGTACGTCGTCGGGGGCGGTACGCCCCGCCTGCCGGGCCCGGTTGACGGCGATCAGACGGCGCTCGGTCTCGTGCGCCGCCCACTCCAGGGTGGCCAGCGTGCCCGCCAGGCCGCTCTCGACGGCCATCACCCCGGGCCGTCCGGTCAGGCACGCGTGCTCGCCGGTCCCGCTGCCGTCCACGACCACGAGGTCGCCCTCCGGCAGCACCTGGAGCGCGATGGAGCGCAGCAGCGTGGTGGTGCCCGTGCCGGGCTGGCCGAGGGCGAGCAGGTGCGGCTCGGTGGAGCGTGGGCCGGTGCGCCACACGACCGGGGGCGCGTCCCTGACCTCCTCGCCGTCCTCGACCGGGACGGTGCGCTGCACCGCCTCCGGGTCGGTGAAGCCGAGCACCGTCTCGCCCGGGGAGGTGACGAAACGCTGTGCGGCGATGCCCGTGGGCAGCGGGGGGAGCGAGGTGAGGGTGAGGTGGTTCTCCTCCTCGTTCCACTCGAAGCGGTACTCGCGGCCGCGCCCCACCTTGGCGTGCAGCACGTGCTCCACGCGGGCCCTGGCCGTGGCCTCGCCGTCGGTGAAGTAGGCGGGGTACTTGAGGTGCAGGCGGACCAGCCGCCCGTCCTCGAAGGCGTAGTCGCCGAAGGCGTTCTCCCAGCTGCCGTCGTGGGCGTAGATCGGGCTGGGGTCGTCGGCGACGGACAGGTACGGCACCAGGGCCTCGTACAGCGCGGTCAGCCGGTCGCTCTCCGCGCCGCTCGGTCCGGTCGGGGCGGGTGTGCGGTCCCGGCCCATCCAGCCGGCGGAACCCATCCAGGCGGCGAACATCAGGTAGGCCCCGTAGGGCAGCAGGACCAGGACGAGGAACCCGGCTCCCACGGAGGCCATCAGCGCCGGTCCGCGCCGGTCCTTGGGCGTGCTGCCCCACCAATCGCGCGCCCAGCCGGCCTGGCGGCGCAGCCCGCGCGCGATGACGAAGAGCGGGTGGAGGACGTCCGTGGTGCTGTCGACGGCGGCCCGCGCGAGCTCACGGCCGCGGGTGAGCGAGGGGCGGCTGCTCAGGAGGGCGGAGAGGGGACGCCGGACCACGGGGAGCTCCAGAGGATCGTTGCGGGGACGGTACGACGGAACGGAACGGGAAGGGCCCGGAGCGGAGCGGCGCCGGGCCCGGTGGATCGGCCGTGCGGGACGGCCTAGAACTTGATCCCGCCCAGGAGGCTCGCCAGGCTCGCCCCGCCGGCCTTGATGCTCGGGGCGATGGCGGTGCCCGCGAGGTAGAAGCCGAAGAGGGCGCAGACGAGCGCGTGGGACGCCTTGAGCCCGTCCTTGCGGAAGAACAGGAAGACGATGATGCCGAGCAGGACGACGCCTGAGATGGACAGGATCATGGGGGCTACTCCTGTGTGATGGGGACTGTCACCATGAGTTGTTCCAGAATTACAGATAGTAATATGTTCTGAAAAGAGGCAAATGGGTGATTTATAGGGAAGTTCACCTGTTCAGCTTCGCTGAACTGTCTTCCGGGGTGATCCTCGCCGGTCGTCCGGCGTGTCATGTGGCAGGCCCCGCCGACGGAGCAGCGAAGTCGCCCGTTCGAGTGATCAAAATCGTTAAGCTTCGGCCATGGCTTCTCGTGCGGTCCGCGCCCCCCGAGCCGGCGTGCACCGGCGGCACGCCCGGCAGGGCCAGGGCGGTGGGGGCCGCTTAGGGTGGATCACAGGCGGTCCCGCCCGCGCACGGCGAGCAGCCACGCCTAGTGAGGAACGATGAGCGAGCCGACCCCGCAGAACGACCCGGCCCAGGACCCCGAAGTCCTGCGACTCGCCGCCGAACTCTTCGACCTCGCCCGCCGGGGAGGCACGGAGACCCTGACGGCGTACGTGGACGCCGGGGTGCCGGCCAACCTCACCAACGACAAGGGCGACACCCTCCTCATGCTGGCCGCGTACCACGGCCACGCCGCCACCGTGGCCGCGCTCCTGCGGCACGGTGCCGACCCCGACCGCGCCAACGACCGCGGCCAGACGCCGCTGGCCGGTGCCGTCTTCAAGGGCGAGGACGAGGTGGTCCGCCTCCTCGTCGACGGCGGCGCCGACCCCGCCGCGGGCACCCCCTCGGCCATCGACACCGCCCGCATGTTCGGCCAGGACGCGCTCCTGGAACTCTTCGGCGCCGCATGACCCCCGGGCGCGCCACAACCACCGCCGCACCCACGATGAAGAGAAGTGGACCCATGACGGAAACCGACAGCTGGAACAACCCGCTGCGCGATCCATCCGACCGGCGGCTGCCGCGCATCGCGGGACCGTCCGGGCTGGTGATCTTCGGTGTGACGGGCGACCTGTCCCGCAAGAAGCTGATGCCTGCCGTGTACGACCTGGCCAACCGCGGGTTGCTGCCGCCGGGCTTCTCGCTCGTCGGCTTCGCCCGCCGCGACTGGGCGGACGAGGACTTCGCCCAGGTCGTCCACGACGCGGTCAAGGAGCACGCGCGCACCCCCTTCCGCGAGGAGGTCTGGACGGAACTGGCCGCCGGAATGCGCTTCGTGCCCGGCGACTTCGGCGACGACGACGCCTTCGACGCCCTCCGCGCGACCGTGGAGGAACTGGACAAGGCCCGGGGCACCAGCGGCAACTTCGCCTTCTACCTCTCGGTGCCGCCCAAGTTCTTCCCGACCGTGGTCCAGCAGCTGAAGAAGCACGGGCTGTCCGACCCGCCCGAGGGCTCCTGGCGACGCGCCGTCATCGAGAAGCCCTTCGGTCACGACCTGGCCAGCGCCCAGGAGCTCAACCAGGTCGTCCACCAGGTCTTCCCGCCCGCCGAGGTCTTCCGGATCGACCACTACCTGGGCAAGGAGACGGTCCAGAACATCCTGGCGCTGCGGTTCGCCAACACGATGTTCGAGCCGCTGTGGAACCGTTCCTACGTCGACCACGTGCAGATCACGATGGCCGAGGACATCGGCATCGGCGGCCGCGCGGGCTACTACGACGGGATCGGCGCCGCGCGCGACGTCATCCAGAACCACCTGCTCCAACTCCTCGCGCTGACCGCCATGGAGGAGCCCGCCTCCTTCGAGGCCAAGTCGCTGGTGCAGGAGAAGCTCAAGGTGCTGCAGGCGGTCAAGCTGCCGTCGGACCTCGGCAGGCACACGGTGCGCGGGCAGTACGCGCACGGCTGGCAGGGCGGGGAGGAGGTGCTCGGGTACCTGGAGGAGGACGGCATCGACGCCAAGTCCAAGACCGACACCTACGCCGCCATCAAGCTGGCCATCGACAACCGCCGCTGGGCGGGCGTCCCCTTCTACCTGCGCGCCGGCAAGCGCCTGGGCCGCCGTGTCACCGAGATCGCGGTCGTCTTCCAGCGCGCCCCGCACTCCCCGTTCGACAACACCGCGACCGAGGAGCTC
>NZ_JBEXSX010000010.1:0-181929 GCF_040613835.1 Streptomyces sp. NPDC006207 | reverse complement strand
TCCAGCTCGTCGTCCTGCAGGTGCGGCTGGGGCTGGTGGAGGCGCTTGACCGCCACCGCACGGCCCAGCAGCTCGTCCTCGGCCCGCCAGACCGTGCCCATGCCGCCACGGCCTATCCGCTCGACCAGCCGGTATCTCCCGGCCACCAGGCGTCCGAGCTCGGACATCGCGCGCCCCTTCCTGCAACCTACGAGAAGGAACGATATCCGGCCGGGCCACGGGAACCGCCAAAGCCGTGGCCCACGCCTCGCGCGGCGTACCGGCGGCGGCTACAGCGGGACGATGTCCGGGGCGCCCAGCCGGGCGGCGTCCGCGGTCTGGTCGTCGGGCTGGCGCTGGGACTCCCGCTCGGCCTCGACCCGCTTCTCGTAGTGCTCGACCTCCTTCTCCACCTGCTCCTTGTCCCAGCCCAGGACGGGGGCCATCAGCTCGGCGGCCTCACGGGCGCTGAGCGTGCCGCGGTCGAAGGTCTCGATGGAGATGCGGGTGCGCCGGGTGAGCACGTCGTCCAGGTGCCGCGCCCCCTCGTGCGAGGCGGCGTAGACGACCTCGGCACGCAGGTAGTCGTCGGCCGCGCCGAGCGGGCGGCCCAGCGACGGGTCGTCCTCGATCAGCTGCAGCAGTTCCTCGCAGAGCGAGCCGTAGCGGTTGAGCAGGTGCTCGATCCGCGCCACGTGGAGGCCGGTGCGCGCCGCGATCCGGGCCCGCGCGTTCCACAGGGCGTGGTAGCCCTCCGCGCCGGCCAGCGGGACCTCCTCGGTGACGCACTCGGCGACCCGGTGCGCCAGACCGTGCACGGCCGCGTCCACCGCGTCCTTGGCCATCACCCGGTACGTCGTGTACTTGCCGCCCGCGACCACCACCAGGCCCGGCACCGGGTGCGCCACGGTGTGCTCGCGCGACAGCTGGCTGGTGGCCTCCGACTCCCCGGCCAGCAGCGGCCGCAGGCCCGCGTACACGCCCTCCACGTCGTCCCGCGTCAGCGGCACGGCGAGCACGGAGTTGACGTGTTCCAGCAGGTAGTCGATGTCCGCGCTGGACGCGGCCGGGTGCGACTTGTCCAGGCTCCAGTCGGTGTCCGTGGTCCCGACGATCCAGTGCCGGCCCCACGGGATCACGAAGAGCACGCTCTTCTCGGTCCGCAGGATCAGCCCCGTCGAGGAGTGGATCCGGTCCTTCGGCACGACCAGGTGTATCCCCTTGGACGCCCGCACGTGGAACTGGCCGCGCTCCCCGATCAGCGCCTGCGTGTCGTCCGTCCACACCCCGGTGGCGTTCACGATCTGCCGGGCGCGCACCTCGTAGACGCCCCCGGCCTCCACGTCCTCGACCCGGGCGCCCACCACGCGCTCGCCCTCGCGCAGGAAGCCGATCACGCGGGCCCGGTTCGCGGCCAGCGCGCCGTACGCGGAGGCCGTCCTGACCAGCGTCATCGTGTACCGGGCGTCGTCCATCTGCGCGTCGTAGTACTGCAGCGCCCCGACCAGGGCCTCCTTCCGCAGGCACGGCGCCACCCGCAGCGCGTTCTTCCGGCTCAGGTGGCGGTGGTGCGGCAGACCGCGGCCGTGCCCGGAGGAAAACGCCATCGTGTCGTACAGCGTCACACCGGCGCCCGCGTAGAAGCGCTCCCACACCCGGTGCTGCAGCGGGTACAGGAACGGCACCGGCTTCACCAGGTGCGGCGCCAGGCGCTGGAGCAGCAGACCGCGCTCCTTGAGGGCCTCCCGGACGAGGGCGAAGTCCAGCATCTCCAGGTAGCGCAGCCCGCCGTGGATCAGCTTGCTCGACCGGCTCGACGTCCCGGACGCCCAGTCGCGGGCCTCCACGATGCCGGTCGCCAGCCCGCGCGTCGCGGCGTCCAGCGCCGTCCCGGCGCCCACGACGCCCGCGCCCACCACGAGTACGTCGAGTTCCTGCTCCGCCATCCGGGCGAGCGCGGAGGAACGCTCCGCCGGTCCCAGTGTCGCCGTCAGCATCCTGGCCTCCCGTCGTGACGCGGGGTCGCGCCTCAGCGCATTCCCCGTCCCCACGATCGTTACCCGTGTCGTGGCCCCCGGCTACTTCGGGCTCCGCCGGTCCCCGGTTCGTCCGTGCGGGTTGTTTGCGCCTGCGGCGGGCATCCCCCACCCGCCCGCCCTCCCCCAGCCTTCGGCCGGGGGGAGGGCGGGCGGCGGGAAACCCCCCAACAGCAACCACAAGGGCGCCGCACACAACAACCGGGCAGCCCGGCGCAGGCGCAACGCACTCGCGCACGAGGGGCGGGCTCCACAGGAGGGGGCCGGACCGCGTGGCGTGCAGTCATATCAGCTACCTGTCTGGTTAGCCTGATTTCGCGCCATTTGGGTACCAGGACGTACCAGGACGCACCCCGCCGCCGGAGAGGACCCCCATGCCCGCAGACCTCGCAGTCATCGGACTCGGCCACGCCGGGCTGCCCCTCGCGCAGGCGGCCAGCGCCGCCGGGCTGGGGGTGATCGGGTACGACCCGGACGAGCACGTCGTGGAGGCGATCAACGCAGGCAACCGGGTGCCCTGCGGGGCGCTGGCCGCCGCCGACGTGCGGCGGATGCTCGCCGGCGGCTTCCGCGCGACCGCGGACACGGCCGCCCTGGGCCGGGTGCGGGCGGCCGTGCTGTGCGCGCCGACCCCGCTCGGGGAAGGCGGGGAGCCGGACCTGACGGCGCTGGCGGAGGCCGCCCGCGCGCTGGCCGGACAGCTGCGGCCGCACAGCACCGTCGTCCTGGAGTCGCCGGTGTACCCGGGGACGACGGAGGACTTCCTGCGTCCGCTGCTGGAGGATGGTTCCGGCCTGCGGGCCGGCCACGGCTTCCACCTGGCGTACGCCCCCGCGCGGCACCCCGGCACACCGAAGGTGATCGGCGGGCTCACCCCCGCCTGCACGGAGGCCGCGGCCGTCTTCTACGGCCGGTTCACCGAGCGGATCGTCCGGGCCCGGGGGGTGCGCGAGGCGGAGACCGTGCAGCTGCTGGAGACCAACCACCGGCACGTCAACATCGCCCTGGCGAACGAGATGGCCGTGTTCTGCCACGACATCGGCGTGGACGTCTGGGACGTCATCCGCTGCGCCGAGACCCGCCCCCACGGCTTCCAGGCCTTCCGCCCCGGCCCCGGGGTCGGCGGCCACACCATGCCGCTGGACCCCGGTCACCGGCCGTACCAGGGCCGGGTGGGCGGCCATCCGCTGCGCCTGGTCGAGTACGCGCAGGAGGTCAACGCCCGCATGCCGCGCTACGTGGTGCAGCGCGCCGCCGCCCTGCTGAACGAGCACGGCAAGTCGCTGCGCGGGGCGCGCGTGCTGCTGCTGGGCGTGACGTACAAGCCGGACCTGCCGGACCAGGAGCGCTCGCCGGCCGGCGAGATCGGCGCCCGGCTCGTCGAGCTGGGGGCGCAGCTGAGCTACCACGACCCGTACGCCCCGCAGTGGCGGGTGCTGGACCGCCCGGTCCCCCGCGCCGACTCCCTGTGGGAGGCCGCGGCGCACGCCGACCTGACGGTCCTGCTCCAGCACCACCGCACCTACGACATGCAGGGCCTGGCGGTGAAGGCCCAGCTGATGCTGGACACCCGCGGGGCCACCCCGGTAGGGGCGGCCGCGCGGCTGTGAGCCGCCCGGGGTGGGATCGGGCCGACGCGATCAGCTCGCCAGGACCTTCTTGAAGGTCGGCTCCAGATAGGGGGCCAGGGAGCGGGCGTAGCTGCCCGTCATGTGGCTGTAGTCGAAGTAGACGACCCTTCCGCCGATCACGGCGGGACAGTATCCGTCCGCACAGAGGGCGGGTGTGGAGTCGATGACCTCGGCTCCGTGTTCCTCGGCCACTTCGCGTTCCATGGCACGGATCTCCGGGTGGTCGAGGATCTTCTCGGCCTTCGGGCTGCAGGACGAGATCTTGCCCGAGCTTCCTGCCAGACAGTCAGGGACGCTGAAGCCCGGATACGGGGTGTCCGTCAGGAAGATGAGGTGCGCACCCGTGGCCTTGAGCGCGTCGAACGTCTCCTCGGCGCCGTCGCGTGTGGCGGTCGGCTGGGCGCGGTCCGTGACGACGATGACGTCCGGCTTGATCTTGGCGATGTAGTCCATGGCGGACTTCCGCCAGCTGGTGCATTCGCTGTAGTCGCGCCCGAGATCCTCGCGGGTGATCTTGTAGGCCTCCGGGCTGCAGCCGCCCTTCGCGATGGTCACCATCTTCGCGTGGAGGTTCTTTCCGACCTCCTCGAAGGCGTTGCCCCATTGCCAGGAGTGGGAGTCTCCGAAGACGACGACCGTGGCCTTCCCGTCCGGGTCGCCGATGACGCAGTCGTCACGCATGACGAACGTCGCGACGTCGATGTTGTCGATGCACCCGTGCCCGGTCTGATCCTTCGGTGACTTCAGCAGGTACTCCTCGCTGAGCTCGGGCCTGGCACGCTCGGCCACCGCAGCCTTCACCGAGTCGGTGCCGCTGAAGCCCACGGCCGCCGCGCTGTTCCCGGACAGGGTGATGGACAGATTGAGCGGCACCACACGCACGGCGAGAGTCATGACGACGGCGGCGGCGGCGGTCAGGGACACCCCCATGAGGATGCCGCGCCACGGTATCTGGACCATCCGGACGTTCGCCTTGAAGGGCCGTTCGACGAGGTAGTGCATGCAGACGGCGAGGAGGAAGGAGAGCACCGCCACCCGCCAGCGGTCGGAATAGCCGAACTCCCGGTTGATGATCTCCGGGAACAGGATGAGCAGCGGCCAGTGCAGCAGGTACCAGCTGTAGCTGGCATTGCCGATGAAGTCGAAGACCGGGTTGTCGAGGAGCTTTTCGGCACCGAGGCGGGGCGCGGCGCAACCGCCGGCGATCACCAGTGCGGCGCCCACCACCGGCCCGGCCACCGCGTAGCCGGGCAGCGGGGTGTGCTCGTTGATGAGCAGCGCGGTGCCCACCGCGCCGAGGATGCCGACCCAGGTGAGGAAGCCCGCGAACCACAGGTTCATACGGGAGAGGAGCCTGGCGTTGAGAGCGACGAAGACGCCGAGGGCCAGCTCCCAGACCCGGGTCTGGGTGCCGAAGTAGGCGAGCGGCTGGTCCGACTTGGTCTGGGTGACCGACAGGTAGAGCGAGCCGGCGATGGCCGCGGCGAGGAAGAGTCCTATCAGAAAGCGGCTGCGGGTGAGCACCCGGCTGAGCCACGCGACGATGACGAGCGCGATCGGCGCGACGACGTAGAACTGCTCCTCGATGCCGAGCGACCAGAAGTGCTGGTAGGGGGACTGGCTTCCGTCGTTGGCGAAGTAGTCGGTGCCGTTCTCGGCGAGCCGCCAGTTGATGAAGCTCAGGGAGGCCGCGAAGCCGTCCTTCATGTAGTCGCGGAAGGAGAACGGACCGGCGAAGAACCAGGCGAAGACCGCGGTGACCACGATGGTGAGCGAGGCGCCGGGCGCGAGCCGGCGGAAGCGCCGGGCCCAGAACTTGCCCAGCGAGACCTTGCCGGTCCGGCTGATCTCACCGAGGAGCTGACTGCCGATGAGGAAGCCGCTCAGCACGAAGCTGATGTCGACGCCGCCGTGGATGTCGACGATGCCGCAGTGCATCGCGACCACCATCATGATGGCGACGGCACGCAGACCCTGGAGGTCCGGGCGGTACTTGCGCAGGCGGTCCGTCTTCTCCGGCTGGGGCTCCGGCCGGTGCCGGTGCGAAGGCTGCGGACTGACGGCCGTTGAGGCGTGGGTGGTCACGATTCTCCAGAAAATGCCCGGTTGGGCCCGCGGGGGCCGACCGGCTGCTTCAGTGGACCGTCGGGCAGGCGACAGCCGTTCCGCTGACGCGCACCCCTTGGGCGGGAATGCGGATGCCGCACGACAGCCGCAGCTGGGCGGGCAGCTCGTTCTGCGCGCCGATGTGGGCGTGGCAGCCCACGACGACCTCGTGAAGGAACGATTCGCTGCCGATCGAGGAGTCGTGGTCGACCACGGACTCGCGGATGCGGGCGCCTTCGGCCACGGTGACGTTCGCACCGAGGATGGAGCGATCGACGACCACGTGCGGACCGATCAAGGCATGCGGGCCGATCGTCGAGCCGCCCGTGACGAGGGCGGTCGGGTCGACGGAGGCCGTGGGATGGATCAGGTTGTCGGCGGGCGTCTCCACGAGGGGGGAGGTCGCCTTGCCGGTGACCAGGTCGGCCGAGCCGTGGACGAAGGCCAGCGGCGTACCGAGGTCGCGCCAGTAGTCATCCGTGGTGTGGCCGAACACGCGCCGTCCCTGCGCGACGAGCTGCGGGAAGGTCTCCTGCTCGACCGAGACCTCGCGGCCGGCGGGGATGGTGTCCAGCACGGACCGGCCGAAGACATAGCAGCCGGCGTTGATCTGGTCGGTGACGCACTCCTCGGCCGTCTTGGGCTTCTCGAGGAAGGACAGCACCCGGCCGTCCTCGTCGGTGGGGACGAGGCCGAAGGCGCGCGGGTCGGCGACCCGGGTGAGGTACAGGGTGACGTCCGCGTCCTTTTCCTCGTGCCGCGCCAGGATGGCGCGCAGGTCCACGCCGGACAGGATGTCGCCGTTGAGGATGAGGACCGGTGCGTCGGCGGGGCCGCCGCGCAGCAGGCGCGCGGCGTTGCGGATGGCCCCGCCGGTGCCGAGCGGGACGTCCTCGACGGCGTAGGAGATCCGCAGATCCCGGGAGAAGTCCTTGAACTCCTCCTCGAAGAGGCTGGCGAGGTACGAGGTGGCGAACACCACGTGCTCGACCCCCGCGTCCATCAGCTTGGCGATCTGGTGCCGGATGAAGGACGAGCCCGCCACATTGAGCAGCGGCTTCGGGGTGTGGTTCGTCAGCGGGCGCAGGCGGGTTCCCTTGCCGCCCACCAGGATGATGGCTTCTTGCATGATTGCCTCCGCTCGGTCAGCTGGTGGGGGTGGTACCGGGTCCCGCGTAGTCAGAGGTGAAGCAGGACTTGATGGCCTTCTCCGAGAGGGGGCGCCCGGCGAAGTCGAGCCGGGAGGCGACCTTGTCGTCGGGCTTGGTGTTCGGGTCGTCGTCGAACCAGAGCGACCACCAGTAGATGCCTTGCATCTTGCGCTCCTGCACCACCTGGCAGACGGCGTCGTACCAATGCGCCTGCACCTGCGGGTTGACGGCCCGCTTGACGTAGAAGTCACCGGGGGCGTGGTAGGCGCCGTCCATGGCGCCGATGCCGGTCTCGGAGACGAGGATGTTCGGCAGCGGACCGGTGGCCTTCTTGTCCAGCCAGTCGTTCCAGCCCTCGACCAGGTCCTGGACCGGAGCGGTGTCCGGCACCTTGATGGGGAAGTAGGCGTCGACGCCGAGGTGGTTGACCGGCATGTTGATCCGGCCGGAGACGTAGTTGTCCCAGTTGGCGTCGTAGGCGACCTCCCCGGAGAAGTCCTTCTCGGCGTAGGTGACCAGGCTGTCCCAGCCGGTGTCGCCTTCGAGGGAGTTCAGCTCGGTACCGATCACGAAGGTGTCCGCCTTCGTGTCGTCGGCGACCTTGAGGTACGGGGTGAGGAACTGCTTGTACGAGGCGAACCAGGCGGACCGCGAGTCGGGCTCGATGTTTCCGCGCCAGCCGTTCGACTGCTCCAGGGTGCCTTCGTCCAGGATCGGGCGGATCGTGGTGCGGAACCCGGCGTCCTTGAAGACCTTCAGCACGCGCTCGAGACGTTCCGGGGACGGGGTCTTGGCACCGGCCGAGAGCTTGTTGGACGTGGAGTTCTCGATGAAGAACGGGAACGAGACCGACACCGAGTTCGCGCCCAGGCCGATGAGGTACTTCGCCTGCTTGCCGGCCTGCGCCTCGATGAACGTGTCGGATCGTTTCCGCTTCTCCTCCTCCCAGTAGAGCTGTACGCCCCACTGGGCCATGCCCTTCTTCCAGGGCTTGGCGACCTGGAGGGCCTCGGCGGGGGAAGACGGGGAATCGGACGGCGAGGACGCCGACGGTGTGTCGGTGACGTCGCCCTTCGGAGTGGCGGAGTCCCCGGCGTCGCCAACGACGATCTTGGGTATCGCCGAGCCCGACACCCAGCGGACCGGGTGGTCGCCGAGGACGAAGGGGGTGCCCAGCACGATGCTGAGGACGCTCACCGGAAAGACGGCGAGCAGGGGAAGGCGCGAGCGCATGTCAGTTGTCTTCCGGGCGGTCAGGCGGGCTTGGCGATGACGACGAACTTGTTCTCTTCGCGCCGGACGAACCTCAGGAAGCCCTTGAAGCCGCCGAGTCCCTCCATCACGGAGAAGACGGGGATGAGAGCGACCACGACGATCGGCTCCCACCACTTGCGCCGGCCGCTGGCCGACGCGACCGCGTTCAGCCGCAGACCCTCCCAGTAGGTCCAGATGACGTAGGCGAAGTTGAGGGCCCACAGGATGACCACGGACTGGGTCACGGGCGAGGTGTTCATGTCGTTGATGAGCCAGCCGAACAGCAGCACGGCGCCGATGTGCTGGAGCGGACCGAGGATCCAGGTCGCCACACAGATGGCGAGAAACCACCGGTAGCGGAGCGGGATCGTCCGGTTGAAGCACAGGGCGACCAGACCCCAGGCCCACCGGTCGCGCTGCTTCACGAAATCCTTGGCGGTGGCGGGAGAAGCGCCGTAGCAACGGCCGTTGAACCAGTCGCTGCGTCCCGGATAACGACGGCAGAACGAGAGGGCGAGTTGTGCGTCCTCGACAATTGCCTTCGGCCCGAAGTCCCAGCCGATCGTCGCCTCGATCGAAGCCCGGAGAACGAGGAGTTCGCCGTGCACGCCGGCCACCGGGGTTCCCATTCCGGTGAGCGCCCGGAATCGCGCGATGTCGTCCGCGGGGCGCACGGCGTCGGCGAGCCAGGTGAACATGTTGACCGCGCTTTCGCGCGGGTAGGTGAGAATCCCCTGGGCCATGTGCTTGGCCTCTTCGGGCGAAGCGCGCCGCTGGCGGTTGATGAACTGCGCGAGCGCCGCCGCGGTGTCGGGGCCGACCCCGGTGTCATCGTCCATGTGCAGCACCCACACGTCGTCGAGCGCCTCGCCCTCGGCGATGCGCAGCTCGTGCGCGTAGTGGTTGGCGCGTGCCTTGAAGCGGGTGCCGTTGGCCGTGGCGTACGCCTTGGGCACCGTGACGACACGGATCAGCGGGTGGACGGTGGCCAGCCGGTCGATGTCCGCCGCGGCCTCGCAGCCTTCCTCGGTGAGGACGTCCACGCGCATGTACGGGAACCATTCCGGCAGGTGCTCGACATACGAGAGCACGGAGCGCTCGAGCGCCGGATAGGTGTCGTGGCGTCCGATGGTCGGCACCAGCACGATGAGGAAGTCCTGCTCGACAGGGGCCGGCGGCACCATGTTGACGCTGCGCTTGATCCTGCGGCGGATCAGCCACGCGCCCTGGATACCCACCAGCACACCCACGACGGGCAGCGACCAGACGATGCTCAGCGCCCAGCTGAGCGGGGTCCGGCTGGGCGAGTACGACCACAGACCGAAAGCCAGCAGCAGCGTGAAGGGAAGCAGGAACGGCAGCATCCCCGGCTTCCAAGCGGCGGTGCGTTGTGCCAACTTGGCGTTGTGCCGCGAGTGCGGCACAACCCCATCGACCTGTGTGACGGCCATGGCGACTGTTGAACTCCCCTGCAGATGACAATGCGTTGAGCCAGCGAGAATCCCGGTCATGGCACGGCTGGGCCTACCACGACAACGTCCTGTCCCGGGCCCCTACCCCTCAACGACTTTCGGACGTTTTGGCCAGTGGCGCTCAGATGCCCCCCAGGCGCCTAAACCACTGACCGAACAGGAGCACGATCCTCGCACGCTTGCGCCATACAAGGGAATCCCATGGAGAACTTGTGTTCAAAAGTTAACCGTACGGTACACGTGTTACTCCAGAGGCCAGGCGCTGACCTGGACTTTTAGATCTCCGGTGATCAACTTCGCCGGGCCGTGAGAACCTTCACACCGCGTCCGTACAACCCTTTTACGGTTGCGGCTGCGCGGCTCGTCGCGCAGGAGCGCGAGTGCGTCGATCAGCGATCAGGCGGCTTGTGCAGTGATCCCCAGTCGAAACGTCCGCCTTGTGTCGAAGTGCCGCCGGTAAGGACGGCTGGCGCATAGTAGGTCCGCCGCACATCCGATGGCGAGTTGTGGTCCGTCAGTCCGCTTCCCCATACGTTCCAGATCACCCATGGCGCCGCCGTGAGCGTGGCGGGCTGCGCGGCGGAGAGCGGGACGTGGAAGGACTCCGCCATCATGCGCGGCTTGTCGTAGTGCGCCAACCCCCGGTACCAGATCTGAGTCCACGGCTCCCCCCGGAACGGCCGCTCCGGCGTGTCGCTGTAGTCGTCGACTCCCACCACGTCGACGTATTCACCGCCCGGGTAGTACGCCCAGGGATCGGTGCCGTGCTTCCCCTCCCACGGACTGGGCGACCAGACGAAGATCAGGTTGTGCAGGCGTCTGGTGCCGACGAGGTAGTCGTACATCGTCTGCCACAGTTTCCGGTACAACTCGGGGCGCTGGCCGGCCCACCAGAACCCGCCGGAGCAGCCGCTCGCGTTCATCTCGTGGTACGGCCGCAGCAGCACCGGTACATCACGAGCGGCGAGGTAGGCCAGGTGGTCGGCGAGGAAGGACAGGTCGACCAGCAGATCGTGCTGCTCGGCCGTGCCGGGCGTCACCACCCGGGCGAACCACTTCGGGTCGTGGGCCGCGGGTGAGTTACGGCACAGCGTGTCGGCATAGCCCTTCACCGGGCTGCCCGGATAGGGCTCGTGGAAGGACATGCCGACGATGCCGGCCGGGCGACCGCCGTTGCCCGGCAGCGTCACCGTGCGGCCGCCGGAGCAGTCCCAGTGGGAACCGGCGTCCATCCCCTCCCACACGCCGACGGCCAAGTCCGTGGCGTCGTTGGTGTAGCCCCAGTACGGGCGGCAACTCGGCCACGCGGCGGAGTAGGGGCGCGGCTCACCGACACCCCAGGACGACTGTCCGTATCCGGGACCCAGGTCCACCTCCAGGAAACCCGGGAGGCGCCCGGTGATGTCGGCGGGCTTGCGGTAGTAGTAGCCGGGCTGCTTGCGCCCCGGGTAGTCGCCGTAGGTGCCGTTGTAGCGTTCGTTCTGCAGCTCGTCGTGCTGGCCGATGACGGTGCGGGTGGGCCGGCCGGCGCGGGCGTCGTTCTCCAGCCCGGCGAGCATCGCGTACACCGCACGAGCCGACGAAGACGCCTCGGGGTCCCGGGTTCGCACATCCGTCCCGATGCGCTGCGCGGCGACTGTGCCCATCTGCGCCGAGTCCGGCACGATCAGCGGCAGCAATACCCCCAGTACCGCGCCGAACAGGGCATATCGGATCCACCCTTTACGCATCAGGAGAAGTCCCCCAGGCAGTGCGAGGCCGGCACCGAGGCGCCGGCCCGCTCGTTTTCCGGCCCGCCCGCGCCACTGTTCACGCTGCGGGCAGGTGCCGCGCCGTCAGCGGTGGCGCGTCGGCGACACCGCCACTTCGACGCGCTGGAACTTCTTGAGCTCGGAGCACCCGGTCGAGTCGAACACGCAGCCGAGCATCGGAAGCATATATGAGACTCCCGGCGACGCCAGATGCCCGAGGGGCACCGACTGTCCGTTATCTGCATCTTGCCTATCAGTAGAAAGAGAAACCTTTGGTTACGGAACGATTGCCTCCGGGGATGGCTCGAACTGATCGGCCCAGGCTGCACGTTCCCGGCGAGGGCGGCCGGACCGGAGAACGGCGTGACGTGTCCGACGTCACGTGAGCCGGTCCGCGGCGTCCGCGCATGACGAAGGGCCCGGACCACCAACGGCCGGCGTCGCCGTGTCCCTGGCCGACCGGACGAAGTACGCCTCGCGGCTGTGGGCCCCCGTCGTGATCGGCATCGTGGTGTTCGCCGGGCAGGGAGGTTCCCCCTGGGCGTGCACAAGGTCATCAAGAGCACCCGGACCGGAGACGGTGCTCCTCCGGCGGCTCGCCGTTCCGGGTGAGGAACCGGACCAGGAACGCTCGCGAAGTAGCTTTACGGGACACCACGGTGCTGCTCTAGCATCCGTGATGTGACTGACCCCGTGGAAAACCCGGAAGACGCGGCTGCCGCTCCTGGGCGGAGCCCCTGGAACACCCCGTCCGCTCCCGAGCCGTCCGCTCCCGAGCCGTCCGCGGCACCGGGCGGTTACGGGTACCCGCAGCACCACATACCCGAGCAGCAGCCCGGGTACCGGCAACCCGGCTTCGGGCCGGCCACCGGCTACCAGCAGCCCTCCTACTCGCCCCAGCCCGACTGGCAGGCCCTGGCCGACGCCAACGAGACCAGGCAGCGTCGCCGCCACAGACTCAGGACGGGTCTGATCGTCCTGGTGGCGTGCGTGCTCGGGGTGGGAGCGGGCGTCGTCGCACTCCACTACACGAAGGACACGGACGACGCGGCCGCCCCGTCGCCCTCCCCCAGCGCGTCGGTCTCCTCCACCGCCACGGCCGATTCGCCGACGGTCCCCGGGGAGGACAACGCCCTCGCGGACAAGTCCGGGCAGAACAACCTCATCCTCGGGCCGGACGCCGGGGTGAGCAAGGTGACCAACGGCTTCGTGGTCAGGCTCAGGAGCAACGGCAATTCCTACGCCCAGTCAGCTTCGCAACTGATCGACGTCACCAAGAGCTTCAGCATCTCGGCATGGGTCTACAACGAGGCCCCGGGCGGTTCCCGCTCCGCGATCAGCCAGGGTGACGGGGTCTCGCCCTCGTTCAGCCTGGGCCGGGAGGCCTCGGGCGCCGACCGCACGTGGGTCTTCAAGGTGCAGACCGCCGACGGCGGGGCGGACAGCACGATCCTGCAGGCCGAGGCGGCCGCGAACATCAACACGGTCGGCCAGTGGGCTCTGCTCACCGGCACGTACGACGCCGGGAAGAAGACGATCGCGCTCTACGTGGACGGGAATCCGGCCGATTCCACGAAGGTCCCCGGGATCTGGGCCGGAAAGGGTCCGCTGCAACTCGGCCGCGTCCGTACGCACGGGGTGTGGGGAGGTTACTGGGCCGGCGTCCTCGGTCACGTCATGGTCTGGGACAAGGCACTGACACCGGACCAGGTGGCGGGCCTCAAGAAGGGTGGGGCGGGCGGGGACGCCAAGCCCATCGCCTCCTGGCTTGTCGGCTGACGAGCGCTTTTGCCCGTTCGCCATCACGAGTTGGTCACACCATCGACAGTGGTTCGCGGTATTCGACTAGAGTCGCATCCGTTCCGCACTTCATTGACTGCCGGGTGAGCGGCGAGCTTCGTTGGCTGGAGTTCCCCGTCATCGCCACCAAGCGTCGGCGATCCTTCCCATGCACCGAGATGCCTTGCGGAGAAACTCATACGGGCTTGCCGCCCCGACGAGCGCCCGGGGGGGATGACACATGAGAAGCCTGTCCGGAATCATCCCTGCGTACGGTGAGGTGTCCCCCCTGCCCGGTGGCACGGCCCCGGCGGCCGAGGGCCGGGAGACCGCAGAGCGGTGCGGAACGCCATGACCGAGCCGACCGACGAGCCCGACGACCACGCTCCGGAACCGGACCCCGAAGCGGATCAGCCGTCACCCCGCCCGGCACCTGTGGACCAGCAGGACCCTGAGACACACCGTCCCCCGGCCTCGCCGCGACGCAGGATCGCCGGTGCGGCGGTGGCCGTGGTGGTCGCCGTCGCTCTGGGAGCCGGGCTCTGGTCGGTGCCGTCGGTGCACACGGTGCTGCTGGAGTCCTTCACCCGGCAGCCGGCCCCGTTCACCGAGATCTACTTCACGGCTGCGCCCCGCTTCGACGGCAGCACGCTGATCGTCCCCGTCGCCGTGAACGCCCACGGCACGGGCCCGGCACCGCTGCGGCTGAAGCTGACGCTGGAATCGGCCAAGGGCAAGGTCGTGGCCACCAGGACGGTCGGGCTGAAACCCAAGGACGGCAAAGCCGTGCCCGTCGTCACGCGCTTCACCAAGACCACGGGCACGACGCTCGTACGGGTGGCCCTCGTCGGCCACGAGCAGACATTGCACTACAACTTCGTGACGCCGAAGGCCGTGACCGGGCCGCTCGGTACGCCGCCCCCTGACGTACGAGACTGAAGCCTGATGCGACGCACCATTCTGCAGATCACCCCGTACTACCCGCCCCATCTGGGCGGGCTCGAACGCGTGGTGGAGCACCTCGCCATCCAGCTCGGGCAGCGCCACGACGTGCGGGTCGTCACCACCGCCCTCGGTGCCGACGGCGGACCGCGCCGCTACGGCGCCGGCCGGGTCACCATACGGCGGCACCGCGCGGTCGAGGTCGCGCACACCGCGGTCGCACCGGGCCTGCCCGTCTCGCTGGCGGTGCGCGCGCCGCGCGACGCCGTGCTGCACGTGCACTGTGCGCACGCGTTGATGCCCGAGCTCGTCGCCGTCATCGCCCGCGTGCGCGGACAGCGCTTCATCCTCCACTTCCACCTCGACGTCGAAGCCTCCGGGCGCTTGGGCGGGCTGCTGCCCGCCTACAAGAAGCACGTCTTCGGACGGTCGATGCGTGCCGCCGCCGGGGTGATCGTGCTGACCGAGGAGCAGGGCGCCTTCGTCCGCGAGACGTACGGCGTCCGGGCGGACAGGGTGTTCGTCGTCCCCAACGGCGTGGGGGCCGGCTACTTCATGCCGGTGCGGGAGACGGCGCAACGTCCCCTGCGGTTGCTGTTCGTCGGCCGACTGAGCTCGCAGAAGAACGTGGCGCGGCTGCTGGAGGCGACGGCCCTGCTGCGGGAGCCGGTGCAGCTGCGGATCGTCGGCGACGGCGAGCTGCGGGAGAAGCTGGAGGCGCACGCGGCCGAACTGGGGCTGCGGAACGTCGAGTTCTCGGGCGGGCTCCTCGGCGAGCACCTGGTGCGGGCGTACGCGGACGCCGACGTCTTCGTGCTGCCCTCGGACCGGGAGGGCATGCCGCTGGTCGCGCTGGAGGCGATGGCCGCCGCCCTGCCGGTCGTCGCGACCGACGTCCCCGGCACCGCCGAACTGCTCAAGGGCGTCGGGCTGCTGGCCGCTCCCGAACCGGCGGCGCTCGCCGCCGCCATCGACTCGGTGGCCGCCGACCCCGGTCTGCGCCTGCGGCTCGCCCGCAGGAGTGCCGCGACGGCCCCCGACTACTCCTGGGAGGCCGTGGCAGCCCGGGTCGAGCAGGTCTACGCCCACGTCTACCCAGAGGCCGGCGTATGACGGCCCGTGGCACGGGAAGCAGCGGTCGGCGCACGGCCTCCCGCCCGTCGTGGGCCGTCGAGGCGGACGACGCGGATCTGGAACCGGAGCCGGAGCGGGAGCGGGAGCCGGAGCCGGCCGAGAGCGACGTCTCGTCGGCCGGGTCCGGGCACGAACGGAAGCGGCAGGGCCGGGGCCCGCGCCGTGACGCGGCGTCGGCGGGCGATGCCCAGGCCGCCGGCCTGCGGCTCGCGGACCTCGTACGGGGGCGCCTCGGGGTGCTGCTCGCCATCGCGGTGGCCTGTGTCGTGGAGATGCTGCCCGGCGTACCCGGGGTGCTGCTGACGGTGGCCGGCCTGTGGCTGCTGTTCGGGGCGCCCGTCGCGGTGTGGCGCGGCGTCGCCTCCCGGGTGGTGTCCACCAGGGACGGCAGCTTCCTGCTCGCCGTCGGCATGGCGGTCGTCACGGATCTCGTGATCGCCCTCGCCGTGAACACGGTGCTGCCACTGGCCGGGGTGGAACGCCCGCTGACCAGGGTGTCCCTGGCCGGGGCCACGGCGCTCACGCTCATCGTGATCGGCGCGTTCGTGCCGGAGGAGGAACGGGCCGACAAGAGCAGGTCCTGGCTCCGCGACGGACTGCCCCCGGGCGCGATCCCCGTGGGTGCGTTCGCCGGCGTCGCCCTGGTGCTGTCGGTCGCAGGGCCCATCAGGCTGAACAACGGCTACGGCGGGGCGGTCAGCACGGCTGCGATGCCGGCCGTCATCGCGCTGCTGGTCCTGCTGATGGTCCGCCGCCGGCGCTACCCGGTCACCGTCCTCGAGACCGGCCTGTTCCTCGGCGCGACCGCGCTGCTCATGCTGAACTCGTTGCGCGGCTGGTCCATCACCGGACACGACATCCAGCGCGAGTACGAGTACTACCGGCTGACGCTCGGCGGATCGCTCTGGGACGTCTCCAAGTACCCCGACGCCTACAACGCCTGCCTGAGCATCACGCTGCTGCCCGTGAGCGTGTTCCGGCTCACCGCGATCCCCGACGTCTACATCTTCAAGATCGTGCTGCCGCTGCTGTTCGCGCTCACTCCGGTGCTCGTCCACCGCTCGGTCCGCAACGTCGCACCGCATCTGGTGTCGCTGTTGTCGGCCGTCTTCTTCATGCTCTTCCCCACCTTCCTGTCCGACATGACCTTCCTGGGCCGCCAGGAGGTCGCGTTCGTCCTGCTCGGTTGCGGCATGGTCGTGCTCACCGACTCCGGGCGGCCCCTGCGCGTGCGGCAGATCGCCTTCGTGGTGCTGTTGGTCGGCATCACGCTCTCGCACTACTCGACGATCTACGTCGTGATCGTCGTCCTCGGGGTCGCCCTCGTCGCCGACGTGATCTGGCGCACGGTGGACCGCTACAGGTCCAGGCGCGCGCGCCAGCGCAAATACCGCCCTACCGAGGCCGCGCCCTTCCTGACCTGGTGGATCGTGGCGGGGGCAGCGGTCATGGCACTGGCCTGGGCGGGCCCGGTCACGCACACGAGCGGGCAGCTGCGGAGCACGCTGAGCGCGGTCGTGCAGGAGATCAAGAACCCGGGGCACGCGCGCGTCGGTTCGTCCGACACCTCGTACAGCCTCTTCGGCGGCGGGCCCTCGCTGACGGCCGAGCAGCGGCTGGGCGACTACCGCGAGGAGACCGTGCGGGAGACGACCGCCGACCGGGCGAAGGGGACGTACCTGCCCCTCGAGACGGTGGACGCCTACGCGACCCCTGTCGTGCCCAAGCAGAACATGGCCCCCACCGCCGCGGGGCGGGTGCTGGAAGGCATCGGCCTGAAGGCGACCACGGTCAACTCCCTGCTGCGCCAGTTCACCGCCGGCATGATGCAGCTCCTGCTGATCATCGGCCTCATCGTCATCGACGTCGGGCGACGCGGGGCCTTCCGCCCACGGCGCGAGCAGACCACGCTGGCCATCGGCGCCATCGCCCTCCTCGGGGTCCTCACGGTCGTGCCCCAGCTCTCCGTCGACTACGGCGTGCTCCGCGCCTTCCAGCAGGGCTTGTTCTTCTTCGCGCCCTTCATCGCGGCGGGCATGCTCTCCGCCCTGCGCTGGACCGGGCGCCGTCGGACCGTGACGGTGTACGCGCTGGTGGTGGCCCTCTTCCTGGACCTCACCGGCGTGGTGCCCAAGCTGCTGGGCGGCTATCCGCCGCAGTTGCAGCTCAGCAACGCCGGCCAGTACTACGACGTGTACTACCCGAGCGCCGAGGAGCGCATGGCCGCCTACTGGCTGTCGCAGCGCTTCGCGGCCGAGGGCAAACCGTCCCTGGTGCAGACGGACCGCTTCACCTTCAACCGGCAGCAGACCATCCTGACCGGACCCGTCGTGGGCGACGTCTTCCCGACCAAGCTGCGCACCGACTCCTACGTCCTGCTGGGCACTTCGACCGTGCGCACCGGACGCATGACGTTCTCCTACCGGGGCGACCTGGTCACCTTCCGCTACCCCACGGGCCTCCTCGACACGACCAAGAACGAGATCTACAGCAGCGAGGGAGCGAGGATCTACCGATGAGGGTCCTCCTGGTCAGCCACTACTACCCGCCGCACGTCGGCGGCATCGAGAACGTCGTCCGGATGGAGGCCGTGCACCTCGCCGCGCGCGGTGCCGACGTCACGGTGCTCACCAGCGGCACGCGCAGCGCGATCAGCCAGGAGGACGGCGTACGCGTCGTCCGTGTCGCGGCGTGGAACGGTGCGGAGCGGGCCGGCGTGCCCTTCCCCGTCCTGTCGCCCAGGCTGCTGACGGCCGCACTCCGCTGGGCCCGCCGGGCCGATGTGGTCCATGTGCACGACTGCCTGTACCTGACCTCGTGGACGGCCGGACTCGCCTCCGTGCTCACCCGCACCCCGCACCTGGTCACCCAGCACGTCGCCCTGGTCGAACACCCGTCCGCGTTGGTGCGCGGGGTGCAGCGGGCCGTGTACGCCGTCGCCGGACGCGGCCTGCTGCGGCGGGCCCGTACGGTGATCACCCTCAACGCCTCGGTCGCGGACTTCGTACTCCGCCACGGCGCCCGTCCCGCCCGGGCCCGCCACCTCGCGAACGGCGTGGACACCGCCCTCTTCCGGCCGGCCGCCTCGGTCGAGGAGCGGGCGCTGGCCCGCAAGCGCTTCGGGCTGCCCGAAGACCGGCCGCTGGTGCTCTTCGTGGGGCGCCTGGTGCCGAAGAAGGGCTACGACCTGCTGCTGTCCGGCCACGACCCCTCCGCCGGCTACGACCTGGTGTTCGCCGGGGACGGCGACTCCGCCGCCCTGGCGGGCCGGCCGGGCGTGCACCACCTGGGCGGGCTGCCCCCGCAGGAACTGGCCGAGGCGTACCGGGCCTGCGACGTCTTCGCGCTGCCGTCGACCGCGGAGGGCTTCCCCCTCACCGTCCAGGAGGCCATGGCCTCCGGCCTGCCCGTCGTCACCACCGACGACCCCGGCTACGCGCCCTACGGTCTGGACCGGTCGCGCGTCACACTGCTGGACCGGGACGCCGAGGAGATCCGTTCCGCGTTGTCCGCGCTCGCCGGGGACGAGCGGCGGCGCGAGCGCATGGGCCGGTACTCGCGCGAGCTCGCGACGACGGCCTTCGCCTGGGAGGAGCACGTGAGCGCGCTGTCCGAGTGCTACCGCGAGGCGGCGGGAGCGACCACCCATGGCTAGGAACGGCAAGCGCGCCCTGTCGCAGGACCAGGTGTACCGCAACTCCTTCTTCCTGATGGCGTCCACGGTGACCACGGCCGGACTGGGCTTCGTCTTCTGGGTCGTGGTGGCCCGCTTCTACACCCCCGAACAGGTCGGACTCGCCACATCGCTCATATCGGCGACCTCTCTGATCTCCTATCTGAGCCTGTTCGGACTGAACAGCACGCTGATCCGCTTCCCGGCGCCGGCCGCCTCCCGCAACGGACAGCTCACCCAGTCCCTCGTGCTGGTCGGCGCGGTCTCGTCCGTGATCGCCGCCGTCTACCTGCTCGGCCTGCCGGTCTACGCGCAGAAGCTGGTCTTCGTCCGCGACCACGCGTCGGCGGCCGCCGCGTTCGTGATCTTCTGCATCTGCGCGGCGGTCAGCCAGCTGACCTTCTCGGTCTTCGTCAGCGCCCGCATGGCCCATCAGAACGCGCTGGTCTACGGCCTGCTCCAGGGGCTGGTCAAGCTGGCCCTGCCGGTCGCCTTCGCCGCCTACGGCTCGGTCGGCATCCTCGGTGCCAACGGCGGCGGCTACGTGGCGACGGCGCTGGTCTCGCTGATCCTGATGCGCCGCCGGCTCGGCTTCCGGTTCCACCTGCGCGCCCGCGGCACCCGGATGCTGGAGCAGTTCCGCTTCTCCCTCGCGAGCTACGTCTCCAGCCTGCTCAACCTCGCGCCGCTGCTGGTCCTCCCGTTGATCGTCCTGGGGCAGTTGGGCGCGGCGGCGGCGGGCTACTACTTCATCGCCTTCCAGATCGCCAACCTGCTCAACTCCGTGTCGTTCTCCGTCGGTGAGGCGGTGTTCGCCGAGGTCTCGTACGATCCCTCGCGCTTCTCCGTACTGCTCCGCCGGTCCGCCGGCATCATCGCCGCGGTGCAGGTGCCCTCGGTCCTCGTCGTCGCCTTGGGCAGCGGACTCCTCCTGCGGATGTTCGGAGGTCCCTACGCGGACCGCGCGCAGACGCTGCTCACCGTGCTGGCCTGCGGAGCCCTCGCCGTCGCACTGAACACGTGGGCCAGCTTCGCCCTCAAGCTCGCCCGGAAGATGACGCAACTGGTCCTCAGCAACGTCGTCTACGCCGTGGTCACCATCGGTCTGGCCGCGCTGTGGGCGCCTCGCGGACTGGTGTGGCTCGGCTGGGCCTGGGGCGTGGGCAACCTCGCCAGCGGTCTCTACGCCGCCGTCGCCCTGTTCGGCAAGCGCGCGGCCGTGCCGCAGCTGCGGGCTTCGGAACCGGGCATCCCCATGGAAGAACCCGACATGAGCCCAGTCGAGGGGTACCACCGGTGAGAATCGTCGTCATCAACGCGTACGTGCGGGAGAACGCGGGGGACGCCGCCCTGCTGTCGGTCTGCCTCCGCCATGTCAAGGAGGCATTCCCGGGCGCCACGCTCGCCATCGCGGGCATGGAGGACGCCGCTGCCCACCCCTCGTTCGAGGGGGTGGACAACCTCGGCTCGATCCGTCGCCACGTCGCCGACGGCGGGGTGTCCCGGTCCCGGCGCCTGCTGCGCAAGCTGCTGGTGGCTCTTGTGGGCACGGCGGCCCTGCTGCTGCCACGGGCCGTCGCCAATGTGCTGCTGAGGCTGCTCCCCGTGGAAGCGCGCCGGGAAGCCGACGCCGTGTCCGAGGCGGACATGGTGGTGTCCATGGGCGGCGGGTACCTCCTCGCACGGCCCGGGCTGGACGGATACCAGAACGTGTTCTTCGTCCTGCTGCCCGCGCTGCTGGCGCAGAAGGCGGGGGTGCCCGTGGTCTTCGCGCCCCAGTCCTTCGGCCCGTTCCCCGGCAAGCCGCAGCGCCTGCTGGTCGGCCGCGTACTGCGCCGCGCGGCGCTGGTGCTCGCTCGCGAGGACGTGAGCGTCGGTCTGCTCGAGGAGTGCGGCGTGTCCGCGCGGCAGGTGCAGCGTGCCATCGACTCCGGCTTCGCCTTCGCGCCCGAGGTCACCTCCAACTGGCGCGGCAGGCTCCAGGTCGGGGCCCAGGAGCCGCTGGTGGGTCTCACCGCGCGTCGTTGGCTCGCTCCGGCCGCCCAGGAGCTCTACGAGCGGGCGCTCGCCCGGACGATCGACGCGCTCCAGTCGGACGGGGCCCGCGTGGTGCTCATCCCCCAGGTGACCACGGACTACCTCGGCGACGACGACCGCATCGTCGAACGTCGTATAGCGGACTACTGCGCGACCGCGCCGCTGCGGATCGAGGAGCGCGTCGACTACCGCGACCTCAAGGGTCTGTACGGCGAGTGCTCCCTGCTCATCGGGACCCGCTTCCACTCGGTGATCTTCTCGCTCACCAGTGGTGTCCCGTGCGTCGCGATCGAGTACGAGCACAAGACACGGGGCATCATGGCCGACCTCGGCCTCGGTGAGTGGGTCGTGCCGATCGCCGAGGTCACCTACCCGGCCCTGTGGGCCCTGGTGGACAAGCTCCGCGCGAACCCCGAGGCGTACCGTGCGGTGCTCCAGCAGCGGCTGCCCGCGTACATCGCCCGGGCGGAGGAGTTCCCCGCCCTGCTCCGCGCCGCCGCGGACACGGGCACCCGTCAGGGAACCGAGCGGGCGGCGAAGGTCGCGTGACGGTACGCACGGACCGGCTCGGGGAGCACGGTCGCCGGACCCGCACGGTGGCGGTGGTCGCACCGTATTACCCGCCCAAGGTCGGCGGCGTGGAGAACTACGCGGCCCGGATCGCCCGCGCGGTCGCCGAGGCCCCCGGGCTGCGTCCGGTCGTCATCACGACACGGCTCTCCGGACTCCGCACCACCGTCGACGTCGAGGAGGGCGTGCAGGTCATCCGGCTCGGCGCCTGGCTGAAGCTGTCCAACACCCCGCTCAGCCCCCTGTGGCCGCTGCAACTACGCCGCTGGCTGCGCCGGACCGGGGCCGAGGTGGTGAACGCCCACGCCCCGGTCCCCGGATTGGCCGACCTGGCGGTGGCGGTCTCCGGGAAGCGGCCGGCCGTCCTCACCTACCACGCGGGCTCGATGCACAAGGGCGAGCCCGGCAGTGGTGCGGCGGACCGGCTCATCGGCCTGTACGAACGCCGCGTGCTGCCGCGGGTGTTCCGGCGGGCGCGGACGCTGGTGGCGGTGTCGCCGGTCTCGCTGGCCGCCGGGCACCCGCACGCGGTCGAGATCACCCCCGGCGTCGACGTCGAGCGGTTCACCCCCGGGCGGCCCGCCGCGGAACGTCCCCGCACGGTCGTATACGTCGGCCGCATGGACCGCTCGTCGGCCTGGAAGGGCGTCGACGTCCTGGTGAGGGCGTTCGCCGGGCTGGCGGCAGAGGTGCCCGATGCGCGGCTGCGCCTGGTCGGCGGCGGCGACGCGGTGCCGGACCATCTGCGGCTCGCGGCGGAACTCGGCATCGCGGAACGGGTGGAGGCGGCCGGCGAACTGACCGGGGACGCCCTGGTCGACGCGGTGCGGACGGCCGCCCTCGCGGTACTGCCGTCGCGCACCGAGGCGGAGTCCTTCGGCATGGTGCTGGTCGAGGCGATGGCCTGTGGCACCCCGGTGGTGGGCGCCGCCGTGGGGGGCATCCCGCACGTCGTGACGGACGGCGAGACCGGGCTCCTGGTCCCGCCCGGCGATCCCGGCGCGCTGGCCGCCGCGTGCCGCAGGGTGCTGACCGACGCCGCGCTCGCCGACCGGCTGGGCGCGCGGGGCCGGCAGGAGGCGGAACGACGTTTCGCCTGGGACGGCCTGATGGAGCGCTACATCAGGCTGTTCCTGGCGCTGTAGCGACGGCCGGCCCGCGGGGCCGCTACTTCTTCTTGCGCTCGTAGGCGGCTATCGCCGCCTTGAGCGCCTCGAAGGCCGGCTTCTTCGTGCCGTCGTAGCTGCGCATCCCGTAGTACAGCGACCGTGACTTCTTCTCCTCGGGAGGTGCCTGGTCCTGGTCGGTGTACCAGAACATCGCCTCGACGTACGGGTTCGCCACCGCGGCCGGGATCGTGTCGGTGGCGATCTCGGCCTGGCGGGCCTGCGTGACGTGCGTGGTCCCCGGGGGGACCACCTTGCCGTCCGACACCTCACCGGGCCCGCTGGTCGGTGCTCCCGTCTCGGTGAGCCAGATGGGCATGTCGGGGGTGCCGTACTTGTCCAGGATCCCCACCAGGTTCTCCCGGAAGTTGCTGATCCGCTCGAAGGCGGTCCCGGTGCCGGGTGTCGCGCTGGGCAGGGTGGGATAGTTGAACGGGTGGTAGCCGACGGCGTCCACGTACTTATTGCCGCCGAGCTTGCAGACGGCGGTCAGGAAGTCCGTCTGGGAGAGCCTGTGGCGCGCGGGCTCGGTCTTGGCCACCGCGAGGCCGCCCATGATGACGTACGCCTTGGGGTCCGCGGCCCGCAGTGCCTGGCTCGTCGCCCGGAGGAGGATGGTGTAGCCCTTCGGGTCGGCGGCGGGCTTCCAGAAGCCGATGTTCTCCTCGTTCCACACCTCCCAGGTGTGGATCCCCATCGCGGAGTACCGCTCGGCGGCCAGCTTGGCGAAGCTGGCGAAGATCTCGGGGTCGGCCGGTGCGCAGCTCTGGCCGGACGTACAGCCCGCCACACGCGCCCACTTCGGGGTGTAGGCGAGCACAGGGAGCACCTTCAGACCGCGGGCCTTGGCGGCCTTGGCGACCCGGTCGAAGCGGTGCCACGAGTAGGTGTAGGGCGAATCCGGCTGGATGTTGTTCCACGACAGGTCCATCCGGACCCAGGTGACGCCGACTGCGACCGCGTCGTCCAGACCCCGTGCGAGGTCCGCGTCCGACTTCCACGTCAGGGTGTCGCCGTACGAGATGCCCATCTTCACCTCGCGCACGCCGCCGGCCTCCGCCTCGGAAGGCGACGACGACGGCTTGCCGGTGACGGGCGGCGAGGCCGCTGGGCTCTTCGACGGCATGGACGCGGCGACGATGGTCGCGACCGCGGACACCACGAACGCCACGAGGGCGACGAGCAGGCGCTGCCGTCGACTGGGATCCTTCACCATGCGCACAGCGTAGGCCAATCATTCATCAGGTCCTCCCGCCCCAGGACGTACCCGTCAGGCGGTGTAGTGCTCGCTCGGCACTCGTTCCCACTCCGCGTCGCCCACCTGGGGCGACTGCGCCTGCCGCTGCGCGGACATCAACGGCGCCGGTTCGGGCCGCGTGGAGCGGTCGTACCACTGGGCCCTGGTGTCGGTGCGCAGGGCGTTGTCCCGCAGCCGGTGGCGGAACAGCTGCGCCAGGTTGGCCACGCCGTCGGACAGCGCGTTGAGCTTCACCTGGCCACCGCGGGGCCGGTACTCGATGGGCACCTCCATGCAGCGGAAGCCCTCCCGCACGGCGGCGTTCTTGATCTCCTGCGAGAAGCCCATACCGTCGGAAGTGACCTTGAGGGTCTCCCAGATGTAGCGGCGGAACACCCACATGCCGCTCTGGGAGTCACGGATCCCGCTCTTGAAGAGCACGCGGCTGAGGAGGCTGAGGGCGTGGTTCGCGACGGTGTGGGAGGGCTTCATCGCCGCACGGTTCTCCGGGCCGAGCCGGTTGGTGTTGAGGAACTCGACCTGGTGCTCGTCGACGATCCTCAGCAGCCGGGGCAGGTCGTCGAAGGGGTAGGTGCAGTCGGCGTCACCGGTGGCGATCACGTTGCCGTACGCCGCGGCGATCCCTGCCTTGTAGGCGTTGCCGTAGCCGCGCAACGGCTGGTGGACGACCCGGGCTCCGTAGGACGCGGCTATCTCGGCGGTGCCGTCCGTGGAGCCGTTGTCCGCTATCACCACCTCGACGCCCCAGCCCTCCGCGGCGAGTTCTTCGAGCGGGATCGTCCCGAAGACGTGCGGCAGGTTCTCGGCCTCGTTCAAGGCGGGAATGACGATGGACAGAGTGGACACGGCAGGCTCCCCCAGCTGGCAGTGTGCGCAGAGGCCAAGTCAAGACCCGGCTTCCGTGCTCTCCCACCCCCCAGCCGGACCGTCCGATGGCATCGAACACTGTAGACGACGGTTAGCACAGCAGAACCACGGATACGCGATCGTAACCGAAAATCACATGCTCATCCACGGCGCTTAACCTTCCGGTTGTCGCCCGTCCCTCGTAAGTCCCTTGCCCACAGCGACATGTGACGGTCCGCCGGCGACCGATCCGGAACCGGCTCGGCCGAACACCCCCTCCTCCGCGCGGCATCCGCCGGTCACCCACGGAACGCACCGGGGCCCGTACCGCCGGGCGGCGGTACGGGCCCCTGGAGCCTGGAACGGCGGTCAGCGGTGGTGCGTCGGCGACACGGTGACCTCGACCCGCTGGAACTCCTTCAGTTCGGAGTAGCCGGTCGTGGCCATCGCGCGGCGCAGCGCGCCGAAGAAGTTCATGGAGCCGTCGGGCGCGTGCGAGGGGCCGAGCAGGATCTGCTCGGTCGTGCCGGCGGTGCCCAGGTTCATGCGCTTGCCGCGCGGCAGTTCCTCGTGCGTGGCCTCCATGCCCCAGTGGAAGCCGCGGCCGGGTGCGTCGGTGGCGCGGGCCAGCGGGGAGCCCATCATCACCGAGTCGGCGCCGCAGGCGATCGCCTTGGGCAGGTCGCCGCTGGAGCCGAAGCCCCCGTCGGCGATGACGTGCACGTAGCGGCCGCCGGACTCGTCCATGTAGTCGCGACGGGCCGCGGCCACGTCGGCGACCGCGGTCGCCATCGGCACCTGGATGCCGAGGACGTTGCGGGTGGTGTGGGCGGCGCCGCCGCCGAAGCCGACGAGGACGCCCGCGGCACCGGTGCGCATCAGGTGCAGCGCCGCGGTGTAGGTGGCGCAGCCGCCGACGATGACCGGGACGTCGAGCTCGTAGATGAACTGCTTCAGGTTGAGCGGCTCGTGGGAGCCCGACACGTGCTCGGCGGAGACCGTCGTGCCGCGGATGACGAAGATGTCCACGCCGGCGTCGACCACGGCCTTGGAGAACTGCGCGGTGCGCTGCGGCGAGAGCGCGGCCGCCGTGACCACACCGGCGTCGCGCACCTCCTTGATGCGCTGGCCGATCAGCTCCTCCTTGATCGGCGCCGCGTAGATCTCCTGCAGGCGCCGGGTGACGGAGGCGTCGTCCAGCTCGGCGATCTCGGCGAGCAGCGGCTCGGGGTCCTCGTAGCGGGTCCACAGACCCTCGAGGTTGAGCACGCCCAGGCCGCCGAGGTTGCCGATGCGGATCGCGGTCTCCGGGGAGACCACGGAGTCCATCGGTGCCGCCAGGAAGGGCAGCTCGAAGCGGTAGGCGTCGATCTGCCACGCGATCGAGACCTCCTTGGGGTCCCGCGTACGGCGGCTCGGGACGACGGCGATGTCGTCGAATGCGTATGCCCTGCGGCCGCGCTTGCCCCGCCCGATCTCGATCTCAGTCACTGTCGCTATGCCTTTCCTTCGTGGCCTGCCCGTCCAGTATCCCAGGCAGGGCAGCCGGAAGCCCGCGGCCGTGCGGCGCCGCGGGCTCCGGGTGATCCGCTCGTACCGGTCAGCGGGTGTGGTAGTTCGGCGCCTCGGTGGTCATCTGGATGTCGTGCGGGTGGCTCTCCTTGAGCCCGGCCGCGGTGATCCGCACGAAGCGGCCCTTCTCCTTGAGCTCGGGGATGGTGTGGGAGCCGACGTAGCCCATGGAGGAGCGCAGGCCGCCGATGAGCTGGTGGGCCACGGCGGAGAGCGGGCCGCGGTAGGGCACCTGGCCCTCGATGCCCTCGGGGACGAGCTTGTCCTCGGAGAGGATGTTGTCCTGGAAGTAGCGGTCCTTGGAGTACGACTTGGCCTGCCCGCGCGACTGCATCGCCCCGAGCGAGCCCATGCCGCGGTAGGACTTGAACTGCTTGCCGTTGATGAAGAGCAGCTCGCCCGGCGACTCCTCGCAGCCCGCGAGGAGGCTGCCCAGCATGACGGTGTCCGCGCCGGCCGCGATGGCCTTGGCGATGTCGCCGGAGTACTGCAGGCCACCGTCGCCGATCAGCGGGACACCGGCCGGGCCGGCCGCGAGGGAGGCCTCGTAGATCGCCGTCACCTGGGGCGCGCCGACACCGGCGACCACCCGGGTGGTGCAGATCGAGCCGGGGCCGACACCGACCTTGATGCCGTCGGCGCCCGCGTCGATCAGCGCCTGGGCGCCGTCGCGGGTGGCGACGTTGCCGGCCACCACGTCGATCTTGATGTTGGCCTTGACCTTGGCGACCATGTCGAGGATGCCGCGGCTGTGGCCGTGCGCGCTGTCGATGACCAGGAAGTCGGCACCGGCCTCGACCAGCCGCTGGGCGCGGAGGAAGGCCTCGTCGCCGACGCCCACCGCGGCGCCGACCAGCAGGCGGCCCTCGGCGTCCTTGGCGGCGTTGGGGTACTTCTCGGCCTTCACGAAGTCCTTGACCGTGATCAGGCCCTTGAGACGGCCCTCGTCGTCGACGAGCGGCAGCTTCTCGATCTTGTGCTTGCGCAGCAGGTCCATCGCCTCGACGCCGGAGATGCCGACCTTGCCGGTGACCAGCGGCATCGGCGTCATGACCTCGCGGACCTGCCGGGAGCGGTCGCTCTCGAAGGCCATGTCGCGGTTGGTCACGATGCCCAGCAGCTTGCCGGAGGCGTCGGTGACGGGGACGCCGCTGATGCGGAACTTGCCGCACAGCGCGTCGGCCTCGGCGAGGGTGGCGTCGGGGTGGACGGTGATCGGGTCGGTCACCATGCCGGACTCGGACCGCTTCACCAGGTCGACCTGGTTGACCTGGTCCTCGATGGACAGGTTGCGGTGGAGCACGCCCACGCCGCCCTGGCGGGCCATCGCGATGGCCATCCGCGCCTCGGTGACCTTGTCCATCGCCGCCGACAGCAGCGGGATGTTCACGCTGACGTTCCGGGAGACCTTCGAGCGGGTGTCGACCTGGTTCGGCACGACGTCCGACGCACCTGGGAGCAGCAGCACATCGTCGTAGGTGAGTCCGAGCAGCCCGAACTTCTCGGCTACTCCGTCGGCGTTCAGTGTCATGACACCTTCCCCATGGTCTTGCCCGGCGAGATGTTCAATGCTAATGGCTCCCGCGCGAAACCAATTCCGCCCCTGGTGTGGGGGCCGGGGGCGGGGTGCGCTAGGCGCTCAGACCGGGAGCACCCGCGGCGGCTTCCTCCGCCAGCGCCCGCAGCCGGGACAGCGCGCGGTGCTGCGCCACCCGGACGGCGCCCGGCGACATGCCGAGCACCTGACCGGTCTCCTCCGCCGTGAGGCCCACGGCGACGCGGAGCAGCACCAGCTCCCGCTGGTGCTCCGGGAGGTTGGCGAGCAGCTTCTTCGCCCACTCCGCGTCGCTGCTGAGCAGCGCCCGCTCCTCGGGCCCGAGCGAGTCGTCCGGCTGCTCGGGCATCTCGTCGGAGGGCACGGCCGTCGAGCCCGGACCGCGCATGGCGGCCCGCTGGAGGTCCGCGACCTTGTGCGCGGCGATGCCGAAGACGAAGGCCTCGAAGGGCCGGCCCTGGTCCCGGTAGCGGGGCAGGGCGCACAGCACCGCGAGGCAGACCTCTTGCGCGAGGTCGTCCACGAAGTGGCGCGCGCCACCCGGCAGCCGCGACAGCCTCGTACGGCAGTAGCGCTCGGCGAGCGGGTGCACATGGGCGAGCAGATCGTGCGTCGCCTGCTCGTCGCCGTCCACGGCTCGACGTACGAGTGCCCCTATGGCTGTCTCATTGCCGGTGGCCTCGTCGCGCATCCGTCCATAGTGCATCGCCGTGGGCCGCTCCGTGGGCTCACACCCGTGGTTGTGCTCCGAAGCGTTATGCGGCGCGCCGTGCGGAGCGTTCCGAGGGACCGCACCGGCCGTAGTCATGTCATGCACCCGCCGCCCCGCCCGACCGTGTCCCCGAGAGTCCATGCCTCAAGCATGCGCCCTCGGCGCGGAAACCGGTACGAGCGGGGCAGCCGCACAGCTGCCCCACAGCTCATCGGCCCCTCCAGCCCTCGAAGCCGCTGCCTCAGCGCACCAGGCCCCAGCGGAAGCCGAGCGCCACCGCATGGGCCCGGTCCGAGGCGCCGAGCTTCTTGAACAGGCGTCGTGCGTGCGTCTTGACGGTGTCCTCGGAGAGGAAGAGCTCGCGGCCGATCTCGGCGTTGGAGCGGCCGTGGCTCATGCCCTCCAGCACCTGGATCTCGCGGGCGGTCAGGGTCGGGGCGGCGCCCATCTCGGCCGAGCGCAGCCGGCGCGGGGCGAGCCGCCAGGTCGGGTCGGCCAGCGCCTGCGTGACCGTGGCCCGCAACTCGGCGCGCGAGGCGTCCTTGTGCAGGTACCCGCGGGCACCTGCGGCGACCGCGAGGGCCACCCCGTCCAGGTCCTCGGCGACCGTGAGCATGATGATGCGGGCGCCGGGGTCGGCGGACAGCAGCCGCCGTACGGTCTCGACACCGCCGAGGCCGGGCATCCGGACGTCCATGAGAATGAGGTCCGAGCGGTCGGCGCCCCAGCGGCGGAGGACTTCCTCGCCGTTGGCCGCGGTCGTCACACGCTCCACGCCGGGCACGGTCGCTACCGCGCGGCGCAGGGCCTCTCGGGCAAGCGGGGAGTCGTCGCAGACGAGAACGGAAGTCATGACCGTCCTCCGCAGCTGATCCGCGTCACGTTGAGCCTCCAGGCTGTACGAATCGTTCACCGGTGGGGATGACGGCCTCGGGCGCCTGCCCGATTAGTTCGACCGCCAACCACTTCCGCACCTTCAACGACCCTCACTCGAAAGAGTTACGGAGTTTGGCGGCCGACTCCCGCACTCTCCGTGCGCGGACCGACACGGATCAGCAACGTCGCAGGTCGCGGCTGTTCGCCGGGCCCCAAAAACCCGCACAACGGGCGCCCGCTTGCAGCACACATCAGCCGCCGACCGGGGGGCAATGTCAGATTTTGCCTGTTTGGAGGCTTTTTACCCGCATGGCGGGAGTTCGTTGGCGATTTTGTGATGAATCATATTTACATCTACTTCGACAGTAGATGTAACGTCGACAGCACCCTCCCAGAGCTTCGCGCCTGGACGGTGTCCCTGCAGCCCACCTCTCGAGGAGATGAGCAATGGCAGACTTCTCCCGCCTCCCGGGCCCGAACGCCGACCTCTGGGACTGGCAGCTCGTCGCCGCCTGCCGCGGTGTCGACAGCTCCCTGTTCTTCCACCCCGAGGGAGAGCGCGGCGCTGCCCGGAGCGCGCGTGAGGCGGCGGCGAAGGAGGTGTGCATGCGCTGCCCCGTCCGCGCCGAATGCGCGACGCACGCTCTGACGGTCCGCGAACCCTACGGGGTCTGGGGCGGACTCACCGAGGACGAGCGCGAGGAGATGATGGGCCGGTCCCGCAACCGGGTCATGAGCTCGCACGCCACCGGCAGTCACTGACCCACCGGACATCAGCCACAGAGGAAACGTTTCACCACAACGACGGACGTCCGCCTGCGCGCGGACTCAGACCGAAGGGCGGTCGCGCAGAGCCGCGAGACGCAGCCGCCCCAGCATCATGTCGACGGCCGGCACCTGGGCCAGGTCGGGCAGCGTCACCGCGGCCACGTCACGGCGTACGGCCGGCCGGAGTTCGCGCACGGCCACTGCGGGCAGCCGTACCGCCTCCAGCGCGAGGCCCGGCTGCGCCGAGACGTCCATGCCCGAGGCCACCAGGCCGACCGGCCGCCGGGTAGTCGTCCGTGGCGAAGTCGATGCGCGGCTCGAAACCCTCCCGCCCGCACAGCTCGACCAGGTGCCGGCGGCAGTGCGGGCAGCCCGCGATCCACGGTTCGTCCGCGAGGTCGGACAACCGCACCGGACCACCCCCGCGCGCCAGCGGGTGCCCGGCGGGGAGCACCGCGAAGAGCCGGTCGGACAGCAGTGGCCGCACCAGCAGCCCCTCCCACGCGGCCGCCCGATCGCCGCCGCCCTCGCCCTCGTCCTCGTAGCGGTAGGCCAGCGCCAGTTCGCACTCACCGGCACGCAGCATTTCCACCGCCCGCGGCGGCTGCGCCTGGGCCGGCGTGATCCGTACGTCCGGGTGCGCGGCGCGCATCGCGGCCGGCGCGGTGGGAACCGGGGACGGCCCCGCGCTCGGGAACGTCACCAACCGCACCCGCCCGGCGCGCAGGCCCCCGATGGCCGCGACCTCCTCCTCCGCGGCGGCCAGCCCCGCCAGGATGCCGCTCGCGTGCCGGGTCAGCGCCTCGCCCGCCTCGGTCAGCCGGGTAGTCCGCCCACCTCGGACCAGCAGCGGGGTGCCCGCGGCGAGCTCCAGCGCCTTCATCTGCTGGCTGACCGCCGGCTGGGTGCAGCCCTCCCGCGCGGCGCCCGACAGCGAGCCGGTACGGGCCACGGCGCGCAGCACACGGAGGTGGCGGGCCTCGAACACGCCCCGAGCACAAGCGTTCCTTGGGGGTGGCGTTCAGTGATCGATGATGGACTTTGGGCAGCCCGGGGCGCAGGCTGAGGAACCATGGACATCGCCGGGGAATTCGCGCTGGACGCCGGGATCACCTACCTCAACACCGCCTCCTCGGGCATCGGCCCGCTCCGCTCCGTCGAGGCGCTGCGCACCGCCGTGGCCGCCTGGTCCGACGGCACCGACGACTGGGTGCGCGACGAGCGCGTCCTGGGCGCCGCCCGCGCCGCCTACGCCCGCCTCACCGGGGTCGCCGCCGACCGCGTCGCGGTCGGCTCCTCGGTCACCACGCACGTCGGCATGATCGCCGCGGCCCTCCCCGCCGGGGCCGAAGTCGTGCTGGCCGACGGCGACTTCAGCTCGCTGGTCAACCCCTTCGCCTCCCGCGCCGACGTCGTGATGCGCACCGTGCCCCTGGAGGCGCTCGCCGACGCCGTACGTCCCACCACCGGCCTCGTCGCGGTCAGCGCGGTGCAGTCCGCGGACGGCCGGGTCGCCGACCTCGCGGCGGTCCGCGAGGCCGCGTCGCGGCACGGGGCGCGCGTGCTCGTCGACGCCACCCAGGCGGTCGGCTGGCTCCCGCTGCGCGCGGACGGCCTCGACTACGTCGTGTGCGGCGGCTACAAGTGGCTGCTCGCCCCGCGCGGGGTGTCCTTCCTGACCGTGCGGGAGGGCGCCGAGGACGGGCTGTCGCCGCACTTCGCCGGCTGGTACGCGGCCGAGGACCCCTGGGGCGACTGCTACGGGCCGGTCGCGCACCTCGCGCGTTCCGCCCGGCGGTTCGACGTGATGCCGCCGCTGCTGCCGTACCTGGCCGGGGCGGCCTCGCTGGGGCTCGTCGAGGAGCTGGGCGTCGAGGCCATCGGCGCCCACGACGTCGCGCTGGCCGAGCGCTTCCGGGCGGGCCTGCTGGGGCTCGGCCACAAGCCGGTGCCCTCCGGCGCGCAGGCCTCGGCGATCGTGGCCGTCCCGGGCCTGGGCGACGCGGCGGAGCGGCTGGCCGCCGCCGGCATCCGCGTCTCGGCCCGCGCGGGGAACCTGCGGGCGGCCTTCCACCTGTACAACACCGAGGCGGACGTCGACCGGCTGCTCCGGGTGCTCGCGGGCTAGGGCGTGTCTGATGAATAGCGCCGTCCGCCCGGAGGGCGGGGCTCGTGGCGGCTGGTGCCGGTCGCCGGAAAAGACCTCGCCGGGTGCAGGGCGGGAGCCGTACGGTCACGGGATGAAGCTGCTCTCGGTGAACGTGGGCCGGCCCCGTCCGAACCCGTGGAAGACCAGCGGGACGACCGGCATCGACAAGCTCCCGGTGCCGGGCCCGGTGGCGGTGACCGCACCGGGCCCCAAGGGCACCGGCGCGGTCGGCCTCGCCGGCGACCGGGTGTACGACGTGGCGCACCACGGCGGTACCGACCAGGCGGTCTACGCCTACGCACGCGAGGACCTCGACACCTGGGAACGCGAACTCGACCTGCCGCTGCGCAACGGCATGTTCGGGGAGAACCTGACCACCTCGGGGCCGGACGTCAACCAGGCCCTGATCGGGGAACGCTGGCGGATCGGCGGACCGGGCGGCGCCGTCCTGGAGGTGTCCTGCCCCCGGATCCCCTGCGCCACATTCCAGGGCTGGCTGGAACAGGGCGGCTGGATCAAGACGTTCACCCGCGCCGCGCTGCCCGGTGCCTACCTCCGGGTCGCGGAACCCGGGGAGGTCCGGGCGGGCGACCGGGTCGAGGTCGTCCACCGCCCGGACCACGAGGTCACCGTCGCGCTGACCTTCCGCGCGGTCACCCTGGAGCCCGCGCTGCTCCCCCGGTTGCTGGCGGCGGACGCGCTCCCACAGGACGTGCGCGCCGCGGCCCGCGGACGTACGGGGGCTCACTAGCCTGCGGGGCATGACGACTTCACTGATCACGGGAGCCACCGCGGGGATCGGCGCGGCGTTCGCGCGCCGGCTGGCGGGGGACGGTCACGCCCTCGTCCTGGTCGCCCGCGACGAGCAGCGGCTGGAGGAGTGCGCGCAGGACCTGCGGCGCGCGTACGGGGTGACCGTCGAGGTGCTGCCCGCCGACCTGTCGGCGGACAAGGGCATCGAGACGGTCGAGGCACGGCTCCGCGACCGCGAACGCCCGGTCGACGTGCTGGTCAACAACGCGGGCTTCGGCAACCGGGGCGGCTTCGGCGACGTGCCGATGGCCGATGAGCTGACCATGCTCAAGGTGCACTGCGAGGCGGTGCTGCGGCTGACCGGCGCCGCGACCGGCGCCATGCGGGAGCGCGGGCGCGGCTTCGTGATCAACGTGGCCTCGGTGGCGGCCTTCGTGCCGCGCGGCACGTACGGGGCCAGCAAGGCGTGGGTCGTCAGCTTCACCCAGGGCGTGGCCCGCGACCTGGCGGGCACCGGGGTGCGGCTGCTGGCGCTGTGCCCGGGCTTCGTCCGCACCGAGTTCCACCAGCGGGCCGGGATGGACACCGGCGGCATCCCCTCCTGGGCGTGGCTGGACGCCGACAAGGTGGTCGCCGCGGCCCTGCGCGACCTGGCCCGCGGCCGCTCCCTCAGCGTGCCCGACCCCCGCTACAAGGTCGCGGTGGCGGCGGCCAGGCTGGCGCCGAGCGGGGCGCTCGGCCGCGTCTCGTCGAAGGCGGGGAGGCGCTTCGGTCCGGCCTACCCCCGCGACTGAGACCGGCCGTCGAGGCGGCGTGGGCCGTCCCTGGCCGTCCCTGGCCGTCACAGCCCGAAGGCCCCCGTTCCCGGCCGGGAACGGGGGCCTTCGCGGTCCAGCTCAGTGGGAGTGGCCGTGGCCGTGACCGTGACCGGCCTCGGCGGGCTCCTCCTCCTTCTTCTCCACCACGAGGGTCTCGGTGGTGAGGAGCAGGGAGGCGATGGAGGCGGCGTTCTCCAGGGCGGAGCGGGTGACCTTGACCGGGTCGATGACGCCGGACTTCACCAGGTCGCCGTACTCGCCGGTCGCGGCGTTGAAGCCGTGGCCCTTCTCCAGCTCGGCGACCTTGGAGGTGATGACGTAGCCCTCCAGGCCGGCGTTCTCGGCGATCCAGCGCAGCGGCTCGACCGCGGCGCGGCGGACGACCGCCACACCAGTGGCCTCGTCGCCGGTCTTGCCGAGGTTGTCGTCCAGCACCTTGACCGCGTGGACGAGCGCGGAGCCACCACCGGAGACGATGCCCTCCTCGACCGCGGCGCGGGTCGCGGAGATGGCGTCCTCCAGACGGTGCTTCTTCTCCTTGAGCTCGACCTCGGTGGCCGCGCCGACGCGGATGACGCACACGCCGCCGGCCAGCTTGGCGAGGCGCTCCTGGAGCTTCTCGCGGTCCCAGTCGGAGTCGGTCGAGGCGATCTCGGCCTTGATCTGGTTGATCCGGCCGGTGATCTCCGAGGACTCGCCGGCGCCGTCGACGACGGTGGTGTCGTCCTTGGTGACGGTCACGCGGCGGGCGGTGCCGAGCACGTCCAGGCCGACCTGGTCGAGCTTGAGGCCGACCTCCTCGGCGACGACGGTGCCGCCGGTGAGGGTGGCGATGTCACCGAGCATGGCCTTGCGGCGGTCGCCGAAGCCGGGGGCCTTGACCGCGACCGCGTTGAAGGTGCCGCGGATCTTGTTGACCACCAGGGTCGACAGGGCCTCGCCCTCGACGTCCTCGGCGATGATCAGCAGCGGCTTGGAGGCACCGGCCTGCAGGATCTTCTCCAGCAGCGGGAGCAGGTCCTGGATGGAGGAGATCTTGCCCTGGGTGATGAGGATGTACGGGTCCTCCAGGACGGCCTCCTGGCGCTCCTGGTCCGTCACGAAGTACGGCGACAGGTAACCCTTGTCGAAGGCCATGCCCTCGGTGAAGTCCAGCTCCAGGCCGAAGGTGTTGGACTCCTCGACGGTGATGACACCGTCCTTGCCGACCTTGTCGATCGCCTCGGCGATCAGCTCGCCGACCTGCTTGTCCTGGGCGGACAGCGCGGCGACGGCGGCGACGTCGTCCTTGCCCTCGATGGGGCGGGCGGTCGCGAGCAGCTCGTCCGAGACGGCCTTGACGGCGGCGTCGATGCCCTTCTTCAGGGCGGCCGGGGAGGCGCCGGCGGCGACGTTGCGCAGACCCTCGCGGACCAGCGCCTGGGCGAGCACGGTGGCGGTGGTGGTGCCGTCACCCGCGATGTCGTTGGTCTTGGTCGCCACCTCCTTCACCAGCTGCGCGCCGAGGTTCTCGTACGGGTCGTCGATCTCGACCTCACGCGCGATGGTCACACCGTCGTTGGTGATGGTCGGGGCGCCGAACTTCTTGTCGATGACGACGTTGCGGCCCTTGGGGCCGATCGTCACCTTCACGGTGTCGGCGAGCTTGTTGACGCCACGCTCGAGGGCGCGACGGGCGTCCTCGTCGAACTTCAGGATCTTGGCCATACCGGCGGAATTCCTCGTCTTTGGGTTCTCGTCAAAGACCGCGCCCCGGGTCCCCGGTCCGTGCGAGGACTCGGTGTGCCCGGGGCGTGGTCACGGCATTTCTCGGTTACGAGCGGCGCCGGATTTACTTCTCGACGATCGCGAGGACGTCGCGAGCCGAGAGGACGAGGTACTCCTCGCCGCTGTACTTGACCTCGGTGCCGCCGTACTTGCTGTACAGCACGATGTCGCCGACCTTGACGTCGAGCGGGATGCGGTTGCCGTCCTCGAAGCGACCCGGGCCGACGGCCAGGACGACGCCCTCCTGGGGCTTCTCCTTGGCGGTGTCCGGGATGACCAGGCCGGAGGCGGTGGTCTGCTCGGCATCCAGCGGCTGGACCACGATGCGGTCCTCGAGCGGCTTGATGGCAACCTTGGTGCTGGTGGTCGTCACGATCCGACCTCCCCCTTCAAAGGGCTCACGGGAGTGTCTGTCTGGGGTGGCGACCTGGTAGGCCCGTCGTCGCGGGTGCCGGACCTGCCCGTCGCGTTTGTTCTGGCACTCGGCATGGCTGAGTGCCAGGTCCGAGATTAGGACGCGCTTAGCACTCGGTCAAGCGGAGTGCCAACGCCGCGCCGCACGATCCGCGCTCCCCCGGGGGGAACGGGGTGCCCGGACGCGCGGTTCCGGGCCCGGCGCGCCCGTGCCGCTCACCGGCGGACGGCGCTCCACGCGCCGAGCGCGGCAAGGGTGAACCCGTCGCGCAGCTCGCCCGAGCGGACCGCCCCCGCGATGTCGTCCGGGCCCCACCAGCGCGCCTCGGCGACCTCGCCGTCCCCGGCGGCACCGGGCCCGGCCACGGCGTCCCCGGCGACGGCCACCTCGACGACGGCCACCTGGCTCTCCAGCAGCCCGGAGTCGACGTCCAGGACCGCCACCACCGTCGCCGCCGAGCCCACCAGCCCGGTCTCCTCGGCGAGCTCGCGCAGCGCGTCGGCGGCGGGGTCGGCCTCGCCGAAGCCGCGCGGCAGCTCCCAGGCCCAGCGTCCCACCGCAGGCCGCCACTGACGGACCATCAGCACGTCCTCACCCCGCCGGGCGAGGACCACGACACCTGTGCGACCGCCGCCGACCCGGACCCGGTGCAGCTCGACCTCCGCCCCGGACGGCAGCCGGTAGGTGTCGAGGTGGACCTCGCACCACCGCCCGCCCTCGGCGTCGCCGTACGCCTTGCGGCTCCCGGTACGTGCCGCCTCGCCGTCCATCAGACCGCCCCCCGCGGGGTCGCCGGGAACTCCATCACGTCGTACCGGCCCCGGTAGTCCCGCAGGCGCGGCAGCCCCGCGGTCACGGCGGCGACGAGCACGGGCGTCAGGGCACCGGCCGCGCCGGCCGCGAACGAACCGAGCGCCCCCTGGCCGAGCACCCCCGCGGCGGCGCTCAGCCCGCCCGCCGCCAGGGACTCGGCGCCGAGCCCGCGGACCGCCCGCGCGACGCGCCGCACGCGGGTCACCGGCACCTCGTCCCCGCGGCCTTCCGGGGGCTCCTTGGTCCGTCCGCCGAGCAGGTCGCCGACCTCCTGGAGCGCGGCGAGGTCCTGCCGCTCCCACCACGCCGCGAGGGCGTCCGCGGCGTCGTCGGTGAAGCGCTGCCACTGCGCCGCGGTCAGCAGCCCGAGCCGCAGCTCGAAGCGGGTCGGCCAGGCCACCACCTGGGTCCGCTCCCCCAGCGCCTCGGCCTCCGCCCGCGGTACGCCGTGCCGGGTGGCGCTCACCCCGAGCGCGCACCCCTCACCGGCGGCGATCGCCCGGTAGTACGTCTCGTCGAAGGCGTCGCGCAGCGTCCGCCCGTCGGCCCGCACGTCCGGGTCGGGGTCGTGCAGCAAGGCGTCCAGCCGCTCGTGCACGCGGCTGCGGTGGGGCATGCCGTCCACGTCGAGCTCCCCGCCGGTCCACGCGGCCAGCACGGCCCGTCCCGCGTCACCGGCGAGCGCCCCGGGCGGGGGCGGGGGCTGCACGGCGTACGCGGCCCCGTAGTCGGCCGGCCGCAGCGGGCTGACCTCCAGCTGGCCGCGTCCTGCCGCCTGCAGCCAGTCGTCCCAGCGGGTGACCATGCGCCGCCGCAACGGGGTGCCGAGGACCCCGGTCGCCGCGAGCAGCCGGTCCGCCGTGGCGGCCGGACCCTCCGCCGCGAGCCTCGCGGCGGCGGCGGCCGGGTCGGCGCGGACGGCGAGCTCGTGCTGCAGGCGCAGGCACCGGTCGTCGGGGAGCGGCAGGGAGGAGAAGAGGAAGCCGCGGGAGAGGAGTGCGACGAGCTGCCCCGCCAGGTCCGCGTCGCGGGCGTTGACCCGGATCGGCATCATCGCCCCGCCGCCGACGGCGCGCAGCGCGAGCTCGTCGAGGAGTTCGGCGGGCCGCAGCACGGCGAAGGCGGCGCCGTCGAGCAACTGGGAGTAGGCCAGGAAGAGGCCGCCGCCCTGGAGGACCTCCCAGCGCAGCCGCCCGAGCAGTTCCGCCCGGGTCCGCGCGTCCACACGCTCCACCGGGGCGGCGCCGCCGGGTGCTCCGGCGCTCAGCGTGGCCCGCTGCCGTAAGGAGTCCCATTCCGTGCTGAGCACGGCCGTCATCCGTCCCCCCTCGTCCTCCACGTACCGGGCAAGTCCAGCACGCACCGGTGCCGCGGGACAATGGACGGCGTGGATCTTGACGCGTTCTCGGCTCTCCTGACCGACGAGGGGCAGTCGCTGCTGACCTCCCTGCGGGACTACGACCCCGCCGCCGAACTGGCGGCCGCGACACGGCTGCGGCGGGAGCACGACGCCGGGCTGGTGGCGGCGGCGCTGACGCAGGCCCGGCTGCGGCAGCGGGCGGCGGCGAAGTTCGGGGAGGACGCGTACCGGATGTACTTCACACCCGACGGGGTCGAGCAGTCGACGCGCGCCTCCGTCGCCCGGCACCGGGCGGAGCGGTTCGCCGCGCTCGGGGTGCGGCGGCTGGCGGACCTGTGCTGCGGGATCGGCGGGGACGCCGTCCCGCTGGCCCGCGCCGGGGTGAAGGTGCTGGCGGTCGACCGCTCCCCGCTGACCTGCGCGGTGGTGCGGGCGAACGCCGAGGCGCTGGGGCTGGCCGACCTGATCGAGGTGCGCTGCGCCGATGTGACGCAGACCGCCACGGACGGCTTCGACGCGGTGTTCGCCGACCCCGCCCGGCGTGGCGGACGGGGCAGGATCTTCGACCCCGAGGCGTACTCCCCGCCGCTGTCGTGGGCGGTGGCGGCGGCGCGGAGGGCGCCGCTGGCCGCCGTGAAGGTGGCGCCGGGGATCCCGCACGAGGCCGTGCCGGAGGACGCCGAGGCGGAATGGGTCTCCGACCACGGCGACGTGAAGGAGGCCGTGCTGTGGTTCGGCACCACACCGGGCGCCCGCCGCGCGACCCTCCTGCCGTCGGGCGCCACGCTGCCCGCCGCCGGGCTGCCCGACCCCCAGGTGCGCCCCGTGGGGCGCTGGCTGTACGAGCCGGACGGCGCGGTCATCCGGGCCCACATGGTGGCCGACGTGGCGGCGCAGGTCGGCGGCGGGCTGATCGACGGGACCATCGCGTACGTCACCTCGGACGAGCCGCACACGACGCCGTACGCGACCGCCTACGAGATCACCGACGTGCTGCCTTTCAACCTCAAGCGGCTCAAGGCCCTGCTGCGCGAACGCGAGGTCGGCGTGCTGACCGTCAAGAAGCGCGGCTCGGCCGTCGAGCCGGAGGAGGTGCGCCGCCGCGTCAAGCCCCAGGGCCCCCACGCGGCCACGGTCTTCCTCACCCGTGTCGCGGGCGCCCCGAGCATGCTGGTGGGCGGCCCGGTCCGCGGCTGAGGCGCTACGTCCGCCGCAGCAGGCGCCGCGCGGCGCCCGGCACGTCGGTGAGGGCGCCGGCGAGGACGGTGGGGTCGCAGCTGCCCAGCGCGGGGCCGGTGTACCCCCAGACCGCGCCGATCGACGGGATCCCGGCGGACGCCGCGGCGACGACGTCGGAAGGGCTGTCGCCCACGAAGCAGGCACGGCCGGGCGGCACCCCGAGACGGTCGAGCGCGAGCAGGATCCCCTCCCCGGAGGGCTTGGGCGCCGCGTCGCCCCATCCGACCACCACGCCGAAGTGCGCGGACAGCTCCGCGGGGACGAGCCGCGCCACCCGGCTCGCGGGCTGCATGGTCACCACCCCGATCGCCGTACCGGAGGCCGCGAGGTCGCGCAGCACGCCGACGGCGCCCGGGAACGGCGACGCACCCCACGTGGCGAGGGTGAGCGCGTCCTCCCAGGAGGCTCCGAACACGGTCTCCTCGTCGGTCACGCCGAGACGCGCCAGGAGTTCGTGATGGGGAAGGTGGTCGAGTCCGGCCGGCAGACGGCTCTCGTCGACGGGCTCGCCCAGGGCGGCGCGGGCGACGTCGAGGATCGCCTGTCGCATCGCCCGCCGGCTGTCGAGGAGGACGCCGTCGAGATCGAAGAGGACGGCACAGCCGGAATCGGTCACTACTTCGCCACCTGCGAGAACGCCTCCCGGACACCGGTCGTCCGGCAGGACGCCTGCTCGGGGGCGGCGCCGAGCAGAAGCCCGGTTGCGATCGACGCCGGACTCATCATACGACCGGCCCTCCCGCCCCCCGGGGCTAGGCCGTGTCCCCCACCGACTCGAAGCGCCAGCGGTGGACGGCCCGCCGGGCCAGGCCGTTGCCGGGCTCGGGCAGCTCGGGCAGCTCCGCGTCGTACGGGGCGTCCCACCAGGTGATGACCAGGACCCGGTCCTGGGGGGCGGAGAAGGTCTCGCGGCGCAGCGGGGCCGGGGACAGCGTCCGTTCGCGGGCCCACGCCAGCAGCTCGGGCCCGCGCCCTTCGACGGCGCGGGCCTCCCACATCAGGGCGACGGTCACGAGTAGAGGTTGTCCTTGCTGAGCTCGTGGAGATGGTCGTGGTCGTGGTCGTGCGTGTGGCCGGGCACGGACACGTCCGTCACCTGCAGCGAGGAGTCCGCCGGCAGGTCCCACGTGGAGGACGGCCGGCCGCGGGCCACCATCTCCGCGCCGAGGGCCGCGACCATGGCGCCGTTGTCGGTGCACAGCTTGGGGCGCGGCACGCGCAGGACGATGCCCGCGTCCTCGCAGCGCTCCTGCGCCAGCGAGCGCAGCCGGCTGTTGGCCGCGACGCCGCCGCCGATCATCAGGTGGTCGACGGCGTTGTCCTTGCAGGCCCGGATCGCCTTGCGGGTGAGGACGTCGACGACGGCTTCCTGGAAGGACGCGGACACGTCCGCGACCGGCACCTCCACGCCCTCCCGGCGCTTGGACTCGATCCACCGGGCCACGGCCGTCTTCAGGCCGGAGAAGGAGAAGTCGTAGAGCGGGTCGCGGGAGCCGGTCAGGCCGCGGGGGAAGCGGATCGCGTCCGGGTCGCCCTCGCGGGCCGCGCGGTCGATGGCCGGGCCGCCGGGGAAGCCGAGGCCCAGCACGCGGGCGACCTTGTCGAAGGCCTCGCCCGCCGCGTCGTCGATGGTGGAGCCCAGCGGGCGCACGTCGCCGGTGATGTCAGGGGCCAGCAGCAGCGACGAGTGGCCGCCGGACACCAGCAGCGCCATCGTCGGCTCGGGCAGCGGCCCGTGCTCCAGCTGGTCCACGCAGATGTGGGAGGCCAGGTGGTTGACCCCGTACAGCGGCTTGCCGAGCGCGTAGGCGTACGCCTTGGCCGCGGACACGCCGACCAGCAACGCGCCCGCGAGTCCGGGGCCGGCGGTGACGGCGATCCCGTCGAGGTCGGAGGCGGCGACGCCGGCCTCCTTCAGCGCGCGCTGGATCGTGGGGACCATCGCCTCCAGGTGCGCGCGGCTGGCGACCTCGGGGACGACGCCGCCGAAACGGGCGTGCTCGTCCACGCTGGACGCGATCGCGTCGGCCAGCAGGGTGTGCCCACGCACGATGCCGACACCGGTCTCGTCGCAGGACGTCTCGATGCCGAGGACAAGGGGCTCGTCAGCCATGGGTGGTCTCTGTTCCTTGTAGTCCCGGTACGTCAGGGGATGCCGGCAGCTCGCCGAGCCTCATCACGAGCGCGTCGACGTTGCCCGGCTGGTAGTAGCCGCGGCGGAAGCCGATCGGCTCGAAGCCGAAGCGCGCGTACAGCCGCTGGGCGCGGACGTTGTCGACCCGCACCTCCAGCAGCACCTCGTGGCACTCGAAGGCGGTGGCCTGGCGCAGCAGTTCCCCGAGCAGCAGCGCGCCGAGGCCGGTGCCCCACTGCTCGGGGGCGACGCCGATGGTCTGCACGTCCCCGGTGCCGCCGACGGCGGCCAGGCCCCCGTAGCCGATGATCCGCCCGGCCTCGTCCTCGGCCACGACGTAGTGCCGGGTCGCCGACGGGTGCCGCGCGTCGGCCAGTTCGGACCAGAACATGCCGCGCGACCACGCGTCGTCCGGGAAGAGCCGGTGCTCCAGCTCCATCACCGGGTCCAGGTCCCACCAGCGCATCTCGCGCATCAGCGCGGTCACTTCGGCAGGACCGCCTTGTAACCGGCCGGCACCTGGGCGTCCGGGCGGCGCAGGTAGAGCGGCAGCGCGGGGAGGAAGTCCTCGCCGTCCGCCAGCTTCACGGCGGCGAGCGCGGCCAGCGCGGCGGCGGACTGGTCGGCGGGCGGGCGGACGTCGGTGAAGGCCTCGGGGTAGAGGGCGGCGCCCGCGCCGACCGCGGGCACCCCGGCGACCTCGCCGGCGATGTCGCCGGGCCGGTCCACGGCCGGGTCGGTCACCCGGGCCCGCGGGCCCTCGTACCGGGCCCAGTAGACCTCCTTGCGGCGCGCGTCCGTCGCCACGACGAACGGCCCCTCGATCCCGGCGGCGTAGGCCAGCCCGTCGAGGGTGCAGATCCCGTGGACGGGGACGCCGAGCACGTCGGAGAAGGAGACCGCAGTCACCAGCCCGACGCGCAGCCCCGTGTACGGGCCGGGGCCGACCCCGACCACGATCCCGGTCACGTCGCCCAGTCCGGTCCCCGCCTCCCGCAGCACACGGTCCACGGCGGGCATCAGCAGCTCCCCGTGCCGTCTCGCGTCGATCTCCGTCGACTCGGCGAGCACGCGCCGGCCGTCGTGCAGGGCGACCGTCACGGCGGGGGTTGCGGTATCGAAGGCAAGCAGCAGCACGCGTTCAGCCTACGGCGTTCACCGGGGTGGCCCTGCCAGGACGGAGGCACCACCGCGGCCCGGGACGGCGCTCCCGTCGGCGTGCGGCCCGGCTGCTAACGTCAACCCAGCGTGACGCCCACCTCCGGAGGAAAGCCGTGGCAAGGATCGGTTCAGGGACGATCGTGACCGGACTGACCGCAGCCGCTCTGGCCGCCGTCGGCGTGCTCGCCGTCCAGGCCTCCAGCTCCGCCAGTGAGATGACCAAGGGCGTCCGTCCCACGGACACCGGCGGCCGCGACACCTCCCTGGCGGCCTCCGCCTCGCCCTCGCCGAAGCGGACGGACGAGCTCCCCGCGGCCTCCGGCACCGGCAGCAGGGTCGTGTACTCGCTGCGCGCGGACCGCGTGTGGCTGGTCGGCGACGACGGGAAGGTGCGCACCACGTACGGGGTCGTCCCCGGCACCGTGGACCCCGCCCCCGGCACCTACTCCGTGACCTCCCGCAGCGCCGCCAGCGTCGGCGGCGACGGCGTGGCCGTCGAGAACGTGGTGCGGTTCACGACCGTGGACAGCGTGGTGATCGGCTTCAGCGCGGCGAAGGACGGCTCCCTGCCCGACGCCCCGCCCCCGGGTCAGCAGACCGGCGGCATCCGCGAGAAGCGGAAGGACGGGGCGGCGCTGTGGAAGTTCGCGACCGTGAACACCAAGATCGTCGTCGTGCGCTGATTTCCCCCGGACGAGTGAACGCCTCCCGGGTTCACCCGGCGGGCGGGCACCTCGTGTCCCGCTGCCCGGCCGGACCGGTCCGGCCGGCCTCCGCCTGGGCGGCGTGCGCCTAGGCCGCGTCCGCCTCGGGGCGCCGCGTGGGTTCGTCCTGCGCCGTGTCCGGTTCCGGCTCCTCGGGCTCCCCCGGCGGGGTGCACACCGCGTTCGCCGCCGCGGCCGCCGCCAGCAGCGCCTGCATCGAGTAACCCGGCTCCGGCTCCGGGGCCGTGTGGGCCGACATGGATGCCTCCTGGGTCCGACGGGGGTCGGGTTAGGCAGCCCTAACCGACTCCTGGACTCCAGCAGAACACGGGGGACGTGCCGTACGCAACATCTTCCCGACACCTTGTCGGAACGGTTACGCGCTCAGACGCCGAGGCCCGCCAGGTCCTCACCGGCCCAGCGCCCGCCGACCCCGGTCACGACGACCTCGCGCACGTCGTGGTCCTCCTGCCCGTTCGCGGCGACCTCGCCCACCGCGCGGTGGATCACCAGCTGCAGCCGGTCGTCGGAGAGCTCCTCGACCTTGCCCTCGCCCCACTCGACCACGACCACCGACTCCGGCAGCGAGACGTCGAGGTCCAGGTCCTCCATCTCGTCGAGGCCGCCGGTCAGCCGGTACGCGTCCACGTGCACCAGGGCGGGGCCGCCGCCCAGCGAGGGGTGCACCCGCGCGATCACGAAGGTCGGCGACGTCACCGCGCCCCGGACGCCCAGGCCCTCGCCCAGGCCACGGGTCAGCGTGGTCTTGCCCGCTCCCAGGTCACCGCTGAGGACGACGAGGTCGCCGGCGCGCAGTAGCGGCGCGAGACGGCGCCCCAGCTCGCGCATCTGGTCGGGGGTCTTGACGGTGACCCGGATCGCTTCCATGCCGATGGCTTCCATGCCCATGTGCCCGAATGCTACGCGCCGCCGGAGACCACGCGGTCCGCCCTGCCCGGCCCGGCGGGCGGCGGCACCGCCAGTTCGCGCAGCGCCTGCGGGACCGCTGCGCGCGAGGCGTCGGCCGCCTCGGCGAGCAGCGCCGCCAGGTGCGTGTTGACCAGCTCGGGGTGCTCCAGCATCACCAGGTGCCCGGCCCCGGGCACCACCACCAGCTCGGTGTCCGGCAGGCGCTCGGCGATGGCCCGGCTGTGCTCACTGGGCGTCAGCAGGTCCTTGTCCCCGGCCAGTACGAGCCCGGGCAGGCCGTCCAGCACGTCCAGGGCCTCGCTCTTCTCGTGCTCGGTGAAGGCCGGGTAGAACTCGGCGACGACGTCGATCGGGGTCGACTCGATCATCCGCTCGGCGAAGCGCGCGACGCCCGGGTCCACCTCGGAGCCGAAGGAGTAGCGCTTGATGATCCCGGCGAAGAGGTCGGCCGTCGCCCGGCGCCCCCGTTCCACCAGGTCGACCTGGGTGCCCAGGATCCGCAGCACCCCCGGCGCCAGCGCCCGCAGCGCCCGCGCGCCGGCCGCCGGCAGGCCCAGCGTCACGCTGGCCAGCTTGCCGGAGGACGTGCCGACGAAGGCGAAGCCGGCCACGCGCTCGGCCACCACCTCGGGGAACTGGTCGGCGAACGCCATGACCGTCATGCCCCCCATGGAGTGCCCGACGAGCACCAACGGGCCCTCCGGCGCGGCGGCGTCGATCACCGCCTTCAGGTCGCGGCCGAGCTGGTCGATCGTGGCGGGCTCGCCGTCCGCCTGGTCCTTGCCCCGGCCGGAGCGGCCGTGGCTGCGCTGGTCCCAGTAGACGGCGCGTATCGCCCCGCGCAGCGCGGCGCGCTGGAAGTGCCAGGAGTCCTGGTTGAGGCAGTACCCGTGGCTGAAGACCACGGTCAGCGGCGGCGCCTGGCCGCTGCGGCGGAAGAACTGCCAGCGTCGCGTCGGCGCGGCCGCGTCGATCGCCGCCGGGTCCGCCTCCTCGACCTCGTAGTAGATCTCGGTGCCGTCCTCCGCGGCGACCCTGCCCGGCATCCCGCGCAGCGAGCCGTACGGCCCGGCCAGGTCGAGGGCGAGCCGGGCGCGTTTGCGCATCCCCCGGCCCACCGTGGCCCGCTCCAGCGCCACCCCCGCGGCGGCACCCGCCGCGACGACGCCCACGGCCGCGCCGACGATCCCGGCGCGCTGCCAGCGACCGGAAGCGGCGGCCGCTTCGGCCACCGCCTCGATCGCCGCCCCCGTTGCCCTACCGCTCTCGGTCATGGTCGTATCGCTGCTTCCCCTTGGCTACGCGTTTACGTACCCACGTAGACGCGCGGCACCCGGGTCCCGATCCGAGTGACGATCTCGTATGCGATGGTGCCCGCCGCCCGTGCCCAGTCCTCGGCGGTCGGCTCACCGCGGTCACCAGGGCCGAACAGTACTGCCTCGTCACCCGCGTCGGCCCCGTCGCCCCCGAGGTCGACCACGAACTGGTCCATCGCCACCCGCCCGGCGACCGTCCGCCACTTGCCCGCCACCAGCACCGGGCCGGTGCCCGAGGCGTGCCGCGGGACGCCGTCGGCGTACCCGACGGGCACCAGGGCGAGGGTCGTCTCGCCGGGCGTCGTGTAGTGGTGCCCGTAGGAGACCCCGTGGCCGCCGGGGACGCGCTTGGCCGAGGCCAGTCGCGCCGACAGCGTCATCACCGGGCGCAGCCCGAAGTCGGCCGGGCCGCCGACCTGCGGGACCGGCGAGATCCCGTACATCGCCACCCCGGTCCTGACCAGGTCGAAGTGCGCCTCGGGCAGGGTCAGCGTGGCCGGGGAGTTCGCCATGTGCCGGACCTCGGGGCGCAACCCGGCGCGCTCCGCGGTCTCCAGAGCGCTGTGGAAGACGGCGAGCTGCGCCGCGATGGAGGGGTGGCCGGGCTCGTCGGCGCACGCGAAGTGCGACCACAGCCCGGTGACCTTGACCAGGCCCTCGGTCTCGGCGGCGCGGGCGGCGGCGACGAGGTCGGGCCACTCCGCGGGCTGGGCGCCGTTGCGGCCCAGACCCGTGTCGGCCTTCAGCTGGACGCGCGCGGTCCGGCCCGCGGCCGCGGCGGCCTCCGCGACCTCGCGCAGCGCCCACGGCGCGCTGACCGTCACGTCGACGTCCGCCTCCACGGCGGCCCGCCAGGGCCCTCCCGGCGTCCACAGCCAGCACAGCACGGGGGCCGTGATCCCGGCTGCGCGCAGGGCCAGCGCCTCGTCGGGCGTCGCCGTGCCGAGCCAGCCCGCGCCCGCCTCCAGGGCGGCCCGGGCACACGGCACCATCCCGTGGCCGTAGGCGTCCGCCTTGACCACGGCCATCAGCCCGGAGCGGGGTGCGCGGGCGCGCAGCGCCGCGACGTTGGACCGCAGGGCGGCGAGGTCGATCGTGGCCTGGGCGCGCAGATTCGTCTCATCCATCGCGCCCAGTGTCTCAGGCCGGCCCCGTGCCGCCGTCACGTGGCGGGCTTCCTGCCCCACACGTACACCGCCTCCTGGATCTTCAGGACGTTCCACAGCAGGCGCGCGTTGCGGTTGGACAGGTTGATGCAGCCGTGCGATCCGGGCGCCTTGTAGACGCTCCCGGGAGTGGCGTGCATCGCCTGGCCGCCGCTGAAGAACTGGCTGTAGGGCATCGGGGCGTCGTAGATGTCGGAGACGTGGTCCTTGTGGCGCCAGTAGACGGAGAAGCGGCCGGTACGGGTGAGGTAGCCGGTGCGGCCGCTGCGGATGGCGACGGGGCCGAAGACGACCTTGGTGCTGCTGCTCTGCACCCACAGCAGCTGGCGGTTGAGGTCGATGCAGACGATGCGCTTGCCCCGGGCCGGCGCCGGGCACCGGCGGGAGGCGTTGGGGCCCTTCCTGGTGGCCTCGTCGAGACGGAGGTAGCCCCAGGTGGTGGGGCCCGCGAAGCCGGTGGCGGGCACGATGCCCTTGGACTTCTGGTAACGGCGGATCTCCGAGCAGTCGGCCTCGGACTGCCTGCCGTTCACACGCAGCCGCAGCCGCTTCTCGACCTCGCGCTGGTAGGGGCCGGTGAAGGACGTGCAGTACTCGGCGGGCTCCGGGTTCGACCCGTCCTCCTCGTCCTCCTCGTAGTACGGGTCCTGATCCTCCTCCTCGGCGGCCCGCTCCTGCTGGAACGTACGCGCCCGCTCGACGTCCTTGGCGGGCACGAACTCCACCAGCTGCGGATCCACCCAGTCCTCGCCCTCGTCCTCGGAGAGCACGGCGCTGCGCGTGGGCCCGGTCGGTGCCATGCCGATCGTGCGGGGCAGCGCACCCTGGTCGGGGGTGTCGACCTGCCGGGAGGCGGCAGGGCCGAAGGGGACCCCGGGGACGAGCCGGTCCACCGGCACCGGCCAGTCGTCGTCCGCGGCGGCCGTCGTGTGCGCACCGAGTGCGGCAAGGGCGACCACTGCCGCGGTGAGCAACCGGACCCTGCTTCTGGCATACGTTCCCATGAACACACAAATTGACGTGCGGCCGCCCGGCGGAACACCACGTCGGCGGACTCCACCCGTTTCGCCCAGTTGATTGACGGCGGATCAGGACCTGATGTCGCGCCAGGCGTCAGGAAGGGCGGCGGCCACGTCGTGCGCGGCGATCGGCGCGCCCACCGGGCCCGCGGCGACCCGCGCCGACAGACCGTGCAGGTAGGCGCCGACGGAAGCCGCGTCGCGCGGGGCGAGCCCGGCGGCCAGCAGGGACCCGGTGATACCGGAGAGCACGTCACCGCTGCCGGCCGTGGCCAGCCAGGACGTCCCCGTGGGATTGACCCGGACCGGCACCCCCGGCTCCGGGGACGCGACGAGCGTCGTGGAGCCCTTCAGCAGCGCCGTGGCGCCGAACGCCTCGGCCAGCCTCCGTACATGGTCCAGCCGCGCCGCCTCCACCTCCTCGCGGGCCACACCGAGCAGCGCCGCCGCCTCCCCCGCGTGCGGGGTCAGCACGGTGCCCGCGGCGCGGGAGCGCACCACGGCCCGGTCCAGCAGCCGCAGGCCGTCCGCGTCGACGAGCACGGGCACGTCCGAGGCGAGCACGTCGTCCACCGAGCGCCGCGCCTCCGGCCCGTCGCCCAGCCCGGGGCCCACCACCCAGGCCTGCACCCGGCCGGCCTTGTGCGGCGGCCCGGCCGACACCAGCGTCTCCGGGAAGCGGGCCAGCACGGCCCGCGCCCCTGGGCCCACGTACCGCACGGCCCCCGCGCCCGCCCGCAGCGCCCCCGCCACCGCGAGCACGGCGGCCCCGGGGTAGCGCTCCGAGCCCGCGACGACGCCGATCACGCCACGCCGGTACTTGTCGCTCTCGGCGTCCGGGCCCGGCAGGAGGGCGGCGACGTCGGCGTGCTGCAGCGCCTCCAGGTCGGGCGCGGTGCCGTCCAGACAGGGGCCGAGGCCGATGTCCACCAGGCGCAGGGCGCCGGCGTGCTCGGCGGCCGGGTCCACGAGCAGGCCCGGCTTGTACGTCCCGAACGTCACCGTCATGTCGGCCCGCACCGCCACGCCCCGGACCTCGCCGCTGTCGGCGTCCACCCCGCTGGGGAGGTCCACGGCGACCACGACCGCCCGGGACGCGTGCGCGGCCTCCGCCAGCGGCACCGCCTCGGGGCGCAGCCCGCCCTTGCCCCCGATGCCCACGATGCCGTCCAGCACGAGGTCGGCGCGGTGTATCAGAGCCACCGCGTCCACGTCGTCCGGGGCGACCGCACGGCCGCCCGCGGCGCGCAGGGCCGCCAGGCCACCGCGGTGCGCCTTCTGCGGCGCCACCAGGACGGCGGTCACCCCCGCCCCGCGCCGCGCCAGGCGCGCCCCCGCGTACAGCGCGTCGCCGCCGTTGTCCCCGCTCCCGGCCAGCACGACGACGCGGGCCGCGTAGACCCCGCCCCCGGTGCCGAGCGCGTTCGCGCACGCGGCCGCCAGCCCGGCCGCCGCCCGCTGCATCAGAGCCCCCTCCGGAACCCGCGCCATGAGCGCCCGCTCCGCCGCCCGTACGGTCTCCACGCTGTACGCCACCCGCATGGGGCCATGTTCCCACCGCGGGGCCGTGGTTGCGCGCCGTGCGCGGTCCGTCTCTGCCCGGCCGGTGGCTGTGCGCGGGTGCGTACCGCCTGCGGGCGGCTGCGCCGGGCTGCCCGGGTGTTTGTGTGCGGGTTGTTTGCGCCTGCGGCGGGCGTCCACCCGCCCTCCCGCCCTCCCCCAGCCTTCGGCCGGGGGGACCCCCATCCGGCGCGGTCAGTGACCGCCTCGCGCGGTCGTTGTGGGGTCGGTGCCGCGCCGGGGCACGCCCCCAGCCTTCGGCCGGGGGGACCCCCACCTCGGCGCTCGCGGCGCTGCCCAACATCATCCGGCCCCGCGCCCACCGCTCGTCGCCTGCGGGGGCACCCCGCCACACCCCCTCCTGCCGGTCGAGGCGACTAACGGCCGGACGAGGTTCAGAGAGCGGTCCGGGGTTGCCGCAAGTGCCTTACTCACCCCCACCGGCCGTCATGCGCCCACACAACGGGAGGGGGTGCGGCGGGGTGCGCCCATGGGGGTCCCCCCGGCCGAAGGCTGGGGGAGACGAGCGGCGGACCCGGGTGCCAAACGATGTCGGGGTAAACCGCGAGCGCTGTGGGGGCCCCCGGCCGAAGGCTGGGGGAGTGCGCCGGCGCGGCACCGACTCAGGCACACGTTGCGAGACCCGCACCGACCGCGCCGGATGGGGGTCCCCCCGCCGAAGGCTGGGGGAGGGAGGGCGGGCGGGGGATGCCCGCCGCAGGCGTAAGCAACCCGCACACAGACACCCGGCCGCAAGGGAAACCGCAAGAACAAACGCCCCGCACGCGGCGACACGGGGTAGGCCGGACCGGGTCAGCCCTCGGCGATGACCACCGCGGACGCGACCCCCGCGTCGTGGCTGAGCGAGACGTGGAACGTCCGCACCCCCAACTGCTCGGCCCGCGCCGCCACCGTCCCCCGGACGATGAGCCGCGGCTGCCCCGAATCCTCCGTGACGACCTCCGCGTCCGACCAGTGCAGCCCACCGGGCGCCCCCAGCGCCTTCGCGACCGCCTCCTTCGCGGCGAACCGCGCCGCGAGGGAGGCGCCGCCCCGGCGGGCCCCACTGGGGAGGTGGAGCTCGCCGGGGAGGAAGAGCCGCTCGGCCAGACCGGGCGTGCGCTCCAGGGACTGCTCGAAGCGGTCGATCTCGGCGACGTCGATGCCCACCCCGATGATCACGGCGTGCTCACTCGACCGTGACGGACTTCGCGAGGTTCCGCGGCTGGTCGACCTCGTTGCCGCGGGCCGTGGCCAGTTCGCACGCGAAGACCTGCAGCGGCACCGTCGCGACCAGCGGCTGCAGCAGCGTCGGGGTCTGCGGCACCCGCACCAGGTGGTCGGCGTAGGGGACGACGGACTCGTCGCCCTCCTCCGCGATGACGATGGTGCGCGCCCCGCGGGCCCGGATCTCCTGGATGTTGGAGACGATCTTGTCGTGCAGCACCGAGCGCCCGCGCGGCGACGGCACGACCACGACGACGGGGAGGTCCTCCTCGATCAGCGCGATGGGGCCGTGCTTGAGCTCGCCGGCGGCGAAGCCCTCGGCGTGCATGTAGGCGAGTTCCTTGAGCTTGAGCGCGCCCTCCAGGGCGACGGGGTAGCCCACGTGGCGGCCGAGGAAGAGGACGGTGTTCTTGTCCTTGAGGGAGCGGGCCAGTTCGCGGACCGGCTCCATGGTCTCCAGGACCTGCTCGACCTGACGGGAGATCTGGGAGAGCTCGCGGATGACGGCGAGGATCTCGTCGCCCCACTTCGTGCCGCGCACCTGGCCCAGGTAGAGGGCGACGAGGTAGCAGGCGACGACCTGGGTGAGGAACGCCTTCGTGGAGGCGACGGCGACCTCGGGGCCGGCGTGGGTGTAGAGCACCGCGTCGGACTCGCGCGGGATGGTGGAGCCGTTGGTGTTGCAGATGGCCAGCACCTTGGAGCCCTGCTCGCGGGCGTGCCGCAGGGCCATGAGGGTGTCCATGGTCTCGCCGGACTGGCTGATGGCGACCACCAGGCTGCGCGGGGCCAGGATCGGGTCGCGGTAGCGGAACTCGCTGGCGAGCTCCACCTCGCAGGGGATGCGGGTCCAGTGCTCGATCGCGTACTTGGCGATCATTCCGGCGTGGAAGGCGGTGCCGCAGGCGACGATGACGATCTTGTCGACCTCGCGCAGCACGGAGGCGGGGATCCGTACCTCGTCGAGGGTCAGCAGTCCGCTCGCGTCGATCCGGCCCAGCAGCGTGTCGGCGACGGCCTTGGGCTGCTCGGCGATCTCCTTGAGCATGAAGTAGTCGTAGCCGCCCTTCTCGGCGGCGGAGGCGTCCCAGTCGATGTGGTACGGCCGGACGTCGGCGGGCTTGCCCTCGAAGTCGGTGACGGTGACGCCCCCGCGGCGCAGCTCCACGACCTGGTCCTGGCCGAGCTCGATGGCCTCGCGGGTGTACGCGATGAAGGCCGCGACGTCGGAGGCGAGGAAGTTCTCGCCGTCGCCGACGCCCACGACGAGCGGGGAGTTGCGGCGGGCGCCGACCACGACGTCGGGCTCGTCGGCGTGGACGGCCACCAGGGTGAAGGCGCCGTCGAGGCGGCCGCAGACCTGGCGCATGGCCTCGGCGAGGTCCCCGGTGGAGGAGTAGGCCTCGGCGAGGAGGTGGGAGACGACCTCGGTGTCGGTCTCGGAGAGCAGGTCGTGGCCGCGCTCGGCGAGTTCGGCGCGCAGGGCGGCGAAGTTCTCGATGATGCCGTTGTGGACGACGGCGACCCGGCCCGCGTTGTCCAGGTGCGGGTGCGCGTTGGCGTCCGTGGGGCCGCCGTGGGTGGCCCAGCGGGTGTGCCCGATCCCGGCGGGGCCGCTCGGCAGCGGACGCTCGTCCAGCAGCTTCTCCAGGTTGGCGAGCTTCCCGGCCCTCTTGGCCGCGGCGAGCCCGCCGTCGGCGAGGACGGCGACGCCCGCCGAGTCGTACCCCCGGTACTCCAGGCGCTTCAGACCCGCGATGACGACGTCGAGGGCGGACTGGCCGCCCACGTATCCAACGATTCCGCACATGGGAAGAACTCTAGGCGGCGGACGGCGGACGTCGAACCCGACGGCGGACGCCGGTGGGCCCCGGACCGGGACGGTCCGGGGCATCCCGGGAAGCGCGTTCAGCTGCGCGCGCGGTAGGCGCGCATCACCAGCGGGACGAAGACCACCGCGATCCCCGCGGCCCACAGCAGCGACCACATGACCGGTCCGGCGACCGCACCGGAGCCGGTCATCAATCCCCGTACGGCGTCGGCCAGGCGGGTGACCGGGTTCACGTCCGCCCACGCCCTGAGCCAGCCGGGCATGGTGTCCGCGCGCACGAAGGCGCTGGAGGTGAAGGTGAGCGGCATGACCAGCACGAAGCCGAAGGTCATCACCTTCTCCGGCTCGGAGACCAGCATCCCGATCAGCAGCGTCATCCAGGACATGGCGACCGCGAAGGCCAGCAGCAGGCCCGCCGCGCCCAGTACGCCGGGCACGCCGCCGTCCACGTCGAAGCCCATGAGCACGCCCAGGCCCAGCATCAGCAGCAGCGACCACAGTTGCTTGCCGAGGTCCGCCACGACCCGCCCCATGAGCGGCGCGGAACGGGCGATCGGCAGCGAGCGCAACCGGTCCAGGACGCCCTTGGTGAGGTCGATGTTGAGGCCCATCGCGGTGTTCATGGTCGCGAAGAGGGCGTTCTGCACGATGATCCCGGGCAGCGCGTACTGCAGGTAGGCGTCGGGCGATCCGGCCATCTGGCCGCCGAAGACGTAGGTGAAGAGCAGCACGAACATGACGGGCTGGACGCTGAGGTCCATCAGCTCCATCGGGTTGTGCTTGATCTGCACCAGGTTGCGCCAGGCGAGGGTGCAGGTCTGCTGCAGCCCGTCGCGGAGCCGGACCTTGGCGACCGGCATCAGGTCCGCGGTCACGGCGCTCATACCAGGGCCTCCGTCTTGTCCTCGTCCGTCGTCGTCTCCTTCACCGCGCGGTGCCCGGTGAGGGACAGGAACACCTCGTCGAGGCTGGAGCGGCGCAGCGTGAGCTCGCTCACCCGCACCCCGGCCTCGTCCAGCCGCCGTACGACGGCGGGCATCAGCTCCGGGTCGTTCACCGCAGCGGTGACCAGGCCGGACTCGATCTTCGCGCCGGGCCCGGCGACCACCGAGACCATCGCGTGGACCTTCTCCAGCTCCGCCGCGGCCATCGGCCGCACCTGCAGAACCTGGCCGCCGACCTGCTCCTTGAGCCCGTCGGGGGTGCCCTCGGCGATCACCCGGCCGCGGTCGATGACCGCGATGTCGTCGGCGAGCTGGTCGGCCTCCTCCAGGTACTGCGTGGTCAGCAGCACCGTCGTACCGTCCCCGACCAGGCCACGGACGATGTCCCACAGCTCGTTGCGGCTGTGCGGGTCCAGGCCGGTGGTGGGCTCGTCGAGGAAGAGCACCCGCGGCCGGCCGACCAGGCTGGCGGCAAGGTCGAGGCGGCGCCGCATGCCGCCGGAGTACGTCTTGGCGGCCCGGCCGCCGGCGTCGGCGAGCCGGAACTCCTCCAGCAGCCGCGTCGCCCGGGCGCGGGCCTCACGGCGCGGCAGGCCCAGCAGCCGGGCGATCATCAGCAGGTTCTCGTGGCCGGTGAGCATCTCGTCCACGGCCGCGTACTGCCCGGTGAGCCCGACGAGCGCGCGTACGGCGCCGGCCTCCCGCACCACGTCGTGGCCGCCGACGAGCGCCCGGCCGGCGTCCGGCCGCAGCAGGGTGGCCAGGATGCGCACCGCCGTGGTCTTCCCCGCCCCGTTGGGGCCGAGCACGCCGAGCACCGTGCCGCTGCGCGCGGCCAGGTCCACGCCGGCCAGGGCCGTGGTCTCCTTGAAGCGTTTGACCAGGCCCTCCGCCTGGATCGCGTAGCTCATCCGCGATGTCCTCCCCGTCATGGTTCGCTCGGTTTTGCTCCGTTGCGCACCACTGTCCCGGACGCCACTGACAACGGGCTGACATACCGCTGACGCCGGCGCCGGCGCCGGCCCGGCCGACCCCGGCGTGAGCGCAGTTCACCGCGGCGCAACAATGAATCCGTGCCGCCGACGATTTCCCCCCACCCGACGCGCCGCCGCGCCGAGCCCACGCCGTACGTCGACCTGACGCGGGCCGAGTGGAGCGCGCTGCGCGACCGCACGCCGCTGCCGCTCACCGCGGACGAGGTCGAGCGCCTGCGCGGTCTCGGCGACGTCATCGACCTGGACGAGGTGATCGACGTCTACCTGCCGCTGTCGCGGCTGCTCAACCTCTACGTCGGCGCCACCCACGGACTGCGCGGCGCCGTCAACACCTTCCTCGACGACACCGGGGAGGGCCACGGCTCGCAGACCGGCACGCCCTTCGTCATCGGGGTCGCCGGCAGCGTCGCGGTCGGCAAGTCGACCACCGCGCGCATCCTGAAGGCGCTGCTCGCCCGCTGGCCGGAGCACCCGCGGGTGGAACTGGTCACCACCGACGGCTTCCTGCTCCCCAAGGCCGAGCTCCAGCGTCGCGGGCTGATGTCCCGCAAGGGCTTCCCCGAGTCGTACGACCGGCGCGCCCTGACGCGCTTCGTGGCCGACGTGAAGGCCGGCAAGGACGAGGTGCGCGCGCCCGTCTACTCGCACCTGATCTACGACATCGTGCCCGACGAGGAGCTGGTCGTCCGGCGCCCGGACATCCTCATCGTCGAGGGCCTGAACGTCCTGCAGCCCGCCCTGCCGGGCAAGGACGGCCGCACCCGGGTCGCGCTCGCCGACTACTTCGACTTCAGCGTGTACGTGGACGCGCGCACCGAGGACATCGAGCAGTGGTACCTGGCGCGCTTCCGCCAGCTGCGCGAGACCGCCTTCCAGAACCCGCTGTCGTACTTCCACCGCTACACCGAGGTCTCCGAGGTGGAGGCCATGGAGTACGGCCGCCACACCTGGCGCGCCATCAACCAGCCCAACCTGCTGGAGAACGTGCTGCCCACCCGCGGCCGCGCGACCCTGATCCTGCGCAAGGGCCCCGACCACAAGGTGCAGAAACTCTCCCTGCGCAAGCTGTAGTCCACCGGCCGCCGGGTAGCCTGCCCCGCATGCTGCATCTCCGGATGATCGTCCCGCAGGGGAGCACCGACGAGGTCGTGTCCCTCGTCGAGGGGACCGTGGGCGCCACCCACCTCGCCGTGCTGCCCGGAGCGGCCCGCAACCCGCGCGGGGACATCGTCATGTGCGACGTGGCGCGCGAGGCGGGCGACGAACTGCTGCGGGCCCTGCGGCGCATGGGCGTCGCCGACACGGGCTCGATCGCGGTGGAGCACATCGACCTGTCGCTGTCGGCCCGCGCCGAGAAGGCCGAGGAGGACGCGCCCGGGGAGGGCGCGGACGCCGTGCTGTGGGAGTCGCTGACCGACGCGACCCACGAGGAGTCCACCCTCACCGTCACCTATCTGGCGTTCCTGGCCCTGGCCACGATGCTGGCGGCCTGCGGCGTGATGCTCGACAGCGCGATCCTGATCGTCGGCGCGATGGTGGTCGGCCCGGAGTTCGGCCCGCTGGCGGGGGTGTGCACCGGTCTGGTCCAGCGCCACGGGCGGCTGGCCCGGCGCTCGCTGGTGGCGCTGCTGGTGGGCTTCCCGGTGGCGATGGTGCTCACCGGCGGCTTCGCCTACCTGATGGACGTCCTGGGCGTCTTCGGCGTGGCCGACTTCACGGCGCCGCATCCGTCGACCGCCTTCATCTGGCAGCCGGACGCCAGTTCCTTCGTGGTGGCGTTCCTCGCCGGGATCGCCGGGATCCTCTCGCTGACCTCCGCCAAGTCCGGCGCCCTGGTCGGCGTGGCGATCTCGGTGACCACCGTCCCGGCGGCCGCCAACGCCGCCCTTGCCCTGACCTACGGCGACTACCGCGAGCTGTGGGGCTCCTCGGCGCAACTGGGCGTCAACCTGGCGGGGATCGTCATCGCGGGCGTCCTGACGCTGCTCGCCCAGAAGGGCTTCTGGGCGATGCAGCGCAGGCGGCGGCGTACGGTGTCGGACGCGTCCTCGGTCTAGCCGAGCGCGGACTTCACGACGTCGGCGAGCCGGCCGGCCACCGAGCGGGCGTGGTCGATGTCGGCGGCCTCGACCATGACGCGGACCACCGGCTCGGTGCCGGAGGGGCGCAGCAGCACGCGGCCGGTGCTGCCGAGCTCGGCCTCCGCCTCGGCCACGGCCGCGGACAGCTCGCTGGAGGACCCGACACGGCTCCTGTCGACGTCCCGGACGTTGACCAGGACCTGCGGCAGCCGCTCCATGACGGTGGCCAGCTCGGCCAGCGAACGGCCGGTGGAGACGACCCGGGCGGCCAGCATGAGGCCGGTGAGGGTGCCGTCGCCGGTGGTGGCGTGGTCGAGGATGATCACGTGGCCGGACTGCTCGCCGCCGAGCGCGTAGCCGTGCTCCTTCATCGACTCCAGCACGTAGCGGTCGCCGACGGCGGTCTGGATCAGCTCGATGCCCTCGCGCTCCATGGCGAGCTTGAACCCCAGGTTGGACATGACCGTGCCGACGACGGTGTTCTTCCGCAGCCGGTCCGCCTCGCGCATGGCGACGGCCAGGACGGCCAGGATCTGGTCGCCGTCGACCTCGTTGCCCTGGTGGTCCACGGCCAGGCAGCGGTCGGCGTCGCCGTCGTGGGCGATGCCGAGGTCCGCACCGTGTTCGATGACGGCGGCCTTGATCAGGTCCAGGTGGGTGGAACCGCAGCCGTCGTTGATGTTGAGGCCGTCCGGCTGGGCACCGAGGGTGACCACCTCGGCGCCGGCCCGGGCGAAGGCCTCGGGCGAGACGCGGGCCGCGGCGCCGTGGGCCTCGTCCAGGACGATCTTCAGGCCGTCCAGGCGGTTCGGCAGGACGCCGATCAGGTGGGCGACGTACTGGTCGAAGCCCTGGTCGTACTCACGCACGCGGCCCACGCCGGCGCCGGTGGGGCGGTCCCAGGGGGCGCCGGTGCGGTGCTCCTCGTAGACGGACTCGATGCGGTCCTCGAGCTCGTCCGCGAGCTTGTGGCCGCCCCGGGCGAAGAACTTGACGCCGTTGTCGGGCATCGGGTTGTGGCTCGCGGAGAGCATCACGCCCAGGTCCGCGCCGAGCGCGCCGGTGAGGTAGGCCACGGCCGGGGTCGGCAGCACGCCCACCCGCAGCACGTCGACGCCGGCGCTGGCGAGCCCGGCCACCACCGCGGCCTCCAGGAACTCTCCGGACGCACGCGGATCCCGTCCCACCACGGCCACCGGCTTGTGGCCCTCGAACGTGCCCGCCTCGGCGAGCACGTGCGCCGCCGCGACCGACAGTCCGAGCGCCAGCTCAGCCGTCAGATCCGCGTTCGCGACACCGCGCACACCGTCCGTACCGAAGAGTCGTCCCACGTCGTTACCTCCGAGATGTTGCCGTGCTCCGCCCCGTACTCGCCGGGCGTCCATCCGGTTATACGTCTATACCCCCCGGAATGCGTACGCCCCGGAGACGCACAAAGTGCCTCCGGGGCGTACGTGCAGTGCAGCGCGCGCGTGATGCTTAGCGCTTGCTGTACTGCGGCGCCTTGCGGGCCTTCTTCAGACCGGCCTTCTTGCGCTCGATCTCGCGAGCGTCACGGGTCAGGAAGCCGGCCTTCTTGAGCGGGCCGCGGTTGTTGTCGACGTCCGCCTCGTTCAGCGCACGGGCGACGCCCAGGCGCAGCGCACCGGCCTGGCCGGAGATGCCGCCGCCGTTGATGCGCGCGATGACGTCGTAACGGCCGTCGAGCTCAAGGATCTTGAACGGCTCGTTGACTTCCTGCTGGTGCACCTTGTTGGGGAAGTACTCCTCAAGGGTGCGACCGTTGATCGTCCACTTGCCGGAGCCCGGGATGATCCGGACGCGGGCGACGGACTCCTTGCGGCGGCCCGTGCCGGCGGCCGGCTGGGGCTCGCCGAAGCGGGAGGCGAGGGACTCGGAGGTGTACTCCTCCGGGATCTCGATGGTCTCCACGATCTCGCCGTCCTCGACGAGAGGGGTCTCAGGGGTGGTCTCGGCCACGATGCTCCTCAGATGCTTTCTGTGTATCGGTGGTGGCCGGGACTAGCCCTGCGCGACCTGGCTGATCTCGAACGGAACCGGCTGCTGGGCACCGTGCGGGTGCTCGGCACCCGCGTACACCTTCAGCTTGGAGAGCATCTGGCGGCCCAGGCTGTTCTTGGGCAGCATTCCCTTGACGGCCTTCTCGATGGCCTTCTCGGGGTTCTTGTCGAGCAGCTCGTCGTAGCGGACGGAACGCAGACCGCCCGGGAAGCCCGAGTGGCGGTAGGCCAGCTTCTGCTGCTTCTTGTTACCGGAGAGGTGCACCTTGTCGGCGTTGATGATGATGACGAAGTCACCGGTGTCGACGTGGGGCGCATAAATCGGCTTGTGCTTGCCCCTCAGGAGGGACGCGGTCTGGGACGCCAGACGGCCCAGGACGACGTCCTGCGCGTCAATGACGTGCCACTGGCGCTGGACATCGCCGGGCTTGGGGCTGAACGTACGCACGGTCGTAGCCTTCGCTTCTTCAGTGAGTGGGTACTGACAAGGCCACCCGGACGATCACGACAGCCCTGTCACCCTGCGGCGACGCATACCGCGAGGTGAACGCTGGTCATCGGCCCGGTGGACCGGCGTAGCGGCCTCTCACGTGAGAACGAGCAAGCCAATACGCATAACGAACCTGCAGAATACCCGCGGCTGCCCGTTCGGGTCAAAACAGCCGGTGCGGGGGCGTGCCCGCACCGGCCGCCCCCGCCCGCCCGCCTCGGGGGCGCCGGCCCCGGGCCCCCGGCCCCGAGGCCCCGGTCACCGCTCCCGCGCGACCCGTGTCTCGTCCCACACCGGCTCCGGCGCCTCCCGGACGACCCCGTCCGCACCGAAGACCAGGTACCGGTCGAAGCTGCGGGCGAACCAGCGGTCGTGCGTCACCGCGAGCACGGTCCCGTCGAACGCCTCCAGCCCCTCCTGCAGCGCCTCCGCCGACTCCAGGTCCAGGTTGTCGGTCGGCTCGTCCAGCAGCAGTGCCGTCGCCCCGGCCAGCTCCAGCAGCAGGATCTGGAAGCGCGCCTGCTGCCCGCCCGACAGCTGGTCGAAGCGCTGGTCGCCCTGCCGGTCGAGCTCGTAGCGCCGCAGGGCGGACATCGCCTTGCCGCGGTCGCGCGCGTGCTCGGTCCACAGGATGTCGACGAGGGTGCGCCCCGCGAGCTCCGGGTGCGCGTGCGTCTGCGCGAAGTGCCCCGGCACGACCCGCGCACCCAGCTTCCACTCCCCCGTGTGCCGCACGCCGGGGTCGCCGGCCAGCAGCCGCAGGAAGTGCGACTTGCCCGAGCCGTTCGAACCGAGGACGGCCACCCGCTCCCCGTAGAAGACCTCCAGGTCGAACGGCTTCATCAGCCCGGTCAGCTCCAGCCGCCCGCAGGTGACGGCGCGCATGCCGGTGCGCCCGCCGGACAGCCGCATGCGGATGTCCTGCTCGCGCGGCGGCTCCTGCGGCGGCCCCGCCTCCTCGAACTTCCGCAGCCGGGTCTGCGCGGCCCGGTAGCGGGAGGCCATGTCGGGGCTGATCGCCGCCTGCTGACGGAGGGTCAGCACGAGCTTCTTCAACCGGGCATGCTCCTCCTCCCAGCGCCGTCGCAGCTCCTCGAAGCGGGCGAAGCGTTCGCGCCGCGCCTCGTGGTACGTGGCGAAGCCGCTGCCGTGCACCCACACGTCCGAGCCGGCCGGTCCCGGCTCCACGCTGACGATCTTCTCGGCGGAGCGGGCCAGCAGCTCCCGGTCGTGGGAGACGAACAGCACCGTCTTCCTGGTCTGCTGCAGCTGCTCCTCCAGCCAGCGCTTCCCGGGGACGTCGAGGTAGTTGTCCGGCTCGTCCAGCAGCAGCACCTCGTCGGTGCCGCGCAGCAGCGCCTCCAGCACCAGCCGCTTCTGCTCGCCGCCCGACAGCGTCCGCACCTCGCGCCACTGGGCCCGCTCGTACGGAACCCCCAGCGCGGCCGTGGTGCACATGTCCCAGACCGTCTCGGCCTCGTAGCCGCGGGCCTCGGCCCAGTCGCTGAGCGCCTGCGCGTAGGCCAGCTGGGCGGCCTCGTCGTCCTGCGCCATGATCTCCAGCTCGGCGGCGTCGACCGCGGCGGCTGCCTCGCGGATCCGCGGCGTCGCCACGGACACCAGCAGGTCCCGCACGGTGCGGTCGTCCCGCACCGAGCCGACGAACTGCGGCATGACCCCCAGCCCCCCGCTCACCGTGACCGTGCCGCCGTGCGGCTTCAACTCACCGGAGATCAGCCGCAGGAGGGTCGTCTTGCCGGCGCCGTTCGCCCCGACGAGGGCCACCGCGGCGCCCTCGCCCACCCGGAACGAGACGTCGCCCAGCAACACCCGGCCGTCCGGCAGGTAGTACTCCAGATGCGCAACGTCCACATGTCCCATGCCGTGGATTCTCGTAGCACGGTCGCCCGCCGCCAAACTGGTTTTCTCCTCTATAGAATCCGCGCCATGACTGACGGGCCGCTGCAGCCGTACCACCCGGACGAGGGATGGACCGCACCGCCGGGACGGCAGGGCGTCCCGGGCGTCCCCCGGGAGCGGCGCCACGTGGTCCTCGGACGGGTCGGCTCCGGCGGCTCCGGCCGCTGCCCCGCCGAGGCCGGCTCGCCGGCCTGCTGACCCCGCCCATGCCCTCCCTGCGCACGCTGCTGACCCTGCCCCGCATGCTCCGCCACGGCGCCGCCGTCGGGGCCGGCCTGCCACCGGACGAGGCCGTCGTCCTGGACGTCCCCGGCGTCCCGCTGCGCGGCGCGCTCGCCGCGGCGGGGACCGGCGACCACGGGCCCGCCCGGGAGCTGCTGTCCGCGACCCGGCTGGGCTGCCAGTGGGAACTGCGCGACACCTACGTCTGCGAGCTGGCGCAGTTCGCGCTCCACAACCCCGGGTGGCTGGACGCCTGGCTCGCCGCCGCGCCCGAGGACCCGGACGCGGCGCTGGTCAAGGCCGACCTGTGCGTCCTCCAGGCCTGGGAGATACGCAGCGGCGCCCGTGCCTCCGAGGTCTCGCCGGAGCAGTTCAAGGCCTTCTTCGCGCTGCTCAAGGACGCGGTGCCGGTGATCGGCGCCGCCGCCGAGCTCAACCCAGCCGACCCCGTGCCGTGGCGCGTCGCACTCACCCACGCGCGGGGCATGCAGTCCTCGCGGGAGATCTTCGACGCGTACTGGACCGAGGCCGTCGAGCGCGCCCCGCACCACTACGGCTGTCACGCCTCCGCCCTGCAGTACCTGTGCGCCAAGTGGTACGGCACCCACCGCGAGATGTTCGACTTCGCCGAGCAGGCCGCCGAGGAGGCGCTGCCCGGCTCGAAGATCAACTCATTGCCGCTGCTCGCGGCCGTCGAGTACGAGATCGTCGCGGGCGGACCCGCCGCCGACGACGCGTCCGGCGCGGACGCCGTCGAGCCCGCCCGCATCGCCGCCGCCGTGGACCGCGCCCTGGAGCTGTCCGGCTGGTACGACCCCGGCGACCCGGAGGCTGCGGGGTTCCGCAACCACCTGGCGCTGATGCTGATGCGCGCGGGCCGCTGGGAGGAGGCGCTGCGCGTCTTCCGCGACATCGGCGTGCACGCCACCAGCTTCCCCTGGGCCCACCTGGGCGCGGACCCCCGCCAGGAGTTCCTGGACTTCCGCACCGGGGTGCGGATGCAGGTCGCCACCCGCACGCCGTTCTTCGGCACCCCGCCCGCGGTCCCCCTACCGGCCGGCGCCCCCGACTGGGCGCCGCGCGCCCTGGCGGTGGCCTCCGCACCGCTCACCGCCGTCGCGCAAGCGGCGCTGCTGTGCCGGACCGGGCTGCGGCTGGCCCCGGCGGGGGCGGACTTCACCCATGTCGAGCTGACCGGGGAAGGCAGTCTGGCGGGCGCGGTCGACCTGTTCACGGCGGGCGAGAAGTGGCCCGCGGTCGTCCTGCAGCGCTCGGGCGACCGGTACGGGATCACGCTGTACGCCAGGGGCAGGAAGGTCGCCGCGCACGAGTGGGCACCGGGGGCGCCCGTACCCTCGCTGGACGCCGCCGGCGCCACGGCCGCCGCCTTCGCCGCGGCCTACGGCGTCCACGACGCACGGCCCCTCACGGCGCTGCTGCGCGGCATGGACGCCCCGGGGCGGCGGCTCGCGGACACGGTGGCGGCACTGGGCCTGCCGGTGCTGCCGGAGGGCTTCGGGGAGCGTCCGGCCGCGCTCGACGGGGTGCCCGGCGCCCGGGTGCTCGCCCCGCGCGGTTTCCTCTCCGGGGTCAGGGACACCCTCACCACGGAGACGGGCGCGATGCCGCTCCCCCCGCGGGGCACGCCGGTGCGCCTCCCCGCCCGCTGGTGGGCGATGCGCGCGCTCTACCTGCTGCTGCTCGTCCCGGCCGCCTGCTTCTCCTGGTGGGGCGCCTTCCACGACCGCCTCCGCCCCGTCCCGCTGGTGCTGACGTCCCTGGGCTCGGGCTACGTCCTCACCCAGGTGGTCACGGCACTGCGGCGCCGCAGATGAACGCACGGGCCGGCGGCGGCCCGGTGCGCCGCGGCGCCGCCCCTCAGGCGCGCGGCAGCGGCAGGGTACGCATGTTGCGGGCCTCGCGGCTGCGCGCGGCCAGCAGCTCGTCCGCCGGGTAGCCGACCTCCTCCAGGGTCAGCCCGTGCGGCCGCACCACGTTGACCGCCGAGTGCCGGACCCGTCCCGCCAGCACCTCCCCGGGGAAACCGGCCGGCCGGTGGCCGTCGCCGACCAGCAGCATCGACCCGACCAGGGCGCGCACCATGTTGTGGCAGAAGGCGTCCGCCCGTACGGTCGCCACCGCCAGCCCGGAGGCGTCCCGCTCCCAGTGCAGCTCCAGGAGGGTGCGGATGGTCGTCGCGCCCTCCCGCTTCTTGCAGTAGGCCGCGAAGTCGTGCTCGCCGAGGAGCTTGCGCGCCGCCTCGTTCATCAGGTCGACGTCCACCGGCCGGTCGTGCCACAGCACATGCCCCCGCAGCAGGGGGTCGACCCCGCCCTGGTGGTCGCCGACCCGGTAGGCGTAGCGGCGCCAGATCGCGGAGAAGCGCGCGTTGAAGCCGGCCGGGGCCTGCGAGACCTTCCACACCCGTACGTCCCAGGGCAGCCGTCCCGCCAGCCGGCGCAGCAGCTTGCCGCCCTCCGCCGCCCAGACGTCCACCGGCAGGTCGACGTGCGCGACCTGCCCGCGGGCGTGCACACCCGCGTCCGTACGCCCGGCGACGGTCAGCTCGACCGGCTCGGGCAGCCGCAGCACCGTCCGCAGGGCCGACTCCAGCTCCCCCTGCACGGTCCGCCGGTTTCGCTGCTTCGCCCAGCCGGAGAACTCGGCCCCGTCGTACGCCAGGTCCAGCCGCACCCGGACGTACCCGGGCTCCACCTCATCGCTCGCCACACTCACCCGCAGATCCTCTCAAACACGCGGACGGGCCCGCCCCCAGAGATCTGGGTGCGGGCCCGTCCGGTCAGGACGTCAGGCGTCCTTGGACTCCTCGGCCGGAGCCTCGGTGGCCTCGGCCTTGTCCTCGACCTCGGCCGGAGCCTCGGTCTTGGCCTCGGCCTCCTTGACCGCGCGCTTGGTCGCGGCCTCCGCCTCACCCGTGGCCTGCTGGGCCACGGTCAGCGCCTCCACCAGCTCGATGACGGCCATCGGCGCGTTGTCGCCGCGGCGGTTACCGATCTTGGTGATGCGGGTGTAACCACCCGGGCGGTTCTCGTACCGCGGGGCGATCTCGGTGAAGAGCGTGTGGACGATGCCCTTGTCCGTGATCGTCTGCAGTACCAGGCGACGGTTGTGGATGTCGCCCTTCTTCGCCTTGGTGATCAGGCGCTCCGCGACCGGACGCAGACGGCGCGCCTTGGCCTCGGTGGTGGTGATGCGACCGTGCTCGAACAGCGACTTCGCGAGGTTCGCGAGAAGCAGACGCTCGTGCGCGGCGCTGCCGCCCAGACGGGCACCCTTGGCGGGCTTCGGCATGGTGTTTCTCCTCAATCTCTGCACCGGCCGTGTCAGGTACCGGTGTCAGGCCCCCCAGGCGGACGCCTGGGGGCAGTCAGATCAGTACTGCTCGGTCTCCACGAAACCGGCGTCGACGTCGTCGTCCGCACCGAAGGTGTCGGCGGCGGAGGTCGGGTCGAATCCGGGCGGGCTGTCCTTCAGGGCCAGGCCCATGCCGGCCAGCTTCGCCTTGACCTCGTCGATCGACTTCGCACCGAAGTTGCGGATGTCGAGCAGGTCGGCCTCGGAGCGTGCCACGAGCTCACCCACGGAGTGGATGCCCTCACGCTTGAGGCAGTTGTAGGAACGGACGGTGAGCTCGAGCTCCTCGATCGGGAGCGCGAGGTCCGCCGCCAGGGCGGCGTCCGTGGGGGACGGGCCCATGTCGATGCCCTCGGCGTCGACGTTGAGCTCGCGGGCGAGCCCGAACAGCTCGACCAGGGTCTTGCCGGCCGAGGCCATCGCATCGCGCGGACGCATGGCCTGCTTGGTCTCGACGTCGACGATCAGCTTGTCGAAGTCGGTGCGCTGCTCGACACGGGTCGCCTCGACCTTGTAGGTGACCTTGAGCACCGGGCTGTAGATGGAGTCGACCGGGATGCGGCCGATCTCCTGGCCCTGCTGCTTGTTCTGGACGGCCGAGACGTAGCCGCGACCGCGCTCGACGGTCAGCTCCATCTCCAGCTTGCCCTTGCCGTTCAGGCTGGCCAGGACGAGGTCGGGGTTGTGCACCTCGACACCGGCCGGGGGCGCGATGTCGGCGGCGGTGACCACACCCGGGCCCTGCTTGCGCAGGTACATCACGACGGGCTCGTCGTGCTCCGAGGAGACGACGAGCTGCTTGATGTTGAGGATGAGGTCGGTGACGTCCTCCTTGACACCCGGCACGGTGGTGAACTCGTGCAGGACGCCGTCGACCCGGATCGAGGTGACGGCGGCACCCGGGATCGAGGAGAGGAGCGTACGGCGGAGCGAGTTGCCGAGGGTGTAGCCGAAGCCCGGCTCCAGCGGCTCGATCACGAACCGGGAACGGAACTCGTCGACGACCTCTTCGGCCAACGAAGGGCGCTGAGCGATCAGCATGGGGTGATGCCTCCAGTCTTCGGCACCCACTATTTGATGCCGAGGCTTCAAGGGTACGGGCGGCGCGGCGCCAGGAGCACCGCACCGCCCGGGACCGTGAGCGCTGCTACTTCGAGTAGAGCTCGACGATCAACTGCTCCTGCACCTGGGTGTCGATGACCGGGCGCTCGGGCAGGTTGTGCACGAGGATCCGCAGACGCGAGGGGATCGCCTCCAGCCAGGCCGGGACGGTCCTCTCGCCGGCCTCCCCCTGGGCCACCGCGAAGGGCGTCAGGTTACGGGAGGACTCGCGGACCTCGACGATGTCGTTCGCGACGACACGGGCCGACGGGATGTCGGTCTTGACGCCGTTCACGAGGAAGTGGCCGTGACGGACCAGCTGCCGCGCATGATCACGCGACTTGGCGAAGCCCGCCCGGTAGACCACGTTGTCCAGCCGGGACTCGAGGATGCGGAGCAGGTTCTCACCGGTCTTGCCGGACCTGCGGTTCGCCTCCACGTAGTACCCGCGGAACTGCTTCTCAAGGACACCGTAGATGCGCGCGCACTTCTGCTTCTCGCGCATCTGCAACAGGTACTCGCTGTCCTTGGTGCGCCCGCGTCCGTGCTCACCCGGGGGGTAAGGACGGATCTCGATCGGGCACTTCGCGCTCTCGCACTTGCTCCCCTTGAGGAAGAGCTTCTGCTTCTCCCGACGGCAACGCTTGCAGTCGGCCCCGGTGTAACGCGCCATTCCTGTTTGTCTCCTACCTGCTCAGCGGATTGCTGATCAGACGCGCCGGCGCTTCGGCGGGCGGCATCCGTTGTGCGGGGTCGGAGTGACGTCCTGGATCGAGCCGACCTCGAGGCCGGTGGCCTGGAGGGAGCGGATCGCGGTCTCACGGCCGGAGCCGGGGCCCTTGACGAACACATCGACCTTGCGCATGCCGTGCTCCTGCGCGCGGCGCGCGGCCGACTCGGCGGCCATCTGCGCGGCGAACGGGGTCGACTTGCGCGAGCCCTTGAAGCCGACGTGGCCGGCAGAGGCCCAGGAGATCACGTTGCCGGACGGGTCCGTGATCGAAACGATGGTGTTGTTGAACGTGCTCTTGATGTGGGCGTGCCCATGAGCGACGTTCTTCTTCTCCTTGCGGCGCACCTTCTTGGCGCCGGCCTGACGGCCCTTCGGAGGCATATGTGGTTACTCCCGGTGGAGGTGGTCGGTCCTACAGCGAAGACCGCTGACGAGCGTCCGCTGAGGACTACTTCTTGCCCGGCTTCTTCTTGCCGGCGATGGCGCGACGCGGGCCCTTGCGGGTGCGGGCGTTGGTGTGGGTCCGCTGGCCGTGGACCGGCAGGCCGCGACGGTGGCGCAGGCCCTGGTAGCAGCCGATCTCGACCTTGCGACGGATGTCCGCCTGGATCTCGCGACGGAGGTCACCCTCGGTCTTGATGTTGGCGTCCACGTACTCGCGGATCTTGACCAGGTCCTCTTCGTCCAGGTCGCGGACCCGGGTGTCCGGGTTCACGCCGGTGGCGGCGAGGGTCTCCTTGGCCAGGGTGCGGCCGATGCCGAAGACGTAGGTGAGGGCGACCTCCACACGCTTCTCGCGCGGGATGTCGACACCTGAAACGCGTGCCATTCAATGGCTCCTGTTGGTGTCCGGGGGTCTTCCACAGCGCCGTTCCTGACCGCCGTACCAGGTACGGATCAGGTCTCCGGCCCCCGCCGGAGGTGCCGTCAGCCGGAGCGTTCCGGCCGGACGGGCGCTGCGTATGTACATGTGTTTCGCGTCGCGCGAAGAACTGCGAGGTGCAGGTCGGCGTGCGTCAGCCCTGGCGCTGCTTGTGGCGCAGGTTGTCGCAGATGACCATGACCCGGCCGTGACGGCGGATCACCTTGCACTTGTCGCAGATCTTCTTGACGCTCGGCTTGACCTTCATGGGATGTCAGGTTCTCCGGGTCTTGAGATCTACTTGTAGCGGTAGACGATCCGTCCGCGCGTGAGGTCGTAAGGGGACAACTCCACAACGACCCGGTCATCGGGAAGGATGCGGATGTAGTGCATGCGCATCTTGCCACTGATGTGCGCGAGGACCTTGTGACCGTTCTGCAGCTCCACCTTGAACATAGCGTTCGGCAGAGACTCGATCACGGTGCCCTCGATTTCGATGGCGCCTTGCTTCTTGGCCATGTCCTGCTTTCGGGATCGGCTACCTTGGTCGGCTTTTGGCATGCCTGAAGGCATACGCGGGCCGACGTGACAGTCTACGTCAGCCGATCTGGAAAGACGAATCCGGGGTGTATGCCCGCGAAAGATGATCGGTAAGCGCGGCGGGCGGGGCGCTCAGGCGAGCGGGTCCGGCGCGGCCGTGATCCCGTACTCCGCCAGCTTGGCCTTGCCGCCGTCGCGGGCGGTCAGGACCAGCGGGCCCTCCTCGGTGAGCGCGACGGAGTGCTCCCAGTGCGAGGACCAGGTGCCGTCGTCGGTCTTGACCGTCCACTCGTCCTCGAGGACGTGGGTGAGCGGGGTGCCGAGGCTGACCATCGGCTCGATGGCCAGGCACATGCCGGGCACCAGGCGGGGGCCCTTGCCGCGCTTGCGGGACACGTAGTTCAGCAGGTGGGGGTCCATGTGCATCTGCGAACCGATGCCGTGGCCGCCGTACTCCTCGATGATCCCGTACTTGCCGCCGCCGGGCTTCGGCTGCCTGCGGATGTACGTCTCGATGGCACGGGAGATGTCGACCAGACGGTCACCCTTGCGGAAGGCGGCGATGCCGGCCCACATGGACTCCTCGGTCACCCGGCTGAGCTCCACCAGTTCCGGAGCGTGGCCGCTGCCCACGAACGCCGTGTACGCGGCGTCGCCGTGCCAGCCGTCGACGATCGCGCCGCAGTCGATCGAGATGACGTCGCCGTCCTTCAGGACGGTCGCGGTGTCCGGGATGCCGTGGACGACGACGTCGTTCACGGAGGTGCAGATGGTGGCGGGGAAACCGCCGTACCCCAGGAAGTTCGGCTTGGCCCCGTGGTCGGCGAGGACCTTGCGGGCCACGTCGTCCAGGTCCTTGGTGGTGGCCCCCGGGACGGCCGCCTCACGGGTGGCCTCGTGGATCGCGGCGACGACCAGGCCGGCCGCGCGCATCTTCGCGATCTGCTCGGGGCTCTTGATCTCCACCATCGGTCCTGGCCTTCCTTCGTCCCACCGGATACCTCAACGGTACGGCCGCGGGGTCCTGGGGGACACCGCGGCCGTACCGGTCACGCATGTGCTCAGGCGGCGCTGTCGCCCGAGTCCTTCTTGTCGTGCAGCGCGTCCATCGCCCGCTTGGTCACCTCGGCGACCTTGCCCAGGGCCGAGATGGTGCGCACCAGGCCCTGCTGCTTGTAGTAGTCGATGATCGGCTCGGTCTTGCTGTGGTACTCCTCCAGCCGGACCCGCACCTTCTCCTCGGTGTCGTCCGACCGCTGGTACAGCTCGCCGCCGCACTCGTCGCAGACGTTCTCATCGGCCGGCGGGTTGTACACCACGTGGAAGACGTGGCTGCCGTTCTTGCGGCACAGCCGGCGACCGGCGATCCGCTTGACGACCTCCTCCTCGGGAACCTCGAGGTCCAGCACCGCGTCCAGCGCTATCCCGGCCTCGGCGAGGATCTTGTCGAGCGCCTGCGCCTGGCCCACGTTCCGCGGGAAGCCGTCGAGCAGGAAGCCGTTCCCGGCGTCCGGCTGCAGCATGCGGTCCTTGGCCATGCCGATGGTGATCTCGTCGGGTACCAGCCGGCCGGCGTCCATGTACTCCTGGGCCTTGCGGCCCAGCTCCGTGCCCTGGCTGATGTTCGCCCGGAAGAGGTCGCCCGTGGAGATGTGCGGGATCGACAGGTTCCTGGCAAGGTACGCAGCCTGCGTACCCTTGCCGGCCCCGGGGGGCCCGACGAGGACGATGCGCATCAGCGGAGGAACCCTTCGTAGTTACGCTGCTGAAGCTGGCTCTCGATCTGCTTCACGGTCTCCAGGCCGACACCCACGATGATCAGGATGCTCGTCCCGCCGAACGGGAAGTTCTGGTTCGCGTTGAACAGCACCAGCGCCACGGTGGGCACCAAGGCGATCAGACCCAGGTACATCGCGCCCGGCCACGTGATGCGGTTGAGCACGTAGCTGAGGTACTCCGCGGTGGGACGACCAGCCCGGATGCCCGGGATGAACCCACCATACTTCTTCATGTTGTCCGCGACTTCTTCGGGGTTGAACGAGATGGCCACGTAGAAGAAGGCAAAGAAGACAATCAGCAGGAAGTACGCGGTGATGTAGATCGGGTGATCACCCTTGACCAGGTTGTCCCTGACCCAGTTTGCCCAGGTAGACGTGGATCCACTGAACTGGACGACCAGTGACGGGATGTACAGGAGCGATGACGCGAAGATGACGGGAATCACACCCGCCTGGTTCACCTTCAGCGGGATGTAGGTGGACGTTCCTCCGTACGAACGACGGCCGATCATGCGCTTCGCGTACTGCACGGGGATGCGGCGCTGCGCCTGCTCGACGAAGACGACGAGGGCGACCATCGCCAGACCCACCAGGATGACCGCGCCGAACTCGACCCAGCCGTCCGCGATCTTCCCGGACTTCTTGATCGCCCAGAGGGCGCCGGGGAAGCCGGCCGCGATCGACAGGAACATCAGGATCGACATGCCGTTGCCGATGCCGCGGTCGGTGATGAGCTCGCCCAGCCACATGATGAGGGCGGTACCCGCGGTCATCGTGATGACCATCGTGATCGTGGTGAAGATCGACTGGTCGGGGACGATGTTGAAGCGGTCGGGGCACTGCTGGAAGAGGCTGCCGGAACGGGCGGTGGCCACCAGGCCGGTGCCCTGCAGGATCGCCAGCGCCACGGTGAGGTAGCGCGTGTACTGCGTGATCTTGGTCTGGCCGGCCTGGCCCTCCTTCTTGAGGGCTTCCAGGCGCGGGATGACCACGGTGAGCAGCTGCAGGATGATGCTCGCGGTGATGTACGGCATGATGCCGAGCGCGAAGATCGTGAGCTGCAGAAGCGCGCCGCCGCTGAAGAGGTTCACCAGGCCGAAGAGGCCCTGGTTCCCGCCGACCGCCTTGATGCAGGAGTTGACCACCTGGTAGTCGACCCCAGGGATCGGAATGTGCGCTCCCAGCCGGAACAGCACCATGATGCCCAGCGTGAACAGCAGCTTCTTGCGCAGGTCGGGCGTCCTGAACGCCCGGGCGAACGCGGTGAGCACGGTGCCTCCTGCGCCCCCCGCTTCTTCGGCGGGAGGTGACGGTGTTGAAAGCTACGAATGGTCGAACTGCAAAACGATGGGGGTTGCCTGACCCGCGTCAGCGCACAGGCTCCGCAAGACCAGCCCGGCCCACCTTACCGGCGAGCGTCCGTCCCCGGAATGACCAACCGGGGATGCCCCGCACGAAAGTGCGGAACATCCCCGGCTGGATGTGGCATCACTCTCAGACGAGCTCGGTGACCGAGCCGCCCGCGGCGGTGATCTTCTCCTTGGCGGAGCCGGAGACCGCGTCGACGGTCACCTGCAGCGCCACGGAGACCTCGCCGGTGCCCAGCACCTTGACGAGCTGGTTCTTCCGCACGGCACCCTTGGCGACCAGGTCGGCCACCGTGACCTCGCCACCCTCGGGGTAGAGCGCGGTCAGCTTGTCCAGGTTCACGACCTGGAACTCGGTGCGGAACGGGTTCTTGAAGCCCTTGAGCTTCGGCAGACGCATGTGGAGGGGCATCTGCCCACCCTCGAAGCGTGCCGGAACCTGGTAGCGGGCCTTCGTGCCCTTGGTACCACGACCGGCCGTCTTGCCCTTGGACGCCTCACCACGACCCACACGGGTCTTGGCGGTCTTGGCACCGGGGGCCGGACGGAGGTTGTGGACCTTCAGCGGGTTCGACGTGTTGTCGGTGCCCATGTCAGTCAACCTCCTCGACCGTGACGAGGTGGCGGACGGTCTGGACCATGCCGCGGATCTCCGGGCGGTCCTCCTTGACCACAACGTCGTTCAGCCGCTTCAGGCCGAGCGAACGCAGGGTGTCACGGTGGTTCTGCTTGCTGCCGATGTACGACTTGACCTGCGTGACCTTGAGGCGAGCCATTACGCACCCACCCCAGCACGCGCCCGGAGCAGAGCCGCGGGGGCCACGTCCTCGAGGGGCAGGCCACGACGGGCGGCGATCTCCTCGGGGCGCTGCAGCCCCTGGAGAGCGGCCACCGTGGCGTGCACGATGTTGATCGCGTTGTCGGAGCCGAGCGACTTCGACAGGACGTCGTGGATGCCGGCGCACTCCAGAACGGCGCGCACCGGACCACCGGCGATCACACCCGTACCGGGGGAAGCAGGCTTGAGCAGGACGACGCCCGCGGCCTTCTCGCCCTGGATGGGGTGGGGGATGGTGCCCTGGATACGGGGGACCTTGAAGAAGTGCTTCTTGGCCTCCTCAACACCCTTGGCGATGGCGGCCGGCACCTCCTTGGCCTTGCCGTAACCGACACCCACGGTGCCGTCACCGTCGCCCACCACGACCAGCGCGGTGAAGCTGAAGCGACGACCACCCTTCACAACCTTGGCGACGCGGTTGATCGCGACGACGCGCTCAACGTACGCGGTCTTCTCGGCGGCAGCTGCGCCGCCGTCACGGCCCTTCCGGTCCCGCCGCTCGCCGCCACCGGCACCGCCACCGCGGCGCTGGGGTCCAGCCATTGGATTACCTCTCTCTGTTTCCGCTAGCTACGGAACCGGCTCAGAAACCGAGCCCGGCTTCGCGGGCGGCGTCGGCAAGGGCGGCGATGCGCCCGGCGTACCGGTTGCCACCACGGTCGAACACGACGGTCTCGACACCGGCCGCCTTGGCGCGCTCGGCGACCAGCTGGCCGACCTTCTTGGCCTGCTCGGTCTTGTCACCCTCGACGCCTCGGATGGAGGTGTCCAGGTGCGACGCCGAGGCCACGGTGTGGCCCTTGAGGTCGTCGATGACCTGCGCCGTGATACCGCGGTTGGAGCGGGTCACGACCAGGCGCGGACGCGCCTCGGTGCCCGAGATCCGCTTGCGGACGCGGATGTGGCGGCGCTTCTTGGCGGCGCCCTTGTAAGCATCGCCCTTGGCGATCTTCACACCGTATGCCATGGCTTACTTACCAGCCTTTCCGACCTTGCGGCGGATGACTTCGCCCTCGTACTTGACACCCTTGGCCTTGTACGGGTCGGGCTTCCGCAGCTTGCGGATGTTCGCGGCGACCTCGCCGACCTTCTGCTTGTCGATGCCCTCGACCGAGAACTTGGTGGGGCTCTCGACCTTGAAGGAGATGCCCTCGGGGGCCTCGACGACGATCGGGTGGCTGTAGCCCAGGGCGAACTCCAGGTTGGAGCCCTTCGCCTGGACGCGGTAACCGACACCGCTGATCTCGAGCTTCTTCACGTAGCCCGCGGTCACGCCGGTGATCATGTTCGCCACCAGCGTGCGCGACAGGCCGTGCAGGGCCTTGTTCAGGCGCTCGTCGTTCGGACGCGACACCTGCAGGGTGCCGTCCTCGCCCTTGACGATCTCGATCGGCGCGGCAACGGTGTGGGTCAGGGAACCCTTGGGGCCCTTCACCGAGACCGTCCGGCCATCGATGGTGACGTCCACGCCGGCGGGAACCGGGATGGGCAGCCGTCCAATACGCGACATGGCTATACCTCCGTTTCCCGACTACCAGACGTAGGCGAGGACTTCCCCACCCACGCCCTTCTTGTTTGCCTGCTTGTCGGTGAGGAGCCCGTGGGAGGTGGAGATGATCGCCACGCCCAGGCCGCCGAGCACCTTCGGCAGGTTGGTGGACTTTGCGTAGACCCGCAGACCGGGCTTGCTGATGCGCTTGATGCCGGCGATCGAGCGCTCGCGGTTCGGACCGAACTTCAGCTCGAGAACGAGGTTCTTGCCGACCTCGGCGTCCTCGACCTTCCAGCCGGTGATGTAACCCTCCTGCTGGAGGATCTCCGCGATGTGCGACTTGATCTTGCTGAACGGCATGGTGACCTCGTCGTGGTACGCGGAGTTCGCGTTCCGCAGACGCGTCAGCATGTCTGCGATCGGGTCAGTCATGGTCATGTGATGGCCTTAGGCCTCTCTCGCCGGGGTTTCCTATATGCGCCATCCCTCTCCCCCATCAGACTGGGGACGGGTGCGGCGCGGGGACCTACGGCGTAGTAAGACGGTCATGGGCGGCGGGCGCCCAACCCTTCTACCTTACGGTATGCAGGGCTGGGCTCCCGCCACTCATCTGCTTACCGAGAGCCCCTGGTGGTTACCAGGAGCTCTTGGTCACGCCCGGCAGCTCACCGCGGTGCGCCATCTCACGAAGGCACACGCGGCACAGGCCGAACTTGCGGTACACGGAGTGCGGACGGCCACAACGCTGGCAGCGCGTGTAGGAACGCACGCCGAACTTGGGCTTGCGGGCGGCCTTCGCGATAAGAGCCTTCTTCGCCACGGCTCACGCCTCCTTGAACGGGAAGCCGAGGTGACGGAGGAGCGCGCGGCCCTCAGCGTCGTTGGTCGCCGTGGTCACCACGGTGATGTCCATACCCCGGGTGCGGTCGATCTTGTCCTGGTCGATCTCGTGGAACATGACCTGCTCCGTGAGACCGAAGGTGTAGTTGCCTCGGCCGTCGAACTGCTTCGGCGACAGACCGCGGAAGTCGCGGATGCGCGGGAGCGCGAGCGACAGCAGACGGTCCAGGAACTCCCACATGCGGTCACCGCGGAGGGTGACGTGGGCGCCGATGGGCTGACCCTCGCGCAGCTTGAACTGCGCGATGGACTTCCGGGCCTTGGTGACGGCCGGCTTCTGGCCGGTGATCGTGGTGAGGTCGCGGATCGCGCCCTCGATCAGCTTGGAGTCGCGGGCGGCGTCGCCCACACCCATGTTGACCACGATCTTGGTGAGACCGGGGATCTGCATGACGTTCTCGTACTGGAACTCGTCACGCATCTTGCCCGCGATCTCCTCGCGGTAGCGCGCCTTCAGACGAGGCGAAGTGGTGGCAGTCATCAGATGTCCTCACCCGTCCGCTTGGCAACGCGGATCTTGTTGCCCTCGTCGTCGAAGCGGTAGCCGACGCGGGTCACGACCTTCTTGCCGTCCTTCTCCACGACCAGCTGGACGTTGGAGACGTGGACGGGAGCCTCCGTCGTGATGATGCCGCCGGTCTTCGAACCACGCGCGGTCTGGCCGGCCTTGGTGTGCTTCTTGACCCGGTTGACACCCTCGACCAGGACACGGTCCTCAGCCGGGTAGGCCGCGATGACCTTGCCCTGCTTGCCCTTGTCCTTACCGGTGATGACCTGGACCAGGTCGCCCTTCTTGATCTTCATCGGTTACAGCACCTCCGGCGCGAGCGAGATGATCTTCATGAACTTCTTCTCGCGCAGCTCCCGGCCCACGGGGCCGAAGATACGGGTGCCGCGGGGGTCACCGTCGTTCTTGAGGATGACGGCCGCGTTCTCGTCGAAGCGGATGTACGAACCGTCGGGACGGCGGCGCTCCTTGACGGTGCGCACGACGACCGCCTTGACGACGTCGCCCTTCTTCACGTTGCCACCGGGGATCGCGTCCTTGACGGTGGCGACGATGACGTCACCGATTCCTGCGTAGCGGCGACCGGAGCCACCGAGGACACGGATGCAAAGGATCTCCTTCGCGCCCGTGTTGTCGGCGACACGCAGTCGCGACTCCTGCTGGATCACGTCTATCTCCTGATCGTCTGCCGGTTCCCTCCGGGGCTGGCCCGGAGAGCCTGGCGGAACCGTCCTGCGGGGAACCCCCCGCAGGAATTACGTGCCGGCCGGGGCCGGGCCGCGCGAACGGGTCGCGCGGCCCGGCCGGCCGAGCAGTCTTACTTGGCCTTCTCGAGGATCTCGACGACGCGCCAGCGCTTGCTCGCGGACAGCGGCCGGGTCTCCATCAGGAGGACACGGTCGCCGACGCCCGCGGCGTTCTGCTCGTCGTGCGCCTTGAGCTTGTTGGTACGGCGGATGACCTTGCCGTACAGGGCGTGCTTCACACGGTCCTCGACGGCGACCACGACGGTCTTGTCCATCTTGTCGCTGACCACGAGACCCTCACGGGTCTTGCGGTCACCGCGCTGCTCGCTGCTCTCAGTCACATTCTTCTCGCTCATCAGGCGTTCTCCACCGTCTCGATGCCGAGCTCACGCTCACGCATGAGGGTGTAGATCCGGGCGATGTCCTTGCGGACAACCTTCAGCCGGGAGTTGTTCTCGAGCTGTCCGGTGGCCGCCTGGAAGCGGAGGTTGAACAGCTCCTCCTTGGCCTCACGCAGCTTGCCGACGAGCTCCTCGTCGCCCAGCTGACGCAGCTCGGTCGCCTTGGTACCGGCCGCCATCACAGCTCACCTGCCTCGCGCCGGACGATCCGGCACTTCATCGGAAGCTTGTGGGCGGCTCGGGTGAGCGCCTCACGCGCAACCTTCTCGTTCGGGAAGGACAGCTCGAACATCACCCGACCGGGCTTGACGTTCGCGATCCACCACTCCGGGGAACCCTTACCGGAACCCATGCGGGTTTCGGCCGGCTTCTTCGTGAGCGGACGGTCCGGGTAGATGTTGATCCAGACCTTGCCACCACGGCGGATGTGACGGGTGATGGCGATACGAGCGGACTCGATCTGCCGGTTCGTCACGTACGCGGGGGTGACGGCCTGGATGCCGTACTCACCGAACGCCAGCTCGGTGCCACCCTTGGCCATGCCATCACGCTTCGGGTGGTGCTGCTTACGGTGCTTGACCCGACGGGGGATCAGCATGGGGGTCAGGCCTCCGTTCCGGTGGTCTCCGCAGCCGGAGCCTCAGCGGTGGTCGCCTCGGCCTTGGGGGCCTGGGCGTCACCCTGGGGACGACGGCCACGGCCGCCGCGCTCGCCACCGCGGCGCTGCGGACGGTCGTTGCCACCGCCACGGGCCGGGCGGTTGCCGGCGCGGGCGGCAGCGTTCTCTGCGCGGACCTCGGCGATGTTCTTGACGTCGCCCTTGTAGATCCACACCTTCACACCGATGCGGCCGAAGGTCGTACGGGCCTCGAAGAAGCCGTAGTCGACGTTGGCGCGCAGCGTGTGCAGCGGAACGCGGCCCTCGCGGTAGAACTCCGAGCGGGACATCTCGGCGCCGCCGAGACGGCCACCGCACTGGATCTTGATGCCCTTGGCGCCGGCCTTCATCGTGCTCTGCATGCTCTTGCGCATGGCACGACGGAAGGAGACGCGGGAGGACAGCTGCTCGGCGACGGCCTGGGCCACCAGCTGAGCGTCCGTCTCCGGGTTCTTGACCTCGAGGATGTTCAGCTGGACCTGCTTGCCGGTCAGCTTCTCCAGGTCGCCGCGGATGCGGTCGGCCTCCGCGCCGCGACGGCCGATGACGATGCCCGGCCGGGCGGTGTGGATGTCGACGCGGACGCGGTCACGGGTGCGCTCGATCTCCACCTTGGAGATGCCGGCCCGCTCCATGCCCTGCGTCATCATCCGGCGGATGGCGACGTCTTCCTTGACGTAGTCCTTGTACAGCTTGTCGGCGTACCACCGGGACTTGAAGTCCGTGGTGATGCCGAGCCGGAACCCGTGCGGGTTAACCTTCTGGCCCATTACCGGGTTCCTTCCTTGCTGCTGACGACCACGGTGATGTGGCTGGTCCGCTTGCGGATCCGGTAGGCACGACCCTGGGCACGCGGACGGAACCGCTTCAGGGTCGGGCCCTCGTCGACGTACGCCTCGCTGATGTACAGCGACTCGGCGTCGGTGTGGTCGTAGTTGTGCGCGGCGTTGGCAATGGCGCTGTCGAGCACCTTGCCCACCGGCACGCTCGCGGCCTGCGGGGCGAAACGCAGGACCGCCTGAGCCTCCGTGGCGCTCATGCCACGGATGAGGTCCACCACGCGGCGGGCCTTCATGGGCGTGACGCGGATGTACCGCGCCTGGGCCCTGGCTTCCATGGTTGTCCCTTCGGTGTCTGTCATGGTCTTCGCTCTCCGCAGATCAGCGACGACGCGACTTGCGGTCGTCCTTCTCGTGGCCGCGGAAGGTGCGGGTCGGCGCGAACTCGCCGAGCTTGTGGCCGACCATCGACTCGGTGACAAACACCGGGACGTGCTTACGGCCGTCGTGCACCGCGATCGTGTGGCCCAGCATCGCCGGGATGATCATCGAGCGGCGGGACCAGGTCTTGATGACGTTGTGGGTACCGGCCTCGTTCTGAACGTCCACCTTCTTGATCAGGTGGTCGTCGACGAAGGGCCCCTTCTTGAGACTGCGCGGCATCTAAACCCGCTCCTAGCGCTTCTTGTTCGTCTTGCGGCGGCGGACGATGTACTTGCTGCTGGCCTTCTTCGGCGAGCGAGTACGACCCTCCTTCTGACCCCACGGGCTGACCGGGTGGCGACCACCGGAGGTCTTGCCCTCACCACCACCGTGCGGGTGGTCGACGGGGTTCATGGCCACACCGCGGACGGTCGGGCGGACGCCCTTCCAGCGCATACGGCCGGCCTTGCCCCAGTTGATGTTCGACTGCTCGGCGTTGCCGACCTCGCCGATGGTGGCGCGGCAGCGGGCGTCGACCAGGCGGACCTCACCGGACGGCATGCGGAGGGTGGCCATGGAGCCCTCCCTCGCCAGCAACTGGACGGAGGCACCGGCGCTGCGCGCCAGCTTCGCGCCGCCGCCGGGCCGCAGCTCGATGGCGTGGATGGTCGTACCCACCGGGATGTGACGCAGCGGGAGGTTGTTGCCGGGCTTGATGTCGGCGCCGGCGCCGTTCTCGATGCGGTCACCCTGGTTCAGCTTGGCCGGGGCCAGGATGTAGCGCTTCTCGCCGTCCGCGTAGTGCAGCAGCGCGATGCGAGCGGTGCGGTTGGGGTCGTACTCGATGTGCGCGACCTTGGCCGGCACGCCGTCCTTGTCGTGACGACGGAAGTCGATCACGCGGTAGGCGCGCTTGTGTCCACCACCCTGGTGGCGAACGGTCACACGACCGGTGTTGTTACGGCCGCCCTTGCTGTGCAGGGGGCGGACCAGCGACTTCTCCGGCGTGGACCGCGTGATCTCGACGAAGTCGGCGACGCTGGAGCCACGACGGCCCGGGGTCGTCGGCTTGTACTTGCGGATACCCATTTCTCAGTCCTCGGAAGATTCCGGACTTCTGAACGTTCCGGTCCCCGTTAGGAGACCGGGCCGCCGAAGATGTCGATGCGGTCGCCCTCAGCGAGGGTCACGATGGCGCGCTTGGTGTCCTTGCGCTTGCCGAAACCGGTCTTGGTGCGCTTGCGCTTGCCCTGACGGTTGATCGTGTTGACCCCGGTGACCTTGACCTGGAAGACCGCCTCGACGGCCTGCTTGATCTGGGTCTTGTTGGCACGCGGGTCGACGACGAACGTGTACTTGTTCTCGTCCAGCAGCGCGTAGCTCTTCTCGGAGACCACCGGCTTGACCAGGATGTCACGGTGGTCCGTGAAGGTCCGGCTGGTGATCGCGGTCTGCTCGGCCATCAGGCGTCGCTCCCTTCGGTCTCGGCGGCGCCGTTACCGATGAAGCGGTCGAAGGCGGCCTTGGTGAAGACCACGTCGTCGGAGACGAGCACGTCGTACGTGTTCAGCTGGCCGGCCTCCAGGATGTGCACCTGGGGCAGGTTGCGGGCGGACAGCCACGCGGCCTCTTCGGCGCGGTCGGCGACGAGCAGCACGTTCTTGCGGTCGCTGATCTTGCCCAGCAGCGTCTTGGCGGCCTTCGTCGACGGGGACTCGCCCTCGATGACGCCGGTCACGACGTGGATGCGGTTGTGACGCGCCCGGTCGGTGAGGGCACCGCGCAGGGCGGCGGCCTTCATCTTCTTCGGGGTCCGCTGCGAGTAGTCACGCGGCACGGGACCGTGCACGACGCCACCACCGGCGAACTGCGGAGCGCGGGTCGAACCCTGACGGGCGCGGCCGGTGCCCTTCTGGCGGTACGGCTTCTTGCCGCCACCGCGGACCTCGCCACGCGTCTTGACCTTGTGCGTGCCCTGACGGGCGGCGGCCAGCTGCGCCACGACGACCTGGTGGATCAGCGGGATGCTGACCTTCGCGTCGAAGATCTCGCCCGGGAGCTCAACGGTCCCGGCCTTGTCGCCCGCGGGCGACAGAATGTCAATGGTGCTCATATCCTCAGGCCCCCTTGGCCGCGGTGCGGACCAGGACGAGGCCGCCGTTCGGGCCGGGAACCGCGCCCTTGATGAGCAGCAGGCCCTTCTCCGCGTCAACGGCGTGGACGGTCAGGTTCTGGGTGGTGACCCGCTCGTTGCCCATGCGGCCCGCCATGCGCAGACCCTTGAACACACGGCCCGGGGTGGCGCAGCCACCGATGGAGCCGGGAGAGCGGTGCTTGCGCTGGGTGCCGTGTCCGGCGCCGAGGCCCTTGAAGTTGTGACGCTTCATGACACCGGCGAAGCCCTTGCCCTTGCTCTTGCCGGTGACGTCCACCTTCACGCCCGCCTCGAAGACCTCCGCGGTGATCTCCTGGCCGAGGGTGTACTCGGCGGCGTCGGAGGTGCGGAGCTCCACCAGGTGGCGGCGGGGGGTCACGTCGGCCTTGGCGAAGTGGCCCTTGAGGGGCTTGTTCACCTTGCGCGGGTCGATCTCGCCGAAGGCGATCTGGACCGACTCGTAACCGTCGACGTCGTTCGTACGGACCTGGGTCACGACGTTCGGGCCGGCCTTGACCACGGTCACCGGGACGACACGGTTGTTCTCGTCCCAGACCTGGGTCATGCCGAGCTTCTCGCCCAGGATGCCCTTGATCTGCTTAGCCATCTGTTCCGCGCCTCTCAGAGCTTGATCTCGATGTCAACGCCGGCCGGAAGGTCCAGGCGCATCAGCGAGTCAACGGTCTTGGGCGTCGGGTCGAGGATGTCGATCAGGCGCTTGTGCGTGCGCATCTCGAAGTGCTCGCGCGAGTCCTTGTACTTGTGCGGCGACTTGATGACGCAGTACACGTTCTTCTCAGTGGGCAGCGGCACCGGGCCCGCGACCTGCGCACCAGTACGCGTCACCGTCTCGACGATCTTCTTCGCCGAGGAGTCGATGACCTCGTGGTCGTAGGCCTTGAGCCGGATGCGGATCTTCTGTCCCGCCATGGCTACTTCGTAGTCCTGTCTGCTAGTCAGCGCTCTGGAACTCGGTGGTTCGACCGTCTTCTCCGACCCACGCGGTCGGGCGTGTCGCTTCCCTTCCCTTAAATCACCGCATGGCGGAGACCCTCAGGGAGGGGATACGTGGGAGAAGACACCCACCGAGCACCTGGTGAGCACCCCGCTGACGCTTCCCGGAAGATTCCCGTACGTCCGCCACCCCGCCTGGGGCGGAGAGTGACGACGAGTACTGTGGGACTCGCTTCCGGTCCTCCCGACGGGAGGCGCGCAGCATCGGCACTCGACCGAGCAACCCGGCTAGTCTGCCATACCGGACGCCTCGGACGCCAATCGGGGCGCAGTACCTTACCCCCCGCCGCCGCTCCCCCAAACCCGGGTCACAGTCCGGATGTGTACACCAGCAGGCGCGGGGTGCCGGCCGGGGCGTCGACGGGCACGCCGGACGTGGCGTTGGCCAGCAGCCAGGAGGCGAGGAAGGACGTGGAGACGTCCCCGTACGTGTCCTTGTAGAGCGCCGCCACCCCCGTGACGTGCGGGGCGGCCATCGAGGTGCCGCTCATGCGGACCAGGCCGCCGCCCATGGCCGCGGAGGTGATCCCCGTCCCCGGGGCACTGATGTCCACGCAGCCGCCCCAGTTGCTGAAGGACGCCTTGCGGTCCGACTCGTCGATCGCGGCGACGGTGAACGCGCCGGGCGCCGCGGCCGGGGAGGCCTGGCAGGCGTCCTCGTCGGAGTTGCCGGCGGCGACGGCCGGGAAGACCCCCGCGGCCGCCAGGCCCTCCACCGCACGGTCGGCCGTCTCGCTGCGGGCGCCGCCGGTCGACAGGTTGGCGACCGCGGGCTTCACCGCGTGGGCGGCCACCCAGTTCATCCCGGCGACCACGGTGGCCACCGAGCCACGGCCGTCGCAGCCCAGCACCCGCACCGAGACCAGCTTCGTCGCCCGGGCGACCCCGGTGGTGGCACCGCCGACCGTCCCGGCGACGTGCGTGCCGTGGCCGTTGCAGTCGGTGCCGTCCCGGCCGTCCCCCACCGCGTCGAATCCGGGCACCGCCCGTCCCCCGAACTCGGCGTGCCCGAAGTCGATGCCGGTGTCGATGACGTACGAGGTGACCTTGGCTCCCGTCGCCCGCACGCTGAAGGCGCCGCCGTCGTGGGCCCGGTTGCCGATCCGGGCCAGGCCCCAGGACGTCTCGGCGGCGGCCGCGGCCACCTGCGTCGCCGGCTTCGGTGCCGCGACCTCGGCGTCCTGCTCCACGGCCTCCACCCCGGGCACCGCGCGCAGCCGGGAGACCTGGCCGTCGGTCAGCCGGGCGGCGAAGCCCACCAGCGCGCTGGTGAACGTGAACATCGGCTGCGCCTCGACGCTGCGCAGCACCGAGCCCGGGTCCGTACCCGGCCGCAGCATCACCAGGTACTGCCCGGTGATGCCCCCCTGCGCCGCCATCCGCAGCGGGGCCCCGGGCGGCTCCGGCGTCGCGGCGGCCCCGCCGAGGGCGGGCAGGACGGCCGTCAGGACCGCGGCGACGACCACTGCCCGGCGCTGGGACAGGCGCATGGCGGGCTCCTCGGGGGACTCGTACGGGTGTGCACCGAACGTCACAAGTCGTAACACCGAGTGGTCACCCGCTGCTCGCGCAGCGTGCCAATCGGGCGAGCGGGTGAGGGGACGCCCCGATGACGTACACGCGTCGCCCGAGTGGCGCACGTCGCGGCGGTGCCCCGCAACCTCCCGGGCGGAACGGCCCTCTAGCGTGGCGTGAAGATCGTCCCCACCCGTCGGCGCTTCCTCGCCGCGTTCGCCACCGGCTCCGCGGCCCTCGCCCTGGGCGGCTGCTCCCGGTCCGCGGGCCCGGCCACCGGTCCGGCGCCCGCCCCCCTGGCGTTCCGCGCCCCGGCGGGCGGGGCGCGGCTGTTCCAGGTGCTGGCGCACCCCGACGACGAGCTGTACTTCATGAACCCCGACACCGTGCAGGCCGTCGAGGCGGGCGTCCCCGTGGTGTCGGTCTACGTCACCGCGGGCGAGGCGCACGGGGTCAACCGCCCACCGGGACGGCCGCGTCCGGCCCCCGACAAGGCCGCCTACTCCGCCGCCCGTCACCAGGGCCTGCGGCAGGCGTACGCGGCGATGCTGGGCGCCGACATCTTCACGCCCTGGCGGCGCGGCACCACGCGGCTGGCCCACGGCATGACCGCCGAGGTCGACACGCTGCGCGTGGGCGACCGGGAAGCGGTGCTGGTCTTCCTCAACCTCGCCATGCACGGCACGACCGACAGGGTCGGGCTGCCGCAGCTGTGGCAGCTGCCCGGCATGACCCTGCCGACCTTCACCTCGGCGGGCTCACCGAACGCCGCCAGGGACACCTACACCCACGAGGTCCTGGTGGACGTGCTCGCCGGACTGCTGCGGCACCACCGGCCGACCCTCGTCCACACCCTCGACCCCGACCCGGACATGGAGGCCAACGCGGCCACCCGGCGACGGGACGTCGAGCAACTCGGCTACAGCGACCACTGGGACCACACCGCGACCGCGCTGTTCGCCTGGAAGGCGATCGCCCGCTACGCCGAGGACGTCGCCCGCAGCGAAGGCATCGCGCCCGCCTTCCTGACGACGGCCTACCGCGGCTACTACAACCACCACTGGCCCTACAACCTCCCGCCCGCGCTGCTGCGCCGGAAGGCCGGCTACCTCGCCCCGTACGGAGGCGCCCCGGACTGGCCGTGCGGCGACCCCTCCGGCTGCGGCGACTACCAGGTCGGCATGGGCAGACCGCTCGCCAACCGCAAGGGCTGGGTGCGCAGCACCCACTACCGCCACCCCGGCGCCCGCCTCGTACCGGGGACCGACGCGCAGGGGCGGCTGGTCGCCCACGGCGTGCTCGGCACACGCGCGGTGCGCTGGCGGGAGACCGCCCCCGGCAGCGGGCGCTGGGGCACGCCGCGGGACCTGGGCGGCGGACCGCTCGCCCCCGCGCTGAGCGTCGTCACCGACCCGGCCGGCGGCGGACCCCTGCTGTTCGCGCTGCGGTTCGCCGCCCTGGAGAGCGACCGGGCGGCCAACACCCGTGACGTCGTGGTGCTGGCGGAGGGCCGTGACTGGGTGGGACTGGGCTCGCCCGAGGACGACCCGGACCGGGGGCGCAGGATCGGCGTCCCCGTCGCGGTGGCCGCGCCGGACCGACGGGTGCACCTGTTCGTGCGCAACGCGGCCAAGGGCCTGAGCACGCGCGTACGGGAGCCCGACGGCACGTGGACCGGCTGGCAGGACCTGGGCGGCGGCGAGGTGCAGGACGGGCTGAGCGCGGTCGTGGACCGCGACGGGAGGGTGCACGTGTTCGCCGCCGGGCGGACCGCCGTGCACCACTGGTCCCAGGACGCGCCGGGCCGGCCGCTCCTCTGCCGCGTGCTGACCGCGCTGCCGGGGCCCGCCGACCCCCCGGCGGCCGCGGCGGAGCCCGACGGCTCGCTGTCCCTGGTCTACCGCCTGCCCGCGAGCGACGGACTCCTCGTCCACCGGCTCGGCGTGGTCAGGGCGGCGCTCGGGCCCGGCCGGCCGCGGCTCTTCGACGGTTACGGTCCCCTCGCCCAGGCCCACGGGCTGCTCGCCGGACGCGCCGCCGACGGTGCCGTCCACGTCGCCGGCCTCGCGCACCCGGCCGGCGCGCTGCGCCGGGGCGCCCCCGGGTACGGCTTCCCGGCCCTGCACACCCGCCCCGGGGCCCGGCCGGCCGTCGTGGGCTTCGGGACCGACGCCACGCCCTGGATCTGGCGGCCGGAGCTGCGCACCCCGGTCTAGCCCGCCGGCCCCCGGCGGCTTCCGGGCCCGGGCCCCGGAGCCCCCGAACGCCGAAGGCCCCGGCCCACCGCGTGAACGGTGGGCCGGGGCCCTCGTACAGCTCGCCTACGGCAAGCGGCAGATCGCCGGGATCCTTACTTCAGGATCTTGGTGACCTGGCCGGCGCCGACGGTCCGGCCACCCTCGCGGATGGCGAACTTCAGGCCCTCCTCCATGGCGATCGGCTGGATCAGCGCGACCGTCATGGCGGTGTTGTCGCCCGGCATGACCATCTCGGTGCCCTCGGGGAGGGTCACGACGCCGGTCACGTCCGTGGTACGGAAGTAGAACTGCGGGCGGTAGTTGTTGAAGAACGGGGTGTGACGGCCACCCTCGTCCTTCGACAGGATGTAGGCCTGGGCCTCGAAGTCGGTGTGCGGCGTGACCGTACCCGGCTTGATGATGACCTGGCCGCGCTCGACGTCCTCGCGCTTGATGCCGCGGAGCAGCAGACCGACGTTCTCACCGGCCTGGCCCTCGTCGAGCAGCTTGCGGAACATCTCGATGCCGGTGACCGTGGTGGTGGTCTTCTCGGTCTTGATGCCGATGATGTCGACGGTCTCGTTGACCTTGAGGATGCCGCGCTCGATACGACCGGTGACGACGGTGCCACGACCGGTGATCGTGAAGACGTCCTCGATCGGCATCAGGAACGGCTTGTCGACGTCGCGCTCGGGGGTGGGGACGGACTCGTCCACGGCCTTCATCAGGCCGAGGAGCTTCTCGCCCCACTCCTTGTCGCCCTCCAGCGCCTTCAGCGCGGAGACGCGGACGACCGGCAGGTCGTCGCCCGGGAACTCGTACTCGGAGAGCAGCTCACGGACCTCGAGCTCGACGAGCTCCAGGATCTCCTCGTCGTCCACCATGTCGGCCTTGTTCAGGGCGACGACGATGTAGGGAACGCCGACCTGGCGGGCCAGGAGCACGTGCTCCTTGGTCTGCGGCATCGGACCGTCGGTGGCGGCGACCACGAGGATGGCGCCGTCCATCTGCGCGGCACCGGTGATCATGTTCTTGATGTAGTCCGCGTGACCCGGGCAGTCGACGTGCGCGTAGTGACGCGCGTCCGTCTGGTACTCGACGTGCGCGATGGAGATGGTGATACCGCGCTGCCGCTCCTCCGGCGCCTTGTCGATCTGGTCGAACGGCGTGAAGGGGTTCAGGTCCGGGTACGCGTCGTGCAGCACCTTGGTGATCGCAGCGGTAAGAGTGGTCTTACCGTGGTCGATGTGACCGATGGTGCCGATGTTGACGTGCGGCTTAGTCCGCTCGAACTTCGCCTTCGCCACTGGGGTCCTCCTGTGGAGTTGCTGTACGCCTTACTTCATCGGCGCCAGGGTGATCTTTGCTGGGTTACGGGCGGCCGGGGCATCCGACGCTCCCCTTGCGGTTCGCGGCGGAATGCCCCCAAGCCTCCCGGTCAAGCCTAGTGCGGGAACAACTGCTGGGTTACTCGCCCTTGGCCTTCGCGATGATCTCCTCGGCGACGTTCTTGGGAACCTCGGCGTAGGAGTCGAACTGCATCGAGTAGCTCGCGCGACCCGACGTCTTGCTGCGGAGGTCGCCGACGTAGCCGAACATCTCCGACAGCGGTACCAGGCCCTTGACGACCCGGGCACCACTGCGCTCCTCCATGGCCTGGATCTGGCCACGGCGGGAGTTGAGGTCGCCGATGACGTCGCCCATGGACTCCTCGGGCGTGGTGACCTCGACGGCCATCATCGGCTCGAGGAGGACGGGGCTCGCCTTGCGGGCGCCCTCCTTGAAGGCCTGCGAACCGGCGATCTTGAACGCCAGCTCGGAGGAGTCGACCTCGTGGTAGCCACCGTCGAGAAGGGTGACGCGGACGCCGACCATCTCGTAGCCGGCCAGGATGCCGAACTTCATGGCCTCCTGGGCACCGGAGTCCACCGACGGGATGTACTCGCGGGGGATGCGGCCACCGGTGACCTTGTTGACGAACTCGTAGGAGGCGTCTCCGCCCTCCAGCGGCTCCAGCGAGATCTGCACCTTCGCGAACTGGCCGGTACCGCCGGTCTGCTTCTTGTGCGTGTAGTCGATCCGCTCGACCGCCTTGCGGATGGTCTCGCGGTAGGCGACCTGGGGCTTGCCCACGTTCGCCTCGACCTTGAACTCGCGCTTCATGCGGTCGACCAGCACCTCGAGGTGCAGTTCGCCCATGCCGCCGATGATCGTCTGGCCGGTCTCCTCGTCCGAGTGGACCTGGAAGGAGGGGTCCTCCTCCGAGAGGCGCTGGATGGCGACACCCAGCTTCTCCTGGTCGCCCTTGGACTTGGGCTCGATCGCGACCTGGATGACCGGAGCCGGGAAGTCCATGGACTCCAGGATCACCGGGTTCTTGTCGTCGGACAGCGTCTCACCGGTGGTGGTCTGCTTCAGGCCCATGACGGCGACGATGTCGCCGGCGCCCACCGAGTCGATCTCCTCACGCTTGTTCGCGTGCATGCGGTAGATCTTGCCGATGCGCTCCTTCTTGCCCTTGACGGAGTTCAGCACGGAGCTGCCGGACTCCAGGCGGCCCGAGTACACCCGGACGAAGGTGAGCTTGCCGAGGTGCGGGTCGCTCATGATCTTGAACGCGAGGCCGGAGAAGGGCTCGTCGTCCGAGGGCTTGCGCTTGATGATCTGCTCGGCGTCGCCGACGGCGTGGCCCTCGATGGCCTCGACGTCCAGCGGCGAGGGCAGGTACCGCACGACCGCGTCGAGCAGGGGCTGGACGCCCTTGTTCTTGAACGCGGTTCCGCAGAACACCGGGGTGACGGTGACGGAGCCCGCGCCGCCCTTGGAGGCGAGGGTGATGCGGCGGATGGCCGCCATCAGCTGCTCCTGGCTGGGCTCGGTGCCCTCCAGGTACAGCTCCATCATCTCTTCGTCGTTCTCGGCGACGGCCTCGAGCAGCTTGCCGCGCCACTCGTCGGCGGCCTCGGTGTGGGTGTCGGGGATGTCGACGACGTCGTACATCTCGCCCTTGGTGGCCTCGGCGGACCACACGAGGGCCTTCATCTGGACGAGGTCGACCACGCCCTTGAAGTCGGCCTCGGCACCGATCGGCAGCTGCATGACCAGCGGAACCGCACCGAGGCGGTCCACGATCATGTCGACGCAGCGGTGGAACTCGGCGCCGGTGCGGTCGAGCTTGTTGACGAAGCAGATGCGCGGCACACCGTAGCGGTCCGCCTGACGCCAGACGGTCTCGGACTGCGGCTCGACACCGGCGACACCGTCGAACACCGTCACGGCACCGTCGAGCACGCGCAGCGAGCGCTCCACCTCGACGGTGAAGTCGACGTGACCCGGGGTGTCGATGATGTTGATGGTGTGGTCGACGTTCTCCAGCGGCCAGTGGCAGGTCGTCGCGGCCGACGTGATCGTGATGCCGCGCTCCTGCTCCTGCTCCATCCAGTCCATGGTGGCAGCGCCGTCGTGGACTTCGCCGATCTTGTACGAGACACCGGTGTAGAACAGGATCCGCTCGGTGGTCGTCGTCTTGCCCGCGTCGATGTGGGCCATGATCCCGATGTTGCGGACCCTGGCCAGGTCAAGTGAAGTGGTAGCCATAAGGCTTCAGTCTTCTCTCGGTTCTCTCGATGGGGGCGCGGACTACCAGCGGTAGTGCGCGAAGGCCTTGTTGGACTCGGCCATCTTGTGGGTGTCCTCGCGACGCTTCACCGCGGCGCCCAGACCGTTGCTGGCGTCCATCAGCTCGTTCATCAGACGCTCGGTCATGGTCTTCTCGCGGCGGGCGCGGGAGTAACCCACCAGCCAGCGCAGCGCCAGGGTGTTGGCGCGGCCGGGGCGGACCTCGATCGGCACCTGGTAGGTCGCGCCACCGACACGGCGGGACTTGACCTCGAGGGAGGGCTTGACGTTCTCCAGGGCGCGCTTGAGCGTGATGACCGGGTCCTGCCCGGTCTTCTCGCGCAGGCCCTCGAGGGCGCCGTACACGATGCGCTCGGCGGTGGAGCGCTTGCCGTGCAGCAGGATCTTGTTGACGAGCGACGTCACCAGAGGAGAACCGTAGACCGGGTCGATGATGACCGGGCGCTTCGGGGCGGGGCCCTTACGAGGCATTCTTACTTCTCCTTCTTGGCGCCGTAGCGGCTGCGGGCCTGCTTGCGGTTCTTGACACCCTGGGTGTCGAGCGAGCCGCGGATGATCTTGTAGCGAACACCCGGCAGGTCCTTCACACGGCCACCACGCACGAGCACGATGGAGTGCTCCTGCAGGTTGTGACCCTCACCCGGGATGTAAGCGGTGACCTCGATGCCGCTGGTCAGTCGCACACGCGCGACCTTGCGCAGGGCAGAGTTCGGCTTCTTCGGGGTGGTCGTGTAGACGCGCGTGCAGACGCCGCGGCGCTGAGGGGAACCCTTCAGTGCGGGCGTCTTGTTCTTCTCGACCTTGTCCTGCCGGCCCTTTCGGACCAGCTGCTGGATCGTAGGCACCGTTTCTCCGGTTTCTGTGTGCCGACTCGATACTTCTAACCTGGGGTTTCAGCGGCTCACGCCGACCCACGCGGTCGGGTGTGTCGCGCACCTCATACGATTTCCGCCGAAGCGAAACTGCATATTTGTCGGTGTATCGGCCTCGGTGTCCCGCACGGACAAGTGCACGCACGAGAACCCGGGCACACCCCAGGCACAAGGTCAGAGCGTACCCAGCGCCCAGCCTTCGGTCAAAACATATGGTCTCGGCCGATGCCGCACCCTCCCGCCGGGCCCCGCGGGGAGCTCGCGAGAACGCACTCAGCCGTGACTGACCGCCACTACCACCATAACGACGATCGCCGTGATCGCGACCGTGAACGCGGTCAGAAGGTACCCCATCACCAGTCCGCACACCGCGAGCGCGTCGCCCCGCTCGCCCGTGCGCCGGATCTCCCGGCGCGCCATGTGCCCCAGCACCACGGCCGGTATCCCGGGGATCACCAGTCCGAACATGCCCACCGCACCGCAGACCAGCGAGGCGACCGCCTTGGCGTTGACCGGCGGCGGAGGCGCGGGGAGCCGGCGTGGGCGCGGGATGTCCGCGGTGAGCCCGTACAGCTCCTGGTACGTCACCGCCTGGTAGGCCAGCCCGACCCGGTCCTCGAACTCCGGCTGGGTCAACCGCCCTTCGGTGAACGCAGCCTTGAGCACGTCCACCGTACGCTCGCGATCATCGTTCGCAGCCCGCATCGCTCCATTATGCCCGGAAAACCACGTTCCCAGGACGCCCCGTCACACGGTCGGCCGGTCCGTGCCGCCCCTCCCCCGCCCGTACCGCCCTGGAAGGCCCCCACAGGCCCGTCCAGGGCGGCACAAAGCCGCTGGGCGGCCACCCCGAGGGATGGCCGCCCAGCGGCTTCGAGCGGACGACTCAGCCGTTGTACGGGCCGTAGTCGTAGTCCTCCAGCGGGACGGCCTGGCCGGAGCCGGTGCCGAACGGGCTGTAGTCGATGTCGTCGTAGCCGACGGCCGAGTACATCGCGGCCTTGGCCTCCTCGGTCGGCTCGACCCGGATGTTGCGGTAGCGGGACAGACCCGTACCGGCCGGGATGAGCTTACCGATGATGACGTTCTCCTTGAGGCCCAGCAGCGAGTCGGACTTGGCGTGGATCGCCGCGTCGGTGAGGACCCGGGTCGTCTCCTGGAAGGAGGCGGCCGACAGCCAGGACTCGGTGGCCAGCGAGGCCTTGGTGATACCCATCAGCTGCGGACGGCCGGAGGCCGGGTGGCCACCCTCCGCCACGACCCGACGGTTCTCGGTCTCGAAGCGGCCGCGCTCGACCAGCTCGCCCGGCAGCAGCTCCGCGTCGCCGGACTCGATGATCGTCACCCGGCGGAGCATCTGCCGGATGATGATCTCGATGTGCTTGTCGTGGATCGACACACCCTGCGAGTTGTAGACCTTCTGGACCTCCCCGACCAGGTGGACCTGGACGGCCCGCTGACCCAGGATGCGCAGCACGTCGTGCGGGTTGGTGGCACCCACGGTCAGCTTCTCGCCGACCTCGACGTGGTCGCCCTCGCCCACCAGCAGCCGGGCACGCTTGGAGATCGGGTAGGCGATCTCCTCGGCACCGTCGTCCGGGGTGATGACGATCTTCTTGGTCTTCTCGGTCTCCTCGATCCGGATGCGGCCCGCCGCCTCCGAGATCGGGGCGACACCCTTGGGGGTACGCGCCTCGAAGAGCTCGACGACACGCGGCAGACCCTGCGTGATGTCGTCACCGGCCACACCACCGGTGTGGAAGGTACGCATCGTCAGCTGGGTGCCGGGCTCACCGATGGACTGGGCGGCGATGATGCCGACCGCCTCACCGATGTCCACCAGCTTGCCGGTCGCGAGCGAACGGCCGTAGCACATCGCGCAGGTGCCCACCGCGGACTCGCAGGTCAGGACCGAGCGGGTCTTGACCTCCTCGACGCCGTTGTGGATGAGCTGCTCGATGAGCACGTCGCCCAGGTCGGTGCCGGCGGTGGCCAGCACCTTGCCGTCCACCACGACGTCCTCGGCGAGGCAGCGCGCGTACACGCTGGTCTCGACGTCGTCCGTCTTGCGCAGCGAACCGTCCTCGGAGCGCTCGGCGATCGCCAGCTTGAGGCCGCGCTCGGTGCCGCAGTCCTCCTCGCGGATGATGACGTCCTGGGAGACGTCGACCAGACGACGCGTCAGGTAACCGGAGTCGGCGGTACGCAGAGCGGTGTCCGCGAGACCCTTACGGGCACCGTGGGTGGAGATGAAGTACTCCAGCACGGTGAGACCCTCGCGGAACGACGCCTTGATCGGCCGCGGGATGGTCTCGTTCTTCGCGTTGGACACCAGGCCACGCATACCCGCGATCTGACGCATCTGCATCATGTTTCCGCGGGCACCCGAGTCGACCATCATGAAGATCGGGTTGGTCTTCGGGAAGTTCGCGTTCATCGCCTCGGCGACCTCGTTGGTCGCCTTGGTCCAGATCGCGATGAGCTCCTGCGTGCGCTCGTCCTTGGTGATCAGACCGCGCTCGTACTGCTTCTGGACCTTCTCGTCCTGAGCCTCGTAGCCCGCGATGATGGCCTTCTTGGCCTCGGGCACGACGACGTCGGAGATGGCCACGGTGACACCGGAACGGGTCGCCCAGTGGAAACCGGACGCCTTCAGGTTGTCGAGCGTCGCCGCCACGATGACCTTCGGGTAGCGCTCGGCGAGATCGTTGACGATCTCGGAGAGCTGCTTCTTGCCCACCGGGTAGTCCACGAACGGGTAGTCCTCGGGCAGCAGCTCGTTGAAGAGCGCACGGCCCAGGGTCGTGTTCAGCCGGAAGGAGTCGCCCAGCTGCCAGGGCTCCTCGCCCTCGACGTCCGCCGGCGGGGTCCAGCCACGCGGCGGGACGGTGCCGATCGGGAACCGGATGTCGATCCGCGACTGGAGCGAGAGCTCGCGCGCGTCGAAGGCCATGATCGCCTCGGCGGTCGAGCCGAACGCCCGGCCCTCACCCCGGAGCTCGCGCTCCTCCGCGTCCGTGGTGAGGAAGAACAGACCCAGGACCATGTCCTGCGTCGGCATCGTCACCGGACGGCCGTCGGCGGGCTTGAGGATGTTGTTCGAGGACAGCATCAGGATGCGGGCCTCGGCCTGCGCCTCCGCGGACAGCGGCAGGTGCACGGCCATCTGGTCGCCGTCGAAGTCCGCGTTGAACGCGGTGCAGACGAGCGGGTGGATCTGGATGGCCTTGCCCTCGACCAGCTGCGGCTCGAAGGCCTGGATGCCGAGGCGGTGCAGGGTCGGCGCACGGTTCAGCAGCACCGGGTGCTCGGCGATGACCTCTTCGAGCACGTCGTACACGACCGTGCGGCCGCGCTCGACCATGCGCTTGGCCGACTTGATGTTCTGCGCGTGGTTCAGGTCCACCAGGCGCTTCATCACGAACGGCTTGAAGAGCTCCAGCGCCATGGCCTTGGGCAGACCGCACTGGTGCAGCTTGAGCTGCGGGCCGACGACGATGACCGAACGGGCCGAGTAGTCGACGCGCTTGCCGAGCAGGTTCTGGCGGAACCGGCCCTGCTTGCCCTTGAGCATGTCGGACAGCGACTTCAGCGGACGGTTGCCGGGGCCCGTGACCGGGCGACCACGACGGCCGTTGTCGAAGAGCGCGTCGACGGCCTCCTGGAGCATGCGCTTCTCGTTGTTCACGATGATCTCGGGGGCACCGAGGTCGAGGAGGCGCTTGAGGCGGTTGTTGCGGTTGATGACGCGGCGGTACAGGTCGTTCAGGTCGGAGGTCGCGAAGCGGCCACCGTCCAGCTGCACCATCGGACGCAGGTCCGGCGGGATCACCGGGACGCAGTCCAGCACCATGCCCTGGGGCTTGTTGGTGGTCTGCAGGAACGCGGAGACGACCTTGAGGCGCTTGAGCGCACGGGTCTTCTTCTGGCCCTTGCCGGTACGGATGATCTCGCGGAGCTTGGCGGCCTCCTCGTCCAGGTCGAAGGACTCCAGGCGCTTTTGCAGCGCCGCGGCACCCATCGAACCCTGGAAGTAGGTGCCGAAGCGCTCCCGCAGCTCGCGGTAGAGCAGCTCGTCACCCTCCAGGTCCTGGACCTTGAGGTTCTTGAAGCGGGACCACACCTCGTCGAGCCGGTCCAGCTCGCGCTGGGCGCGGTCGCGCAGCTGCTTCATCTCCCGCTCGGCGCCCTCGCGCACCTTGCGGCGCACGTCGGACTTGGCGCCCTCGGCCTCCAGCTCGCCGAGGTCGGCCTCGAGCTTCTTCTGCCGGGACTCGATGTCGGAGTCACGGCGCTGCTCGATCTGCTGACGCTCGACGGAGACCTGGGCCTCCAGCGAGGGCAGGTCGCGGGTACGACGCTCGTCGTCCACCCACGTGATCATGTAGGCGGCGAAGTAGATGACCTTCTCGAGGTCCTTCGGGGCGAGGTCGAGCAGGTAGCCCAGCCGCGACGGAACGCCCTTGAAGTACCAGATGTGGGTCACGGGGGCGGCCAGCTCGATGTGGCCCATCCGCTCACGACGCACCTTGGCGCGAGTGACCTCGACGCCGCAGCGCTCACAGATGATGCCCTTGAAGCGGACACGCTTGTACTTGCCGCAGTAGCACTCCCAGTCCCGGGTGGGGCCGAAGATCTTCTCGCAGAAGAGTCCGTCCTTCTCGGGCTTCAGGGTGCGGTAGTTGATGGTCTCAGGCTTCTTGACCTCGCCATGGGACCACTGTCGGATGTCGTCCGCGGTCGCAAGGCCGATCCGCAGCTCGTCGAAGAAGTTGACGTCGAGCACTTTGTCGTCAATCCCTCTTTCGGGGTCGAAAGTCAAACATGTCTGAACGGTCCGGGGGAGGCGGGGAGCTGCTCACGGCAGCTCCCCGGCCGGCCCGTCAGACCTCTTCGACGCTGCTCGGCTCGCGCCGGGACAGGTCGATACCGAGCTCCTCCGCCGCGCGGAAGACGTCCTCGTCCGTGTCGCGCATCTCGATGGACATGCCGTCCGAGGACAGCACCTCCACGTTGAGGCAGAGCGACTGCATTTCCTTGATGAGCACCTTGAAGGACTCGGGAATGCCCGGCTCGGGGATGTTCTCGCCCTTGACGATCGCCTCGTAGACCTTCACGCGGCCCAGGACGTCGTCGGACTTGATGGTGAGGAGTTCCTGCAGCGCGTAGGCCGCGCCGTACGCCTCAAGGGCCCACACCTCCATCTCACCGAAGCGCTGACCACCGAACTGCGCCTTACCACCCAGCGGCTGCTGGGTGATCATCGAGTACGGACCGGTGGAACGGGCGTGCAGCTTGTCGTCCACCAGGTGGTGCAGCTTGAGGATGTACATGTAGCCGACCGAGATCGGGTCCGGGAACGGCTCGCCGGAGCGGCCGTCGAAGAGCCGGGCCTTGCCGGAGGGCAGCACCAGGCGCTGGCCGTCGCGGTTCGGGATCGTGGCCTCGAAGAGACCGGCGATCTCGTCCTCGCGGGCACCGTCGAACACCGGGGTGGCGACGTTGGTGCCGGCCTCCACCTGGTCGGCGCCGATCGCCGTGAGGCGCTGCGCCCACTCGTCGCCGATGCCGGAGACGTCCCAGCCCTGGGCGGCGAGCCAGCCGAGGTGGATCTCCAGGACCTGTCCCGGGTTCATCCGGGACGGGACACCCAGAGGGTTGAGGATGATGTCGACCGCGGTGCCGTCCTCCAGGAACGGCATGTCCTCGATCGGCAGGATCTTGGAGATGACGCCCTTGTTGCCGTGGCGGCCGGCGAGCTTGTCACCGTCGGTGATCTTGCGCTTCTGTGCCACGTAGACGCGGACCAGCTGGTTCACGCCGGGCGGCAGCTCGTCGCCCTCCTCGCGGTCGAAGACGCGCACGCCGATGACCTTGCCGGTCTCGCCGTGCGGCACCTTCAGCGAGGTGTCACGGACCTCACGGGCCTTCTCGCCGAAGATCGCGCGCAGCAGGCGCTCCTCCGGGGTCAGCTCGGTCTCGCCCTTCGGGGTGACCTTGCCGACCAGGATGTCGCCGGCGACGACCTCGGCACCGATGCGGATGATGCCGCGCTCGTCGAGGTCGGCCAGGACCTCCTCGGAGACGTTCGGGATGTCCCGGGTGATCTCCTCGGGGCCGAGCTTGGTGTCACGGGCGTCGACCTCGTGCTCCTCGATGTGGATCGAGGAGAGGACGTCGTCCTGCACCAGACGCTGGCTGAGGATGATCGCGTCCTCGTAGTTGTGGCCCTCCCACGGCATGAACGCCACCAGGAGGTTCTTGCCCAGCGCCATCTCACCACGCTCGGTGGACGGGCCGTCGGCAAGCACCTGGCCGGCGATCACGCGGGCGCCCTCGTCCACGACGACCTTCTGGTTGAAGGACGTGCCCTGGTTCGAGCGGGAGAACTTGGCGACCCGGTAGGTGTTGTAGGTGCCGTCGTCGTTGGCGACGGTGACGTAGTCCGCGGAGACCTCCTGGACCACACCGTCCTTGTCGGCCTTGATGACGTCACCGGCGTCGACCGCGCAGCGGTACTCCATGCCGGTGCCGACCAGCGGGGCCTGCGCCTTGAGCAGCGGCACGGCCTGGCGCATCATGTTCGATCCCATGAGCGCGCGGTTGGCGTCGTCGTGCTCGAGGAACGGGATCATGGCGGTCGCGACCGACACCATCTGGCGCGGCGAGACGTCCATGTAGTCGACGTCCTCACCGGGGACGTAGTCGATCTCGCCACCACGGCGGCGCACCAGGACGCGCGACTCCGCGAAGCGGTTGTCGTCGGTCAGCGGGGCGTTCGCCTGGGCGATGACGAAGCGGTCCTCCTCGTCGGCCGTGAGGAAGTTGACCTCGTCGGTGACGACACCGTTCTCGTCGACCTTGCGGTACGGGGTCTCCACGAAACCGAACGCGTTGACCCGGCCGTAGGAGGCCAGCGAGCCGATCAGACCGATGTTCGGGCCTTCGGGGGTCTCGATCGGGCACATGCGTCCGTAGTGGGACGGGTGCACGTCACGGACCTCGAAGCCGGCCCGCTCACGGGACAGACCACCGGGGCCCAGCGCGGACAGACGGCGCTTGTGGGTCAGGCCCGACAGCGGGTTCGTCTGGTCCATGAACTGGGACAGCTGGCTGGTGCCGAAGAACTCCTTGATGGAGGCGACGACCGGCCGGATGTTGATCAGGGTCTGCGGCGTGATCGCCTCGACGTCCTGGGTGGTCATCCGCTCGCGGACGACACGCTCCATACGGGCCAGACCCGTACGGACCTGGTTCTGGATGAGCTCGCCGACGTTGCGCAGACGACGGTTGCCGAAGTGGTCGATGTCGTCGACCTCGACGACCACGGAGGAACCGTTGTCGCCGGTGGTCTCGGTCTCGCCCGCGTGCAGCTTGACCAGGTACTTGATCGCCGAGATGACGTCCTCGACGGTCAGCACGCCGGCGTCGAGCGGCGCGTCGGCACCCAGCTTCTTGTTGATCTTGTAGCGGCCGACCTTGGCCAGGTCGTAGCGCTTGGGGTTGAAGTAGAGGTTCTCCAGCAGCGTCTGCGCGGCCTCACGGGTCGGCGGCTCGCCCGGACGCAGCTTGCGGTAGATGTCCAGCAGCGCGTCGTCCTGGCCCTGGGTGTGGTCCTTCTCCAGGGTGGCGCGCATGGACTCGTACTCGCCGAACTCCTCGAGGATCTGCTCGGTGGTCCAGCCGAGCGCCTTCAGGAGGACGGTCACGGACTGCTTGCGCTTGCGGTCGATGCGGACACCGACCATGTCGCGCTTGTCGATCTCCATCTCCAGCCAGGCACCACGGGAGGGGATGACCTTGGCGGAGTAGATGTCCTTGTCGGACGTCTTGTCGATCTGGCTGTCGAAGTAGACACCCGGCGAGCGCACCAGCTGGGACACCACGACACGCTCGGTGCCGTTGATGACGAAGGTGCCCTTGTTGGTCATGAGCGGGAAGTCGCCCATGAAGACCGTCTGGGACTTGATCTCGCCGGTCTCGTTGTTGGTGAACTCGGCCGTGACGAAGAGCGGGGCCGCGTACGTGAAGTCGCGCTCCTTGCACTCGTCGATCGAGTTCTTCGGAGGCTCGAAACGGTGGTCGCGGAAGGTCAGCGACATCGACCCGGAGAAGTCCTCGATCGGCGAGATCTCCTCGAAGATCTCCTCCAGACCGGACTTGGTGGGGACGTCCTGGCCACTGTCCAGGGCCGCCTCGACGCGAGCCTTCCAGGCGGCGTTGCCGAGGAGCCAGTCAAAGCTCTCGGTCTGCAGCGCGAGGAGGTTCGGGACCTCGAGGGGCTCCTTGATCTTCGCGAAAGAGATGCGCAGCGGGGCGGTGCTTGCGCCGTTGTTCGAATTGGCAGTCGAGGCGTTGCGCGAGGCGGCCAAGAGGGGGTCCTTCCGAGGGCTCGGACTCACTACGCGCGTACCGGCTTCCGCCCCCGGGCGCAGACAAGGAGGCCCTGGTCAGGACGGTTCCTCATGTGTGCTCAGGCTTGGGCTTGCCCCTGGTGACGGGCCAGGCGGCAGCTAACAGGCAGCGCAAAGGGTCAGTGTAGCCACTTGGCACACTGATGTCCAGTGCAGAGTTTCGGAGACCGGTACTGCACCAATCTCGTCCTCCGGAGGGGTCGGTAGGAGCCCCTTGTTGTGAGCCGTCATGCCCTCTTTCACGCTTGCCACGCTAGGCATTCCCGCATCGCCTTCGTTCCATGCCTCGGTCCATGGCCGATGTGACGACGCGTCCTGAGAATCGCGCGCTGCGTGCGGTTCGTCAAGGCCTCCGCCCCGCGGAGATCGTCACAGCTCGAGGAAGCCGACGGTCCCGGAACAGTGATGATCACCCTACCCGGGTCGGTCGCCGGACCGGGTGACGCACCACGCAAACGACCGAGGGCGGCCACCCGAAAGGGTGGCCGCCCCGCGGCTGATCAGCCCCTCGGAAGGGGCAGGGATCACTTGACCTCGACGGACGCGCCCGCGGCCTTGAGGGACTCGGCGGCCTTCTCGGCGGCCTCCTTGTTGACCTTCTCGAGGACCGGCTTCGGGGTGCCGTCGACGAGGTCCTTGGCCTCCTTCAGACCCAGGGAGGTCAGCTCGCGCACGACCTTGATGACCTGGATCTTCTTCTCGCCGGCGCCGGTGAGGATGACGTCGAACTCGTCCTTCTCCTCGACGGCCTCGGCGACCGGGGCACCCGGGCCCGCAACGCCGACGGCGACGGGGGCGGCGGCGGTGACGTCGAACTTGTCCTCGAAGGCCTTCACGAACTCGGAGAGCTCGATGAGGGTCATCTCCTCGAACTGCGCGAGCAGGTCGTCCTGGCTGAGCTTCGCCATGATGGCGGTCCTTCCACTAATTCGGCAGGTGCCGGATGTACATGTCGGCGGGCGTACGGGCCCGCTAGAGCACGGGAGTGACTACTCCGCGTCCTCGGCGGGAGCCGGCGTACCGGCACCGCCCTGCTCGACCTTCTCGCGCAGCGCTTCCACGGTGCGGACGAGCTTCGAAGGCAGGGCCTGGAAGACAGCAGCGGCCTGGCCCTGCTTTGCCTTCATGGCACCCGCCAGCTTGGCGAGCAGCACCTCGCGGGACTCGAGGTCCGCGAGCTTCTTGATCTCATCGGCGGACAGCGGCTTGCCGTCAAGCACACCGCCCTTGATGATGAGGTTCGGGTTCTCCTTGGCGAAGTCACGGAGACCCTTCGCCGACTCCACCGGGTCACCGGTGACGAAGGCGACCGCCGTCGGACCCGCGAACAGGTCGTCCAGAGCGGTGATCCCGGCCTCGTTGGCCGCGATCTTGGTCAGCGTGTTCTTCACCACGGCGTACTGGGCGTTCTCACCGAGCGAACGGCGCAGCGTCTTGAGCTGCGCCACGGTGAGACCGCGGTACTCGGTCAGCACGGCGGCGTTGGAGCTGCGGAACTTGTCCGTCAGCTCGGCAACCGAACCGGCCTTGTCGGGCCTCGCCATAGAGCCTCGGCCTCCTTCCGGGTGATTCGGACCGCACGGGAAGGGGCCGGGCAAAACAAACGCCCCGGCGCAGGCGCACGGGGCGTGACTCGACCGGAATCGCGAGGAGCGTTCCCGGGAGTGCATCCACTGTCACCTGCGCGGGCCGTCCGCATCAGCGGATCCTTCGGCTGCCGCACCCTCACGGGCGCGCCAGCAACCAGCGGTCTTTGGCTTCCGTTGAAGAGTACGCGAACGGATCCGCACCAGGCAAATCCGGTGTCGGGGCAGGTCAGCCCGTGAGGCCGGAGCCCCCGGTCAGGCGCCTGAGGCCTTCATGTCCCCGAGCATCCCGAAGAGGTCGACGGTGTCCTTCGCCGGCGGCGCCTGGACGCTCACCGCGGTGCCGTAGTCGGAGTAGGAGGCGTTCATGCGGAGCGTGCCCTCGGGCGTCCTCACGCCCACGACCATCTTCACCGGGTAGTGGTCCTGGTTGACCCAGATCTCGGTGTCGTAGCCCTTGATGCCCGCCTTCTCGGCGTTGGCGACCAGGGCCTTGCGCTCCTTCTCGGACAGGACGCCGGTGGCCTTGTTGGCCTCCACCATCTCCGCGAAGGTCAGCGTGCCCTTGTAGTGGTCCGCCTGGACGCCGCCTACCTTCTCCGCGCCGACGTGCTTCAGGCTGGGCGACTGGAGCAGCAGGGCGAGCTGCTCGGCCGGGTCCTGGTTCATGTTGTCCAGGCCGCCGGTCATCTGCTTCTGCAGCTCTTCGCTGCCGCTCACCTCGGCCGCTGCCTTCAGGTCCAGCTTCATCCAGCGCTTGCCGTCCATCTCGGCGGCCTGCTTCGCCCCCATGTCCATGTACATGGCCTGGTCCAGCATGATCATGCGGATCCGGGAGGGGGCGTCCGGGTCGGCGGCGGTGAAGGCCGAGCCCTCCATGGTGACGTCCATGACCGCCGGGTCCCACCCCTGCACTCCGGCGATCCGCATCGTGCCGCCGCCCTGCGCGCCGGCCGGCAGGGTGAGCGTCATGCGCACCTTGGCGGACTTCGCCTCCGAGGTCTTCTCGAAGGCGGCCTGGATGGCCTTGGCGATCTCGCCCTGCCCCTGGACCGCCCCGTGCGGCGCTTCGGCCTTCTTGCGCTTCTTGCCGCCCCCGTCGCCGTCGTCGCAGCCCGCGAGCCCGACCACGACGGCCACGGCCGCCAGACCGACTCCCAGACGCTTCGCTGCCGACAAGCTCATGAAATCCCCACCCCATGCCGTCCGTCGTCCCCGGGTCCCCGTGGAACCGCTTGCCACGGTAACGCACGGCGCCGACACGGTCGTACGAAAAAACCGGCCCCGCACCTCCGGAGAGGCGCGGGGCCGGTTCACAACTGCACGGGCCCAGGGGCCCGACCCGGTCAGACGGAGGCCGGGTCCTCCTCGACGAGGAGGTTACGGGTGCGGTTCGGGTCGACCGGGATGCCGGGGCCCACCGAGGTGCTGATGGCGGCCTTCTTGATGTAGCGACCCTTGGCGGCGGACGGCTTCAGACGGAGGATCTCGTCCAGGGCCGCGCCGTAGTTCTCGACCAGCTGCTGCTCACCGAACGAGGTCTTGCCGATGATGAAGTGCAGGTTCGAGTGCTTGTCGACGCGGAACTCGATCTTGCCGCCCTTGATCTCGGTGACGGCCTTGGCCACGTCGGGGGTGACGGTGCCGGTCTTCGGGTTCGGCATCAGACCACGGGGACCGAGGACGCGGCCGAGGCGGCCGACCTTGCCCATGAGGTCCGGGGTGGCGACGACGGCGTCGAAGTCCAGGCGGCCCTTGGCGACCTCGTCGATGAGCTCGTCGGCGCCGACGATGTCGGCGCCCGCGGCACGCGCGGCCTCGGCACGGTCACCGGTCGCGAAGACCAGGACCCGGGCGGTCTTACCGGTGCCGTGCGGAAGGTTCACGGTGCCACGGACCATCTGGTCGGCCTTGCGCGGGTCGACGCCCAGACGGAAGGCCACCTCGACGGTGCCGTCGTACTTGCTGGTGGAGGTGTCCTTGGCGAGACGGACGGCCTCGAGGGGCGCGTACAGACGCTCCCGGTCGATCTTGGCGTCCGCAGCGCGGAGAGACTTGCTGCGCTTGCTCACTACTGCTCCTGTGTGTCCTGAGGAGTCGTGGTGCGGGCCGAGCAGGCCCTGCCACGGAACTGCTGGTGGTGTGGTCAGCCCTCGACCGTGATGCCCATGGAACGCGCGGTGCCGGCGATGATCTTCTCGGCGGCGTCCAGGTCGTTCGCGTTGAGGTCGGGCAGCTTGGTCGTGGCGATCTCGCGGACCTGGTCACGCGTAAGCTTCGCGACCTTGGTCTTGTGCGGCTCGCCGGAGCCCTTCTCCACACCCGCGGCCTTGAGGATCATGCGGGAAGCCGGCGGGGTCTTGGTGATGAAGGTGAAGGAACGGTCCTCGTAGACCGTGATCTCCACCGGGATCACCCAGCCACGCTGCGACTCGGTGGCCGCGTTGTAGGCCTTGCAGAACTCCATGATGTTGACGCCGTGCTGACCCAGCGCCGGGCCCACCGGCGGGGCCGGGTTGGCCGCGCCGGCGTTGATCTGGAGCTTGATAAGCCCCGTGACCTTCTTCTTCTTGGGAGGCATGTGCTCTCTCCGGGTCCTAGTGAGAGTTTTCCTGCCTGCGAGCAGGCATACCGCACCACGATAGCGGGTATCGTGCCGAGCCCTGAAACCGAGCAGGTCAGAGACGACCCGGCGGCACCCCCGAGGACCCCCGGAAACCGCCCGTAGCGGCCGTCTGCGCGCCTCTCACCCACCGCCGCGGGACCGCCCCCCCCCCCGTACGCGGAAGAGCCCCCGCCCGGCGGGTGACCGCGGGCAGGGGCTCTTCCGGTGTTCCGGGCTGCTAGTTCTTCTGGATCTGGTCGAAGCTGAGCTCGACCGGGGTCTCGCGGCCGAAGATCTCGACGAGGCCCTTGACCTTCTTCGAGTCCGGGTTGATCTCGTTGATCGTGGCCTGCAGCGTCGCGAACGGGCCGTCGGTGACCGTGACCGAGTCGCCGACCTCGAAGTCCAGCACCTGGACCTCGACCTTGCGCTTCGGGGCGGCACCGCCCTCGCCGCCCTCGGCGGCAGCGGCCTGCTCCTCGGCCTCCGGGGCGAGCATCTTGGTGACCTCGTCCAGCGTCAGCGGGTACGGGTCGTAGGCGTTGCCGACGAAGCCGGTGACGCCGGGGGTGTTGCGGACGACGCCCCAGGACTCGTTCGTCAGGTCCATGCGCACCAGCACGTAGCCGGGCAGCTTGTTCTGGCGGACGGTGCGGCGGTCGCCGTTCTTGATCTGGACGACCTCTTCCTGGGGCACCTCGGCCTGGTAGATGTAGTCCTCGACGTTCAGCGAGACGGCGCGCTGCTCCAGGTTGGACTTCACGCGGTTCTCGTAGCCGGCGTAGGTGTGGATGACGTACCACTCGCCGGGGAGGGCGCGCAGCTCCTCGCGGAACGAGGCGACCGGGTCCACCGGGGCCTGCTCCTCCGCGGCTTCCTCTTCCGTGGCCTCGTCCTCGTCCTCGTCCTCGTCGACGACCTGGACGGCAGCCTGCTCGGCGGGCTCGCCGGCGGCCTCGTCTGCAGCCTCCGCCTGGTCGATGTCGCCGTCGGCGGCCTCGACGATGTCAAGCGCGGTGTCGTCGCCCTCGACGGTCTCGTCGGCGTCGTACAGGTTCGGGTCAGACACGGTCGCTGCTTCTTCCTTCACGATGTGGAACAGGCGGTCGGGCGCCGCGGGCGCCCTCCGCGGGAGGAATCACCCGAAGACGTACGAGACGCCCTTGTTGAATCCCCAGTCAATCACGGTAACGAGCGCGATGATGACCACAACGAAGACAATCACCACGCTGGTGTAGGTGATGAGCTCGCTGCGCGTGGGCCAGACGACCTTGCGGAGCTCCGCGACGATCTGGCGGTAGAAGAGCGCGAGGCGCGCGAGGGGCCCCTTCTTGCCGCGCTTGCCGCCGCGGCGGGGCTTCTTGGAGCCGGCGTCCGTGGATTCACCGTCGGGACGACCGCTTTCAGGCGTCGCGGTGGAGCCCAGGGCTTCCGTCACTCGTCCTCACCTGAATCCGGGTCGTTTGCCGAAACAATCCTCAAAGCGTCTGCCTGCGTGTAGCAGGGCCGGAGGGACTCGAACCCCCAACCGCTGGTTTTGGAGACCAGTGCTCTACCAATTGAGCTACGACCCTTTGAGTGCCCCCCAACGTACCGCATCCGAGCGGCTGCACGATGTGTGCAGCCAAGATCAGCTCGCGGGGGCCATCGACGGATGAGTGTACGTGTTCGCGGGCCGGGCGTCGAATGCGTCGCGCGTCCGGGCGCGGTTCGGCGCGGTTGCGCGCGGTTCCGACCGGAACGTGAACTCGTGTGCTCCGGTACCCCCGGGTCTGCGACGATGCAGGCATGACCGCTGCAACTGAACGACGCGTGTCGGCCCGCATCGGGTCGATCTCCGAGTCCGCGACGCTCGCCGTGGACGCGAAGGCCAAGGCCCTCAAGGCCGCCGGGCGACCGGTCATCGGCTTCGGAGCCGGCGAGCCCGACTTCCCGACGCCCGACTACATCGTCGAGGCGGCCGTGGAGGCGTGCCGCAATCCGAAGTACCACCGCTACACCCCGGCCGGCGGCCTGCCGGAGCTGAAGGCCGCGATCGCCGCCAAGACGCTGCGCGACTCGGGCTACGAGGTCGACCCCTCCCAGATCCTGGTCACCAACGGCGGCAAGCAGGCCATCTACGAGGCCTTCGCCGCGATCCTCGACCCGGGTGACGAGGTCATCGTCCCGGCGCCGTACTGGACGACCTACCCCGAGTCGATCCGGCTGGCCGGCGGTGTCCCGGTCGAGGTGGTCGCCGACGAGACGACCGGCTACCGGGTCTCCGTCGAGCAGCTGGAGGCCGCCCGCACGGAGAAGACCAAGGTCGTGCTCTTCGTGTCGCCCTCCAACCCGACCGGCGCCGTGTACAGCGAGGCCGAGACCGAGGCGATCGGCCGCTGGGCCGTCGAGCACGGCCTGTGGGTGCTGACCGACGAGATCTACGAGCACCTGGTATACGGGGGCGCCTCCGCGGTCTCGCTGCCCGCGCTCTTCCCCGAGCTGCGCGACAAGTGCGTCGTCGTCAACGGCGTGGCCAAGACCTACGCCATGACCGGCTGGCGCGTGGGGTGGATCATCGGCCCCAAGGACGTCGTCAAGGCCGCCACCAACCTGCAGTCGCACGCCACCTCGAACGTGAGCAACGTCGCGCAGGTCGCCGCCCTGGCCGCCGTCTCCGGTGACCTGGTGGCCGTGGCCGAGATGCGGAAGGCCTTCGACCGCCGCCGCCAGACCATCGTGCGGATGCTCAACGAGATCCCCGGTGTCGTCTGCCCCGAGCCCGAGGGCGCGTTCTACGCGTACCCGTCGGTCAAGGCGCTGCTCGGCAAGGAGATCCGCGGCAAGCGGCCGCAGAGCTCGGTGGAGCTGTCCGAGCTGATCCTGGAGGAGGCCGAGGTCGCCGTGGTCCCGGGCGAGGCCTTCGGCACCCCCGGCTACCTGCGCCTGTCGTACGCGCTCGGTGACGAGGACCTCGTCGAGGGAGTCTCCCGGCTGCAGAAGCTGCTGGGCGAGGCCAAGGCCTGAGCCGACCGCCCCGCGGGCCCCCGGACCGGCCGGTCCGGGGGCCCGCGTGTGTGTGCGGGCAAGCGCTCGTTCGGGGAAAGCGGCCGAAAGAGGTACCGGCACCCCCCGCCGGTGCGGCAGGATCTGTGGATGGCACGCGATGTATCCCTCCTCCCCAAGGCGCACCTCCACCTGCACTTCACCGGCTCGATGCGGCCCGCGACCCTGCTGGAGCTCGCCGACAAGTACGGGGTGCACCTCCCCGAGGCACTGACCTCGGGCGAGCCGCCCAGTCTGCGCGCGACCGACGAGCGCGGGTGGTTCCGCTTCCAGCGCCTGTACGACATCGCGCGTTCCGTGCTCCGCTCCCCCGACGACATCCGCCGTCTGGTGCGCGAGGCCGCCGAGGAGGACGCCCGCGACGGATCGGGGTGGCTGGAGATACAGGTCGACCCCACCTCGTACGCGCCCCGCCTGGGCGGGCTGATCCCGGCCCTGGAGATCATCCTGGACGCCGTGGAGACCGCCTCCCGGGACACGGGCGTGGGCATGGCCGTCCTCGTCGCCGCCAACCGCACCAAGCACCCGCTGGACGCCCGCACGCTGGCCCGGCTCGCGGTGCGCTACACGGACCGCGGGGTGGTCGGCTTCGGGCTCTCCAACGACGAGCGCCGGGGTCTGGCCAGGGACTTCGACCGCGCCTTCGCCATCGCCCGGGAGGGCGGCCTGCTGGCGGCCCCGCACGGCGGCGAGCTGGCGGGCGCGGGCAGCGTGCGCGACTGCCTGGACGACCTGCACGCCAGCCGCATCGGTCACGGCGTACGGGCGGCGGAGGACCCGCGGCTGATGGCGAAGCTCGCCGAGCGCGGCGTGACCTGCGAGGTCTGCCCCGCGTCCAACGTCGCCCTGGGCGTCTACGAGCAGCCCGAGCAGGTGCCGCTGCGCACCCTCTTCGACGCCGGGGTGCCGATGGCGCTGGGCGCCGACGACCCGCTGCTGTTCGGCTCCCGGCTCGCCGCGCAGTACGAACTGGCCCGGGACGCACATGGCTTCACCGACGAGGAGCTGGCCGAACTGGCCCGCCAGTCGGTGCGCGGTTCCGCGGCGCCGGAAGGCGTGCGGACCAAGCTCCTGGCGGGGATCGACGACTGGCTCAGCGGCTGATCCCGGCCAGGACGGTGCGGGCGACGGCGACCGCGAAGTCGTCCAGCGGCTGGTCGTCGACGGGTTCGCCCAGGTAGCAGTTGAGGAAGCCGCGCTGGAAGCACGCGCCGAGCAGCAGCGCGGCGACCGCCTCGGGGTCGGCGTCGGCCCGGATGCGCCCGCTGTCACGCTCCGCGCGCAGGTAGCGGGCGAGCTCCCGCAGCGGCACGTGCGGCCCGGAGCCCATGGGGCGCAGTGCGTCACGGTGCCGTGCCAGCAGCGCGGGCTCCGCGAAGAGCGAGGCGGCGATCGGCACGCTGGACTCGTAGAAGAGGACCGCGGTGCGCGCGATGTCGGTGAGGCAGCTCTCGACGCTGCGGTCGCCCGGGTCGGCGGTGAGCTCGGCCATGAGCGGCCCGAGCCGTGGCGCCCGCTCCTTGAGCACCTGGACGAACAGTTCCTCCTTGCTGCTGAAGTGCTTGTAGAGCGCGGCCTCCGAGCAGCCGGCCGCCTTCGCGATCTCCTTGGTGGTGGTGCGGGCGAGGCCGATGGTGCGCATCAGGCGCTCGGCAGCGTCCAGGATCCGCGTCCGGGTGGGTGTTGACTCGGGGGTGAGCATGCACTCACCCTAAAGGTGAGTGAGTACTCACCCACCTGGGAGGGAACGATGGACGTCACGGTGTTCGGCGCGACCGGAGGCATCGGCCGGCAGATCGTGCGCCAGGCGCTGGCCGCGGGGCACCACGTCACCGCGGTGGTGCGCGACCCGGCACGGCTGCCCGTGACCGGATCCGGCCTGGAGGTCGTCACGGCGTCGCTGACCGACCCTGAGCCGCTGCGCGCGGCGGTCGCCGGGCGGGACGCGGTGCTCTCCGGTCTCGGGCCGCGCCGGCGCAAGGACGCGGGGATCGCCACCGAGGTCACCCGTCCGGTCCTGCGGGCCATGGAGGCGGAGGGCGTGCGCCGCTTCGTGGCGGTCAGCGCGGCCCCACTGGGCCCGGTGCCGCAGGACGAGACGCTGCTCGGCCGGATCACCGCACCCGTCGTCTCGGGGCTGCTGCGGCCCGTCTACGACGACCTGCGGGCGATGGAGGAGGAGATGCGCCGCAGCGCCACCGACTGGACCGCCGTACGGCCTCCGAAGCTCAGCGACAAGCCGCTGACCGGGGTCTACCGGACCGCGCTCAACGCCAATCTGCGCGGCGGCCTCACCATCGGCCGCGCCGACGTGGCGCACGCGATGCTCGCGGTGGTCGACGACGCGGCGACGCTGAAGCAGGCGGTCGGGGTGGCGTACTAGTACGAGGGGCGCCCGGCGGCGGGTCAGAGGCTGACGCCGACCGTCACCGGCTCGTTGACCAGGGTGATCCCGAAGGCCGCGTGGACGCCCTCGACGACCTCGCGGGCCAGCGCGAGCAGGTCGGCGGTCGTGGCCCCGCCCCGGTTGGTGAGGGCGAGGGTGTGCTTGGTGGAGATCCGCGCGGGGCCGGTGCCGTAGCCCTTGGCGAAGCCCGCCTTGTCGATCAGCCAGGCGGCGGAGGTCTTGATGCGGCCGTCGCCGGCGGGGTAGGCGGGGGGCGTGACGTCCGGGCCGAGGCGGTCGTGGACACGGGCCAGGAAGTCCGCGTGACCGGCCTGGGTGAGGACCGGGTTGGTGAAGAAGGAGCCCGCCGACCAGGTGTCGTGGTCCTCCGGGTCCAGCACCATGCCCTTGCCCGAGCGCAGCTTCAGCACCGTCTCGCGGGCGGTGTCCAGGGGCACCCGGTCGCCCGTCCCGACGCCGAGGGCGCGGGCCGTCTCCGCGTACTTCAGCGGGCCTGACATGCCGCCGGCGTCCTCCAGGGCGAAGCGCACGCGCAGCACGACGTGGCGCGCGGGGTCCGCCTTGAAACGGCTGTGCCGGTAGGAGAAGGCGCAGGCGGCGTTGTCCAGGACGACCGTCTCGCCGGTGGTGCGGTCGTACGCGACCACCTCGGTGATCGTGCTGGCGACCTCCTGGCCGTACGCGCCCACGTTCTGGATGGGCGTGGCCCCGGCGGAGCCCGGGATGCCGGCCAGGCACTCGACGCCCGCCAGGCCCGCCTCCACGGTGCGGGCGACGGCGTCCGTCCAGACCTCGCCCGCCGCGAGCTCCAACGCGGTGCCGCTGAGCTCGAACCCGCTGGTGGCGATGCGCAGCGCGGTGCCCGCGAAGCCCTCGTCGCCGATCACCAGGTTGCTGCCGCCGCCGATGACCAGCAGCGGCGTCCCGGCCGCGTCCGCCTCCCGGACGGCCTCGACGACCTCGGCGTCCGTGGTCGCCGTCACCAGGCGGGTGGCGGGGCCACCGAGGCGGAAGGTGGTCAGGGGCGCGAGCGGGGCGTCGTGGAGTACGTGCACGGCATTCAGGTTACGGGGCGGGCGGCCCCGCCAGGGATACCGCCCGCCCCGTACGGATCAGAGCGCCTCGAGGACCGTCGCGTTGGCGAGGCCGCCCGCCTCGCACATGGTCTGCAGCGCGTAGCGCGCGCCTCGGGCCCGCATGGCGTGGACGAGGGTGGTCATCAACCGGGTGCCGCTGGCGCCGAGCGGGTGGCCCAGCGCGATGGCGCCGCCGTTGACGTTGACCTTGGCCGGGTCGGCGCCGGTCTCCTGCAGCCAGGCGAGGACGACGCTGGCGAAGGCCTCGTTGACCTCGAACAGGTCGACGTCCGCCAGGTCCAGCCCGGCGCGGCGCAGCACCCGCTCGGTGGCCGGGATGACCCCGGTCAGCATCAGCAGGGGGTCGGAGCCGGTGACCGCGAAGCTGTGCAGCCGGGCGAGCGGGCGCAGTCCCAGGCGCTCCGCGGTCTCGCTGCTGGTGATCAGCACGGCGGAGGCCCCGTCGTTGACCGGGCTGCTGTTGCCGGCCGTGACCGACCAGTCGATCTGCGGGAAGCGCTCGGCGTAGCCGGGGTCGGCGAAGGCGGGGCGCAGTCCGGCGAGGATCTCCGGGGTGGTCGCGGGACGGACGGACTCGTCCGTGGTGAGTCCGGCCAGCGGCGCGACCTCGGCGTCGAAGGCGCCGGCCGACCAGGCGGCGGCGGCCTTGCGGTGCGACTCGGCGGCGAAGGCGTCCATCGCCTCCCGGCCCAGCGACCACTTGGCGGCGATCAGCTCCGCGCTGACGCCCTGCGGCACGAGTCCGCCCGGGAAGCGCTCGGCGACGCCGGGGCCGAACGGGTCCGCGCCGGGCGGCACGTTGGACCACATGGGCACCCGGCTCATCGACTCCACGCCACAGGCCACGACGACGTCGTAGGCGCCGGCGATGACGCCCTGCGCGGCGAAGTGCACGGCCTGCTGGGAGGAGCCGCACTGCCGGTCGACCGTGGTGGCCGGGACGGAGTCGGGGAAGCCCGCCGACAGCCAGGCCCAGCGGGTGGTGTTCATGGCCTGCTCGCCGACCTGGTCGACGGTGCCGCCGATGACGTCGTCGACCAGCGCCGGGTCGATCCCGCTGCGGCCGACGAGTTCCTTGAGGGTGTGGGCGAGCAGTTCCACCGGGTGCGTCCCGGCGAGCGCCCCGCCCGGCTTGCCCTTGCCGATGGGGGTGCGGACGGCTTCGACGATGACGGCGTCGCGCATGACGTTCTCGCCTCCTGAGGGTGCGGTGCGTAGTTAGTTTGATTTTCCAACTATCACGTGAGGACGAGGGTAGGGCGAGAGGGTTTGACATCACAACCTTCCGTGTGAGACTGGCCCGGTGAGCCCGACCACACCTGTGCCCCCACTGCCGGGGCGCCCCTGCTCGGCGGCCGCGGCGTTGTCCGTCGTCGGCGAGAAGTGGGCGCTGCTCGCGGTCCGCGAGATCCTCTACGGCAACAGGCGCTTCGACGCCATCGCCCGCAACACGGGCGCTCCGCGCGACCGCCTCACCGCACGGCTGCGCGCATTGGAGGAGGCCGGCGTCGTCGAGCGGCGCGCCTACAGCGAGCGGCCGCTGCGGTACGAGTACCACCTGACGGAGGCGGGGCGTGACCTCGCGCCGGTCATCCGGTCCCTGGTGACGTGGGGCGACAAGTGGGCGGTGGACGAGCCGCCGGTCGTACTCCGGCACCGGGACGACCATCCGGTGGACCCTGTCGAGTACTGCCGCGCGTGCGGCGAGGAGGTCCACGACCGCGACCTGGCGCTCGACATCCGCAGCGAGGGATGGACGCCCGCGGGGCGGACGGGGTCCGGGTAGCCCGGAGCGCGCGTCACCACCGGGCCGGCCGGTGGTGACGCGCGCCGGACGGGGCGTCAGGGCGTCGCGTCGACCAGGGACTTGGGCGGGGCGGGGACCGGCTCGGGGGCCTTCGTGGCGCGTCGGCCCGGGATGAGGAGGGCCGCGAGCGCTCCGACCGCGACGGCGGCCGCGCCCACCCAGAGGGCGGGAGTGAGGCCGTCGACGAACCGCGCCGCCGACTCGTAGCCGCCCTGGGCGGAGAAGACCGCCGCGAGGGTCGCGACGCCGAGGGCCCCGCCGACCTCGCGGAGGGCGTTGTTGGCGCCCGAGGCGATGCCCTGCTCCTCCGGCCGGACGCTGCCCATGACGATGTTGGCGCTCGGGGCGAAGTACATCGCCATCCCGATGCCGCTCACGATCAGCGCCGGCACCTGCGCCACGTAGGACACCCCCGGCTCGATCACCACGGCGAACCAGCCGAGGCCCACCGCCTGCAGGGCGAGTCCGGCGGCGACGACCGGGCGGCCTCCGATGCGGTCGGAGAGGAAGCCCGCGATGGGCGCGACGATCATCGGCATGCCCGTCCAGGGCAGCATGCGCAGCCCCGCCTCGGTCGGGGAGTAGCCCGCGACGCCCTGGAGGAACTGGCTGAGCAGGAAGATCGAGCCGAACATGCCGAGGAACATCAGCAGGCTGGCCGTGTTGACGGCGGCGAAGGCGCGGCTGCGGAAGAGCCGCATCGGCAGGATCGGGTTGCGGGCGCGGATGCCGTGCCGGACGAACAGGGCCATCAGCACACCGCCGCCGGCGAGTCCGCCGAGGACCGGGCCGCTGGTCCAGCCGTCGGCGTTGCCGCGGACGAGGGCGTAGACGATGCCGAACAGACCCGCGCTGGCGAGCACCGTGCCGGTCACGTCGAGCCGGGGGTCGGGGCCGCGGCTCTCGGCGAGCCGCAGCCGGGCGAGGGGCAGGAGGAGCACGCCGATCGGGACGTTCAGCCAGAAGATCCACTGCCAGGAGATGTGTTCGGTGAGCGAGCCGCCGATGAGCGGTCCGGCGGCGACCGCGAGACCGTTCACCGCGCCCCAGATGCCGAACACCATGCCGCGCCGCTCGGGCGGCACGGTGGCCGAGAGCAGGGTGAGGGTCAGCGGCATGAGGATCGCGGCGCCGACGCCCTGGACGGCGCGGGCGGCGATGAGTTCGCCCATGCCGGGGGCGAGGGCCGCGGCGGCGGAGGCCGCGGAGAAGACGCCGAGGCCCACCAGGAACATGCGCCGGCGGCCGAAACGGTCGCCCAGGGCGGCGCCGAACATCAGGAGGACGGCGAAGGTGAGCGTGTAGGCGCTCACCGTCCACTCCAGGTCCTCCAGGGCGCCGCCCAGGTCCGCGCGGATGGAGGGCAGCGCCGTGGTGACGACCAGGTTGTCGAGCGCCGCCATGAACCCGGCGACGCTGGTGATGACGAGTGCCCAGACGACGCTGCCGCGCCGGCCCTCCGTCGGTTGCTGTGCCATGAACTCCCCCAGCTGATTAGTAATCGATCAATAACTTTCATGGACATGGGTGGGCCCCACGGCAGGCCGACGCGACCCGTCAGCCCTTCCCCGGGAAGCGGTCGGCGTAGAGGTCCTCGATCCCCGCCCAGCCGCGCTCGTGCTGTGGGACACCGAGCGCCACCAGTACGTTCACGAGCATCCCCGTGCCGAAGAACTCCGCCGCTTCGCGGTCGCCCACCCCCGTACGTGCCCTGACGAAGTCCCACAGGCCCAGCCAGCCGCGCCGGCAGGCCTCGCGGATCTCCTCGTCGTCGACGGCGGCCACGTACATCTGCAACTGCATCCGCAGGACGTCGCCGTCCCCGATGAGCTCCTGGTACGAGCCGCACATCGCCTCGAAGGCCTCCTCCCCCTCCAGCCCCTCGGCCGCCTTCTCGAAGTGCGCCTCGATCGTCTCGACGCACCGCGCCGCGACGGCCATGAACAACGCCTTCTTGTTGGGGAAGAGCCGGAAGAGGTACGGCTGCGACACACCCATGCGCTTGGCGATGACGCCGGTGGAGGTGCCGTTGTAGCCACCCGTGCCGAACTCCGTCATCGCCGCGCGGATCGCCGCCTCGCGGCGCTCCTCCGCGCTCATCCGCATGCCGTCACCTGCCATGCCAAGTAAGTTATCAGTCAATAACAAGTGGGGGCAAGAGGAAGGCGGCGGGACGCCCCGCCGCCTTCTCCTCACGGCTATGCCAGCCGGACCACTGCGCGCGACATGCCCAGCACCTTCTGCCCGGCGCTGAGGGCCGTGACGTCCACCCGGACCGTGCGCTCGTCGTCGTCCAGCTTGGCCGCGACCTTGGCACTGACCTCGATCAGCGCGCCCGTGCCGTCGTTCGGCACCACGACCGGCTTGGTGAAGCGGACCCCGTACTCCACGACCGCGCCCGGGTCGCCCGCCCAGTCCGTCACCACGCGGATCGCCGAGGCCATGGTGAACATGCCGTGCGCGATGACGTCCGGCAGGCCGACCTCCGTGGCGAACCTCTCGTTCCAGTGGATCGGGTTGAAGTCACCGGAGGCGCCCGCGTACTGCACGAGCGTGGCGCGGTTCACGGGGAAGGACCGCGCCGGCAGCTCGGTGCCGACCTCGACCTCGTCGTAGGAGATCTTCGCCGTCATCGGTTCACTCACCCTCCGGCGCGCGCGCCACCAGTTTCATGAGCGCCGTCACCACGTGCTCGCCGCTCTCGTCGTGGACCTCGCCGCGGACGTCGATGACGTCGTTGCCCGCGAGCGACTTGATGGCCTCGATGGTGACCGTCACCGACAGGCGGTCACCGGCCCGCACGGGGCGGGTGTAGCTGAACCTCTGGTCGCCGTGCACCACCCGGCCGTAGTCCAGTCCCAGCTCCGGGTCGAGGACGACCTGCCCCGAGGCCTTGTACGTGATCACGAACGGGAAGGTCGGCGGCGCGATCACGTCCGGGTGGCCCAGGGCCTTGGCCGCGTCGGGGTCGGTGTAGACCGGGTTCGGGTCGCCGACGGCCTCGGCGAACTCGCGGATCTTCTCCCGGCCCACCTCGTAGGGAGCGGTGGGCGGATACGTCCGCCCCACGAAGGACTGGTCCAGCGCCATCGGCACCTCCTGGAGCTGTGGTCTGCACGTCGGCGGGTCCGCCAACGCCGAGAGGCCGCCCCCGGTGACAGGGGCGGCCTCTTCGGTCTTACGGCCTGGGTCAGCGCGTCTCGCGGTGCGCGGTGTGCGCGTTGCAGCGCGGGCAGTGCTTCTTCATCTCAAGACGGTCCGGGTCGTTGCGCCGGTTCTTCTTGGTGATGTAGTTCCGCTCCTTGCACTCCACGCAGGCCAGCGTGATCTTCGGGCGGACGTCGGTGGCGGCCACGTGAGTGCTCCTTGACGAACGGCAATAAGGTTTGAACACGGAAAGAGTAGCCGATTGAAGGACCGATCCCACAATCGGCTACGCGGGGTAGCGGCGACCGGACTTGAACCGGTGACACAGCGATTATGAGCCGCTTGCTCTACCGACTGAGCTACGCCGCTTCGATGAAAAGATCACCCGCCGGGTGGCGGGTCATCCGATCACCAGAGCCCCAATACGGAATCGAACCGTAGACCTTCTCCTTACCATGGAGACGCTCTGCCGACTGAGCTATTGGGGCGAGCGAGGAAGACATTACACGGTCCGCCGCCGAAGGTGAAATCCGTATCTTGCGGGCAGTCGCCGGACCACCTCCCACCTCCGCCGCCCCAGCCGCTCGGCCCCATACGTCACTTGACGTCACCAGTACGACTATTCGCTCTTCCCGGACGGACCGGGCACCGCGCCCTAGGCTCGGAACCGCGTGATCTTGCCTCCGGCCCCGAGGAGCGCGATGACCGACAGCCAGCCGCAGCAGCCCACCGACCCGCCGCTGGGCGAAACCGCCCCAGCCCCCGCCCTCCTGCTCTGCGGTGCCCGCCTCGCCGACGGCCGCACCGTCGACGTGCGCCTGGCCGGAGCGCGCATCGAGGCCGTCGGCACCGCCGGCAGCCTCCACGAGGGCACCCGTGTCGACCTCGGCGGTTACCTCCTGCTGCCCGCCCCCGCCGAACCCCACGCCCACCTCGACACCGCCCTGACCGCCGGCTCCGCCGGACCGCCCTCGTACGACGCCGAGGACGTGCAGCGGCGGGTCACCGAGGGCGCCCTCCACCAGCTAGGCCACGGCGCGACCGCGGTCCGCACGCACATCCGCATCGGCGACGTACAGGGGCTGCGCGCCCTGGAGGCGGCGCTGCAGGCCCGGCGCGCCCTGCGCGGCCTGGTCGACGTGCGGACCGTGGCGGTGCCCCGGGTGCTCACCGGGCCCGCCGGCGCGGACGGCCTCGCCGTGCTCCGCGACGCCCTCAAGATGGGCGCCGACGTGGTGGGCGGCTGCCCCGACCTCGACCCCGACCCGGGCGGGTACGCGGAGGCCGTGCTCGCCGTGGCCGCCGAGTTCGGCCTCCCGGTCGACCTGCACACCGACGCCGCCGACCCGGCCCGGCTCTCCCGGCTCGCCGCGATGGCGGGAGGACTGCGCCCCGGCGTCGCCCTCGGCCCCTGCGGCGGCCTGGCCCGGCTCCCGTACGACACGACCGTCCGTCTGGCGGGGCAGCTCGCCGCCGCCGGGGTCTCGCTGACCGCCCTCCCGCAGGGCGGCTGCGGCGCCCTGGAGTCGCTGCGCCGCGGCGGCACCGCGCCGGTGCGGACCCTGCGGGCGGCCGGCGTCCGGATCGCCGCGGGCAGCGGCGCGCTGCGCGACCTGACCAACCCCGTCGGCCGTGGCGACCCCCTGGAGGCCGCCTTCCTGCTCGCCTCCCACGGCGAGTGCGCCCCGGGGGAGGCGTACGAGGCGGTGAGCCGGGACGCCCGCGCCGTCATGGGGCTGCCCGAGGTGCGGGTGGAGGCGGGCTTCCCCGCCGAGCTGCTCGCGGTACGGGCCGACCGGCTGGAGAGCGCGCTCTCGCTCGCGTACAGCCGGATCGTCATCCACCGGGGGCGGGTCGTCTCCCGGACCAGCGCGGTACGCGAGTACACCGACACCCTGGCGCTCGACCTGCCGCGTCAGTCGAGGAGCCGACGTGACCCGGCATGAACGGCGCGCCGGGCGTAGCGTCGGTGGCATGCGCACTGTGATCGCTGGTGGACATGGACAGATCGCGCTGCGGCTGGAGCGGCTGCTCGCCGCGCGCGAGGACGAGGTGGCGGGCATCATCCGCACGCCGGAACAGGCCGATGACCTGCGCGAGGCCGGCGCCGAGCCGATCGTGCTCGACCTGGAGTCGGCATCGGTGGACGAGGTGGCCCAGGCACTGGCCGGGGCCGGCGCGGTCGTCTTCGCGGCGGGCGCGGGGCCGGGCAGCGGCGCCGCCCGCAAGGAGACCGTCGACCGGGACGCCGCCGTGCTGCTGGCCGATGCCGCGGAACGCGCGGGCGTACGCCGTTACCTGATGGTCTCCGCCATGGGGGCCGACGCCGGGTCCCGCTCCGGCACCGACGAGGTCTTCGCCGCCTACCTGCGCGCCAAGGGCGCCGCCGACGCCGAGGTGCGCCGGCGCGCCGCCCTGGACTGGACGATCGTCCGCCCCGGCCATCTGACCGACGACCCGGGCACGGGGCGGGTCCGGCTCGCCGCTTCCACCGGGCGCGGTTCGGTGACCCGTGACGACGTCGCGGCGGTGCTGGCGGAGTTGCTCGACACGCCCTCGACGGCGGGGCTCACCCTGGAACTGATCGAGGGTCACACCCCGGTGTCGGTCGCCGTGAAGGACGTCGCCGGGAACTGAACCGCACCCCGGGCAGCCCGGTGGGCCTTGGCGCCGGGCTCCGGGCTCCGGGCTCCGGGTGAATCCGCCGGATGCCGATGCGCCGTTGGCCGAGGGGCTTGGTGAAGTCCACGTACGGGAAGGCCTCGTCGAAGCCGATCTCCCGGGCGGCCTTGAGGTCACAGCAGTACACCGACCCGCGCATTCCACGGGGCGCGGGATGCGGGCGCGAGCGGACGGGTAGAGGGGGGACGGCCGAGATGCGATCAGTCCGGCTCTGGGCTGCACTTGATCGTATCGGGACGACCAGCGCCATCCCCCTGACGTCACGGAGAGACCATGCCGATGAAGCCCCCGGCACCCCCGTTCACCCGCGAGACCGCGATCGAGAAGGTCCGCCTCGCGGAGGACGCCTGGAACAGCCGCGACCCCGAGAAGGTGTCCCTCGCCTACACACCCGACAGCCGGTGGCGCAACCGCGGCGAGTTCGTCAACGGCCGGGAGGAGATCGTCGCGTTCCTCACCCGCAAATGGACCAGGGAGCAGGAGTACCGGCTCATCAAGGAGCTCTGGGCCTTCGACGGCAACCGCATCGCGGTCCGCTTCGCCTACGAGTGCCACGACGACTCCGGCAACTGGTACCGCTCGTACGGCAACGAGAACTGGGAGTTCGACGACGAGGGCCTGATGCGCGTACGGCTGGCCAGCATCAACGACACCCCGATCGCCGAGGCGGAGCGCGCGTACCACTGGCCGCTCGGACGACGGCCCGACGATCATCCCGGTCTGTCCGACCTCGGGTTCTGAGCGGCCCGCGCCTGCCGCCGCAGCTCCACGCGGGCCGCGGGCAACCGGCCGGGGCCGGTGCGCCAGTACGGGTGCCAGAACAGCCGGCAGGAGAGCCAGAGCAGGCGTCGCCGCAGGACCGCCGCATGGGCGGGCTCCGCGGCGAGTTGCGCGTAGGTGCGGTGCCATTCGCGCTGCGCCTGCACCAGGTCGGGCGGGAACACGGTGTTGGCCATGCACAGGATTCAATCATGTGTTCGATTTCCTGCGCACGCCTCACGCGTCACTCGTAGGGGTGAGCTTGCTGCGGCGCCCGCGTCGGACGTCAGGTGACCCCGGGGCCGTCTGCGCCCCGGGGTCACCGGCAGGTGCCCCCGGTACGGGGGCCCGGCCTACAGGTTCAGGACGACCAGCGCCCCCACGCCGCCCAGGGCCAGCGCGACGGCGGCATCGGCCCAGCCGCCCCTCCCCCAGCGGAAGTACCGGTCCAGCGCGAGCCGCCCGGGGCCGATGGCGGCGATCCCGAGGGCGACGACGGTGATGGCCAGGTTGTACTCGATGCCGCCCTGCTCGTCCCACAGCCCGCGGGCACCGGTCACCGTGACCATGGCGTTGATCATCACGCCGATGAGCGCCGCCGCGGCGAGCGGGGTGAACAGCCCCAGCGCCAGGCCCACGCCGCCCAGGAACTCCGAGGCCCCGCAGATGGCGGCGAAGACCTTCCCCGGCGAGTAGCCCATCATCTCGAAACCCTTGCCGGTGCTGGTGAGCCCCTGGCCGCCGAACCATCCGAAGAGCTTCTGGAGCCCGTGCCCCGCCATCAGGACACCGAAGGTGAGCCGGATCAGCAGCAGGCCGCAGTCACCGGCGCTCACCCGCGGGCGCACCGGTACGGCGTCCTCCGCCTGCGGCTGGACGCGCAATCGCTCGGCTATGTAGTTCATGGGGAAACCTCTTCTGCTCCCGAGGCCCCGGCGGGCGGCGTCGGCCGTCCGTAGGAGTCCGGCAGAGCGTGTCGGTGCGGTCACCGCGGATCACACAGGCATCCCTCCTCCCTCAGCAGGAGGTACGCGACAGCTGCGTGCCACGTTCAACCACTTTCCCCTCTTTCGTACATCTCATCCCGAAATACCGGAAGTGCCGGGTGGTACCGATGCCCACCAGGGGCTCCAGGTGGCTCCCGGTGGCCCTCGCGTCGCTCAGAGCCGCAGGCGCGGCGCCTCGTCGTCCGGGGTGTCCGGACTCGCGGAGTGGAAGGGGACCGAGAGGACGGAGGCCAGGGCCCGGCCTGCCCGGTCGGCGGCGACCGCCGAAGGGTGGCGCCGGCCCACGGCCCTCTCCTCGCCCAGGTACCGCACCGCGGTGCCCCGATGGGTCGACTGGCCAGGTGGTGCTCGCCCGCAGGGTCCGCGGTGATCGCCAGCAGCTCCACGAACCGGTCGTGCACGGTGTCGCCGTCCCACACCGCCTCGATCGCGGCGACGCGGCCGGGGAAGCCGGCGGCGCGGGCGTGCAGGGATTCCGTGTCGAGGGGGCTGTCGGGGGTGCGGACGATCCGTTCGCCGTGGTGGTCGTGGCGTTCGCCCACCACGATCTGGGCCTCGCGGAGCCCGAGGCCACGGGCCCGGCCTGCCATTCCCGGCTCCCTCTCCCCTGCGGCCCGCGTGACGGGACCGGCCGGATGCCACCGTACGGTGCGACCTCAACCGGCCGCGTCCCGGAGGAAGTTGCGCGGCCGTGCAACCCTCCGCGCACATTCGGGAGTACCTACGAATGGACGTCCAAGCGGCGGCCACCACATCCGGTGGCCACCGCAGGCCGGCGCGCGGGCCCACGCGCCGGCCGTCAAGGACCGCCCGGCGCGGTGCCGGGTGGCGGCTTCGAAGGAGAAATGCTCCGTGGCTCTCAGTTTTGCCAGGAAGGCAGGCGTGGCGGCCGCCACGGCGGTCGCGATCGGCGCGATGTCGCTCGGCGCCTCCGCCATGGCGGCGCCGTCGGCCCCGTCCGCCCCGGCCACGCACCGCGCCGGCGCACCCGCCGCCGTGGCCGCCAAGGCGGTCGCCGCACCCGGGAAGCAGGCGCCCAAGGTCGTCACGCAGCTGATCGGCGAGGGCCGGGTGGACGGCAAGCGCTGGTCGGTGGCCCTGGAGTTCCACCGGACGCTGCCGGAGGGCTACGACCTTCCCACGTCCCCCGACGGCACCACCGCCCCCGGCACGGCGCTGCTGTGCCAGCGCATGTACATCGACGGCGTCCGCATCGACCACCAGGGCGGCCCCTGGTCCGACTGCCAGCCCGTCACCGGCGCCCACGACCCCGCCGGCAGCGGCGGCATGGGCCTGTGGGGCTTCCAGGACAAGGGCACCACCGGCTCCCGCCTCATGGTCTCCAACCCCGAGGCCGCCGTCGCGTACGGCGTCGTCGTCCTCACCGACGGCACCCGTCTGAAGGCTCCCACGGTCACCGTCCCCGGCACCGACTACCGTGCCTGGGCCGTCGCCATACCCGACGGCAGGACGATCGCCGCCGTCGACCAGTACGACAGCCACCGCCACCGCCTCAGCCACGACACCTACTGGCGCTGATCCCAGGAAGAAGGACGGGCACCTCCTGCCGTGCAGCCACGTGACCACCGAGCCGAGGGCAGCGAACCGGACGCGGAGTTCACCCGCTTCGTCGCCGCCCGCTGGCGCGCCTTGACGCACACCGCGTACCTGCTCACCGCGGACTTCCACGAAGCGGAGGACCTGGTGCAGTCGACGCTGGCCAAGGTGTACCCGCACTGGGGGCGGTTGCGGCCCGAGCACGCGGAGCACTACGTGCGGCGGGCGCTGGTCAACACCAACCGCAGCCGGCACCGCCGCCGCAGGATCGCCCACCTCCTCCTCCCGTCGCTGCCCGACACCCGCCCCGCCCCCGAGGACGGGGCGGGTGTCGGGGGCGTGGACGGGTACGACGCCCTGGCCCGCCTGCTCGCCGGACTACCGGAGCGGCAGCGGGCGGTCGTCGTGCTGCGCTACTGCGAGGACCTGTCAGCGGAGGAAGTGGCGGACGTCCTCGGGTGCTCGGTCGGCACCGTGAAGAGCCAGGCCTCCCGGGCCCTGGACAAACTGCGCAACCGGGCGACCCTCGCCCGTCTTCACCCGTCCAGCCGCCCCGCAGAGGCACGATGACTCCCGACCACGACCGCCGCCCCGCCCAAGAGGACTGGCTGCGCGACGCCTTCGCCCGGTCGCGCGACGCCTACCCCGCCTCCCAGGCCCCCGTCGACCGGATCCTCGCCACCGCGCGGGCGCACAGGAAGCGCCACCGCGCGGCGGTCGCCGTCGGCGCCGTGGCCGGTGCCGCCTGCGTCCTCGCCGTCGCCGTGGCGGTCTCGATCCAGGGGGCCCGCCCCTCCGCCGGCCCCGCGGACCGTTCCTCCCCGGCGGCGAGCCCGACCGCCACCGCGTCGCCCGGCCCCGTCACCGTCCGGGTGGCCGGCGGCACGACCGGCGGCGCCCCCTGGTCGGTCGCGCTGGAGTTCCACCCGACGCTGCCGGAGGGCTACCGCCTCCCCGCGCTCCCCGACGGCACCACCGCCCCCGGCACGGCGCTGCTGTGCCAGCGCATGTACATCGGCGGCATCCGCATCGACCACCAGGGCGGCCCCTGGTCCGACTGCCAGCCCGTCACCGGGGCCCACGACCCCGCCGGCAGCGGCGGCACGGGCCTGTGGGGCCTGCACGACAAGGGCACCACCGGCTCCCGCCTCATGGTCTCCAACCCCGAGGCCGCCGTCGCGTACGGCATCGTCAACCTCACCGACGGCACCCACCTCAAGGCCACCACCGTCACCGTCCCCGGCACCGACTACCGCGCCTGGGCCGTCGCCGTCCCCGACGGCAGGACCATCGCCACCGTCGACCAGTACGACAGCCACCACCACCGCCTCAGCCACGACACCTACTGGCGCTGACCCCGGGAGGAGGGGACCCGTCGCACGGCCGGTGTCACATACCGCCCCGCCGCCCTGTCGTCATGGTCGAAGAGCACACCGATCACGGAAGGTGGGGGGTTCCTCATCATGGGCGTCGAGCGGTCGCAGCAGGCCGAAGGCCACGTCCGTACCGGCCACCCGGCCCGGTACCCGGCGCGACGGCGCACGAAGCTCGGCCTCGCAGCCGTCGTCGTGTTGGTCGTCGTCGCCCACCTGGGCCTGGGCGGGCTGCTCCTGACGTCCGGCCCCTGGAAGCACTGGGCCGTCGGCGCCCTCGTGGCCGTCGTCCTGGCCAAGGCCGTCTTCCTGCTCCTACGCCGCGGCAGAAGCCGTGGACATCGAGGTCCGGGGCGTACAACCAAGCGCGTTCCTCATCGGTCCTGATCGTCGGTGGTGCCGCCATGCCGCCGAGGACCGGAAGCGAAGGAACGCATGAACCGACCCAGAAGCGCCACGGTCGCCACGGCCGCCACCGTCGTGCTCGCCACAGCGGGCGGCCTGCTCACCGCGGCCACGCCCGCTTCCGCCGCCGTGACCTGCACCTCGCCGGTCTTCAAGCGAACGTTCTACGCGAACACCACGTTCTCCGGGACACCCAGGCACACGGACTGCGACTCGGCGATCGACCAGAACTGGGGCACCGGCGCGCCCTACAAGGGCCTGCCCGTCAACAACTTCGGCGTCCGCTGGTCCACCACGCGCGACTTCGGTTCGGGTGGGCCGTTCACGTTCACCGCTTCCTCCCGCGACGGCATCCGCGTCTACCTCGACGGCGTCCGCAAGGTCGACCTGTGGAAGAACGTGTCGTCCACGGTGCGCAAGACCGCCAACGTCACCGTCCCCTCCGGCAAGCACACCCTGCGCGTCGACTTCGTCAACTGGACGGGCTCGGCCAACGTCACGTTCGGCTACGCCCCCCGCACGTCGGCGACGGTCGACAAGGTCAAGCCCCTCGTCCCGGCCGGGACCACCGTCGCCTACAGCGCGACCACCGCGTCCACGAAGGTCGGCTGGGCCAAGAACAAGGAGATGGACCTCGCCGGGTACCGCGTCTACCGCCGGCTGAAGGGCGCCTCCTACCCCTCGAAGCCGATCGCCACGACGACCTCCACCTCGTACACCGACACGACCGTCCCGAAGGACGGCAACGTCTACTACTACGAGGTCCGCGCCTACGACAAGGCCGGGAACACCTCGCCGGGCACCGCCGACCTCGGCATCACGACCGTCGACAGCGCCGCCCCCGCCGCCCCGAAGGGCGTCGAGGAGAACTGGGCCATGGGCTACCCCAGCACGATCACCCTGTACTGGGACAGCAACTCCGAGCCCGACCTGGCCGGCTACCGCGTCTACCGCTCGACGTCCCTGCCGGTCGCCCTCACCCCGGAGAACCGGGTGACCGGCGACGCCTTGTCGCACGGCGGCTACACGGGGCCGCTGCCGCAGACCGGCGACATCCACTACTACGTGGTCACCGCCGTCGACACGCACGGCAACGAGTCGGCGGCCTCGCACGCGGCGATGTATTACACCCGCGACCTGACGGGTCCGGTCGACACCGCACTCAACGCGCGCGGCCGGGAGGACGAGGCAGGCGTCACGCTGACCTGGGACCCCTCCGAGCGGACCAGCGACGACTTCGCGGGTTACACGATCATCCGGTACGCCCAGCCGCGCGGTACCGGGGGCCCGCGGGAGGTGGTCGGCACGGGGGTCGAGGGCACCACGTTCACCGACGCGGCGCCGCCGCCCGGCGCCACCTACTACTACGGGGTGGTCGCGGTCGACCACGCGGGCAACGGAGGCACCCCGTCCCAGGAGGTCGTCGTCACCGTCTCCGGGAACACGACGGCTCCCGCCCCGGTCAACGGCTTGACCGCCGACCCCAAGGAGAACGGCGTCACCCTCACCTGGGACGCCGACACCGCACCGGGCCTCGACCACTACCGCGTGCTGCGCGGCACGTTCGCCGACGGGCGGTGGACGTACGCCCCGCTGATCGACCCCTGGACCCTGCGGCCGCGGGAGATCAAGGCGACGACCTTCCACGACCGGACGGCGGCCGACGGCCAACGGATCCGCTACGCGGTCGTCTCCGTCGACCAGTACGGCAACCAGCTCACCCCCGACACCGGCGCGACCGTCACCGAGGTCACCGAACTCGACCTCCGCCCCACCGCCCCACCGGCGACCGGCGCCCCGATCCACCTGAACAGCAACGAGACCGGCTCCCTCCACTGGTTCCTCACCGACGGAAAGAACGCCAACGGCAGCCCGGTGACGGCCTTCACCGTGAGCCGATGGAACCGCGAGAGCGGGACCTTCGACGCGCTCGCCACGGAGCCCAAGGGCAACTCGACCGACTGGTACTGGTCCGACCGCACCCAGCCGGCCGCCACCACGGTCTACTACCGCGTCACGGTCCTCTACGCGGACGGCACGGAATCGGGCGCGTCCGAGGTCGCCGCCCTGAGCTACTGACCCCGCCCGCGCCGGCGGCGACAGCTGGGAAGGGGACCGGAAGTGAGTTTCCGGTCCCCTTCCACCGAGTCGTCGTCCGCCGGCGCGGGAAACCGTCCTGCGATCGGCGCATGGGCAACGCCACGGAGGTGCACGAGCGGCCCCACGCGCTGGCCGAAGCCGACCCCGGCCATCGGCGATTCGGTGCGGCACGTCACCGCCACCAGCTCGACCCGCCGGTCACGGAATCCCGAATGGCTCGCTTCGAGCAGGAGCACGGGATGAGCCTTCCTCCCTCCTACCGTGCCTTCATCACGGCAGTGGGAAGCGGGGGCGGGGGGCCTTGTCGCGCGCTGTTCCGGCGCCAGCAGACCGATCTCGGCGAACGGTGGGCAGACCTGCTGGCCACGCCGCCTCCTCTCCGACCAGGCGCTCAGCCACGGACCGGACTTCGACTGGTACATGTAGTGGCCGATGAACCCCGGCGGCACAGTGGACTCTTGAGCTCCGCGCTATGGCTTGATGTCAAAGAGCGGGATGGTCGGTGGCGGCGGGGCGAGTACGGCGCGAAGGCTGTTGAGCGTCGCACGCCATTGTCTGCCGTCCCGTGGGTTGACCCAGTTCGACGCCAATCCGGATTCGTCGCTGACGATGCGGCCGAGGGCTTCGTCCGCCAGGTTCCGGAGGTCGGAGCGGAAGGTCGGCATGGGTGAAGGGGCCGGTAGCCCAGGTACCCATGATGATCTCCTCGCACGGCTATGCCGGGAGCCTCGCACTGGCCACTGACAATGCGGCCACGACCGCGAAGCCAAGGTGCAGCCAGCCGTCCCACGCATGCCCCACAGCCGCAGGTCGGGCTCCGGATTCCCGTCCACACCCCGTCCACAACCGCTGGTGGAGAGCGTCCGAGAACGGGACGGAGCGAGACAGCGGCCAACGCCCGCCCGAGCAAGCAAAACAGCCCCTGCTCTGCGTTTCCGCAGCTCAGGGGCTGTGTTTCCACTGTGGCGGCGCCAGGATTCGAACCTGGGTAGGCTAAGCCGACGGATTTACAGTCCGCTCCCATTGGCCACTCGGGCACACCGCCTGGGAAGTGTCTCCGTGGGCCGCTTGTGTGCGGTCCCCGTGGCGACGTCGTAAACAATACCCGATGCGCGGGGGTGCTTCGCCACCCTATTGATCAGCGCTTCGGGCGGGTCCGGTGGCTAGGCTTGCGGGGGCGGCCCGGAGGCGGGTCGCGGACCTGACGGATCAGAGCCAAGGAGCCAACAGAAGATGGCCGACTCCAGTTTCGACATCGTCTCGAAGGTCGAGCGGCAGGAGGTCGACAACGCCCTCAACCAGGCCGCCAAGGAGATCTCGCAGCGCTACGACTTCAAGAACGTCGGCGCGTCGATCTCGTGGTCCGGGGACAAGATCCTGATGCAGGCCAACTCCGAGGAGCGGGTCAAGGCCATCCTGGACGTCTTCGAGACCAAGCTGGTCAAGCGGGGGATCTCGCTGAAGTCGCTGGACGCGGGCGAGCCCCAGCTGTCCGGCAAGGAGTACAAGATCTTCGCGACCATCGAGGAAGGCATCTCGCAGGAGAACGCCAAGAAGGTCGCCAAGATCATCCGCGATGAGGGGCCCAAGGGCATCAAGGCGCAGGTCCAGGGCGAGGAGCTGCGCGTGACGTCCAAGAGCCGGGACGACCTGCAGGCCGTCATCGCGCTGCTGAAGGGCAAGGACCTCGACTTCGCGCTGCAGTTCGTGAACTACCGCTGAGCGAGGTCTTGCCGAGGCCCCGGCCGCGAGGAGGCGGCCGGGGCCTTCGCCACGCGCACGACGGGGCGCATTCGGAGGGTGCCACCCGGGAAGCCGCCGTAGGTGCGTAGTGTCTTCCTGTTAGGTCTCCCCGGGACCGCCCCGCCCGTCGACGGCGGACCCGGGGCAGTGTCTCGAGGATGGAGCCGGGCATGCAAAGCCGCACCGCTTTGGTCGAGGACCTGATGAGCCGCTTCCCGCACGTCCCCCGCGAGGCGGTCATCAAGGAGGACCTCCTGCGCGGCGGGATCGCGTTCGACGAGTCCGCGCTCAGCGGCAACGAGGACGGCGACGTCAAGCCGAAGTCGTACTTCATCTTCTCCTTCGACCACCGCACCCTCCCCGAGCTGGGCGCCGCCGCGCTGAAGCGGCCGCCGGAGGAGATCGTGCTCACCGGCGGGCCGTACGACCTGCGCCGCACGGTGGTGTCGGTACGGGTGAACCCGGCCTCGCCGTACCGCGTGCGGGCGGGCGGGCGCGGTGTGCTCGGCCTCTACCTCGACGGGGTGCGCATCGCGGACGTCGGCCTGCCGCCGATGCCGGCGTACTACCGGCACACGCTGGAGAACGGCAAGTCGGTGATGGAGGTCGCGCCGACGATCCAGTGGGGCTACCTGATCTATCTGACGGTCTTCCGCGTGTGCCAGTACTTCGGCGCCAAGGAGGAGTGCCAGTACTGCGACATCAACCACAACTGGCGCCAGCACAAGGCGGCCGGACGCCCCTACACGGGTGTGAAGCCGGTCGAGGAGGTGCTGGAGGCGCTGGAGATCATCGACAAGTACGACGAGACGAAGTCCTCCACCGCCTACACCCTCACCGGCGGGGCGATCACCTCCAAGGTCGCCGGGCGGGACGAGGCGGACTTCTACGGCCACTACGCGAAGGCCATCGAGGAGCGCTTCCCCGGCCGCTGGATCGGCAAGGTCGTCGCGCAGGCGCTGCCCAAGGGGGACGTGCAGCGCTTCAAGGACTACGGCGTGCAGATCTACCACCCCAACTACGAGGTGTGGGACCGCCGTCTGTTCGAGCTGTACTGCCCGGGCAAGGAGCGTTACGTCGGCCGGGACGAGTGGCACCGCCGCATCCTGGACTCCGCGGAGATCTTCGGCCCGCGCAACGTGATCCCCAACTTCGTCGCGGGCGTGGAGATGGCCGAGCCGTTCGGCTTCGGCAGCGTCGGGGAGGCGATCGACTCCACGGCGGAGGGCCTGCGCTTCTTCATGTCGCGGGGCATCACGCCGCGCTTCACCACCTGGTGCCCGGAGCCGACGACCCCGCTGGGCAAGGCGAACCCGGAGGGCGCGCCGCTGGAGTACCACATCCGCCTGCTGGACGTGTACCGCGCGACGCTGGAGGAGTACGGGCTGAGCTCGCCGCCCGGGTACGGCCCGGCCGGCCCCGGCAACGCGGTGTTCTCGGTGAGCTCGTTCATGGACAGCCTGCCGGCGTCCGCGCCGGTCGGAGTGAGCTGAGTGCCGACCCTGCTGATCGTGCATCACACGCCGTCGCCGAACCTCCAGGCGATGTTCGAGGCGGTGGTCGCCGGCGCGACCACCGACGAGATCGAGGGCGTGGACGTCGTGCGGCGGGCCGCCCTCGCGGCGACCGCCTCCGACGTGCTCGCGGCGGACGGCTACGTGCTGGGCACGACGGCGAACCTCGGCTACATGTCGGGGGCGCTCAAGCACTTCTTCGACCAGGTCTACTACCCGTGCCTGGACGGCACGCGGGGCCGCCCGTTCGGCTACTACGTGCACGGCGGCAACGACGTGACGGGGACGGTGCGGGGGATCCGGTCGATCACCACGGGCCTGGGCTGGGAGCAGGCGGCGGCCGAGGTGACGGTCACCGGGGAGCCGTCCAAGGCCGATCTGCAGGCCTGCTGGGAGCTGGGCGCGACCCTGGCAGCCGGGTTGGCGGACTGACCGCGCGGGCCCGGCGCCGACGTGCCGGGCCCCTGCCCCCGTCCTACCGTGGAGGTGGAGAGAGGGGGCAGCACCGATGGCACCCCGGGTCCTGGACGACGCGACCCTGGACGCCCTGCGCTCCGGCTTCACGGGCGAGGTCGTCGCACCGGGCGACCCGTCCTACGACGAGAGCCGCACGCTCTTCAACGCGATGATCGACCGCAGGCCGTCCGTGATCGCCCTGTGCGAGACGGTGGAGGACGTCGCCGCGGCGATCCGCTTCGGACGGGAGCGCGGGCTGGAGGTCGCCGTCCGCGGCGGCGGGCACGGTGTCGCCGGGAATGCCCTGACGGACGGCGGCGTCGTCGTCGACCTGCGGCGCATGCACGCGGTCGTCGTCGACCCGGGGGCGCGCACGGCACGGGTCGGCGGGGGCGCCACGATGAGCCACCTGGACCGGGCGACGCAGCCGTACGGCCTGGTCACCACCGGGGGCCGGGTGTCCACCACGGGCGTGGGCGGCTTCACCCTCGGCGGCGGATCGGGGTGGCTGGAGCGCGCGTTCGGGCTGGCCTGCGACAACCTGGTGGAAGTCGAGCTGATGACGGCGGACGGCACCATGGTGCGGGCCGCCGAGGACGAGAACCCGGAGTTGTTCTGGGGGTTGCACGGGGGCGGCGGCAACTTCGGCGTCGCCACCTCTCTCACGTTGCGGCTGCACCCGCTGCCCGCGGTCACCGTGGCCCTGCTGCTGTGGCCGCCGGACGCCGGCCCCGAGGTGCTGTGCGCCTACCGCACCCTGCTGGCGTCGGCGCCGGACGAGATGGGCGGGGGCCTGCTCTTCCTCACCGGGCCTGCGGAGGAGTTCGTCCCGGAGCACATGGTGGGCGCGCTCACCTGCGCCGTCCTGGTGACGTACGCGGGCACCGGGGACGCGGCGCGCGAGGTGCTGGAGCCGCTGCTCGCGCTCGGCCCGCAGGGCCGGCTGGTGACGGAGCTGCCGTACGCGGACCTCCAGTCCATGTTCGACGACCCGCCGGGCTACCGGAACTACTGGTCGGCGGAGTACCTGGACGACTTCCCCGACGAGGCCGTGGACCGCTTCTGCGCCCGGGCCCGGGACATGGTGGTCCCCTCCCCCTCCCAGCACGTGCTGTTCCCCGTGGGCGGCGCCGTGGCGCGTCCTCCGGCCGACTACCCGCTGCCCTGGCGCCGGGCGCCGTGGGTCGTGCACCCGTTCGGCCTGTGGGCGGACCCGGCGGACGACGAGCGGGCCCGGCGGTGGGCGCACGGCATCCGCGCCGACGTGCGGCAGTGGTCCTCCGGCGCGGTCTACCTCAACTTCATCGGCGACGAGGGCGAGGGCCGCGTGATCGCCGGGTTCGGCGCGCACAACCTGGGGCGGCTGGCCCGGGTCAAGAGGGAGTACGACCCGCAGAACGTCTTCCGCCTCAACCACAACATCGAGCCGGACTGACCCAGGCCGCCGGGAGCGAGGGCGGCTCAGCGGGTGGCGTACGGGGCGTCGACGGGGACGATCTCGCGGCCGAGCGGCACCAGGGAGATCGGCACCATCTTGAAGTTCGCGATGCCGAACGGGATGCCGATGATCGTCAGGCAGAAGCCGATGCCCGCGAGCACGTGGCCGATGGCGAGCCAGATCCCCGCGAGGATCAGCCAGATGATGTTCCCGAGCAGCGACCCGACGCCCGCGTCACGGCGTTCCACCGTGGTGCGGCCGAAGGGCCACAGCACGTAGTTGGCGATCCTCAGGGACGCGATCCCCCAGGGGATGGTGATGATGAAGATGAACATCAGCAGGCCCAGCAGGGCGTAGCCGATGGCCATCCACAGGCCCCAGATGATCAGCCACACGACGTTCAGGACGATGTTGACCGCCTTCATTGCCCAAGCCTCCCATGCGTCCGGGGGCCCCGCCCGTCAGGAGGACGGGAGCCGCCGCTCCGTCAGCCGTCCTGCACAGGGCCCGTACCCGCGGGCGGGCCGGGCCGCACGTGGGCGTCAGCGGCGGTGGCCGGCCATCTCCTCCAGGCGGGCGATGCGCTCGCCCATCGGGGGGTGGGTCGAGAAGAGCTTGGACACGTCGCCGGGGCGGAACGGGTTGGCGATCATGAGGTGGCTGGTGGTCTCCAGCCGGGGTTCGGGCGGCAGCGGGGCGCGCTTGGTGCCCGTCTCCAGCTTGCGCAACGCCGAGGCGAGGGCGAGCGGGTCGCCGGTGAGGCGGGCACCGGAGGCGTCGGCCTCGTACTCGCGGGAGCGGCTGACGGCGAGCTGGATGAGGGAGGCGGCGACCGGGCCGAGGATCATCATGAGGAGCAGGCCGAACAGGCCCGGGCCCTCGTCGTCGTCGGAGCGGCCGATGGGGATCAGCCAGGCGAAGTTGACGAGGAACATCACCACGGAGGCCAGGGCACCGGCGACGGACGAGATGAGGATGTCGCGGTTGTAGACGTGGCTCAGCTCGTGGCCGATGACGCCGCGCAGCTCGCGCTCGTCGAGGAGGCGCAGGATGCCCTCGGTGCAGCACACGGCGGCGTTGCGCGGGTTGCGGCCGGTGGCGAAGGCGTTGGGGGCCTCGGTCGGGGAGATGTAGAGCCGCGGCATGGGCTGCCGCGCGGAGGTGGAGAGTTCGCGCACCATGCGGTACAGCGCCGGCGCCTCGAACTCGCTGACCGGGCGGGCGCGCATGGAGCGCAGTGCGATCTTGTCGCTGTTCCAGTAGGCGTAGGCGTTGGTCCCGAGGGCTACGACGAGTGCGACGATCAGTCCCGTACGGCCGAAGAAGCTGCCGATGACCAGGATGAGAGCCGACATTCCGCCCAGGAGCGCGGCGGTCTTCAGGCCGTTGTGCCGGCGGTGCACGGTACACCCTCCAAGGTGTGCATCGGGAGGACCTTCTCTCCTCGTCCAAGGAGAACCTCCCGTAGGGGCCAACGCCACCGGAGGGGCGTTAGTTCCCTTGTGCACCTTCTTCGGGGTGCTCAGAGCAGGGTGTCGGAGGCGAAGCGGAGGATGAGCTGGGGTGCGCCGGACAGGACGATCCCGACGACGGCGGTGAGCGCGATGGCGGCGCCGAGCGGGCGCGGGGTGCCGGCCGGGCGGGCGGTGGCGGCCGGTTCCGTCCCGGGCTTCGCGAAGAGCAGGACCGTCCACCGAAGGTAGTAGACGAGTGCGATGACGACGTTGACGGCCATGACGGCGGCCAGCCAGCCGAGGTCCGCGTCGACGGCCGAGGAGAAGACGGCGACCTTGGCGAACAGGCCGATGACGCCGGGCGGCAGGCCGGCCAGGCAGAGCAGGAAGAAGGCCATGGCCAGTGCGGCGAGCGGGTGGCTGCTGTGGAGGCCGCGGTAGTCGGTGAGGCGGTTCTGCGGCGCGGTGCGGGCGACGAGCGCGGCCACGCCGAAGGCGCCGAGGTTCACCGCGCCGTACATCAGCGCGTACGCGAGGGTGGTGCCGACCTGGTGGTCGGGGTCGGTGTACGCCGCGGCGGCGATCGGGACCAGCAGGTAGCCCGCCTGGCCGATGGACGACCAGGCCAGCAGACGGACCGCGCTGCGCGGGCGGTCGGGGCGCTGCACCAGGGCGGCGACGTTGCCGACGGTCATGGTGAGGGCGGCCAGGACGGCGACGGCGGGGCCCCAGACGTGCGCGTACGGCCGGAAGGCGACGACGGTCACGAGGATGAGGCCGGCGAACCCGGCGGCCTTGCCGACGACCGACAGGTAGCCGGCGACCGGGAGCGGGGCGCCGGTGTAGGTGTCGGGCACCCAGAAGTGGAAGGGCGCGACGGCGAGCTTGAAGGCGAAGCCGACGACGGTGAGGGCGGCGCCGGCGGCGGCGAGGGTGTCCAGGCGGGGGTCGACGCCCTGCAGTCCCTTGGCCATGGCCTCCAGGTGGAGGGTTCCGGTGGCGGCGTAGACGAAGCTGACGCCCAGCAGGGTGACGGCGGTCGCGGCGACCGAGGACAGGAAGAACTTCAGGGCCGCCTCGCTCGACAGCCGGTCGCCGCGGCGCAGGCCGACCAGGGCGAACGACGGGAGGGTGGTCACCTCCAGGGCGATCACGAGGGTCGCCAGGTCGCGGGAGGCGGGCAGCAGCGCGGCCCCGGAGGCCGAGGAGAGCAGCAGGAACCAGAACTCGCCGGCCGGCAGCTCGTCGAGGGTGTGCACCGACAGCAGGGCCGCGACGAGCGCTCCGGCCAGGACCAGCAGCTGCACCACGAGGGTGAAGTGGTCGGCGACGTAGGAGCAGTCGGCGGGGCTGCCGACGAGGCAGAAGGTGGTGCGGTCGCCGTCCAGCAGCGGCAGCAGGCTCAGCCCGGCCAGCACGAGGCCGGCCAGGGTGATCCCCACCAGCGGCTGCTTGCGGCCGTCGGGCAGGAAGAGGTCGGCGACCAGTACGACGAGCGCGGCCGCCGCCACGATGGCGGGCGGGGCGATCGCGGCCCAGTCGACCGACTGGACGACGGAGGTGGCGAGGGTGCTCATCAGCTGCCTCCGAGCAGGGTGCGCACGGCCGGGTCGGTGAGGCCGAGCAGGGCGGCGGGCCAGAGGCCCGCGAGGACGGTCAGGACGACCAGCGGGGTCCAGGCCGCGAACTCGTAGCCCCGGACGTCGGCGAGGGCCGGCGCGGCGTGGACGGTGTCGCGTTCGCCCATGCAGACGCGGCGCACGACGAGGAGGAGGTACGCGGCGGTGAGCAGGGTGCCGAAGGCCGCGACCGCGGTGAAGACGAGGTAGGCGCCGCGGTCCAGGCCCGGGGCGGGCTTGAAGGAGCCGAACATCGCGAGCATCTCGCCCCAGAAGCCTGCCAGGCCCGGCAGGCCGAGGGAGGCGACGGCGGCGAAGGCCAGCAGGCCGCCCATGCGGGGGGCCTTGCCGTACAGCGCGGCGCCGGTCTGCCCCGCGAGGCCGTCGAGGTCGGTGGTGCCGTAGCGGTCCTTGAGGGCGCCGACCAGGAAGAAGAGCAGGCCGGTGATGAGTCCGTGGGCGATGTTGGCGAAGAGTGCGCCGTTGACACCGGTGGTGGTCAGGCTGGCGATGCCGAGCAGCACGAAGCCCATGTGGCCGACGGAGCTGTACGCGATGAGGCGCTTGAGGTCGCCTCCGGCGCCGCGGCGGGCCAGGGCCAGGCAGGCCAGCGACCCGTAGACGATGCCGACGACCCCGAAGGCGGCCAGGTAGGGCGCGAAGGTCTGCATGCCCTCGGGGGCGATGGGCAGCAGGATCCGCACGAAGCCGTACGTGCCCATCTTGAGCAGGACGCCGGCCAGGAGCACCGAGCCGACCGTGGGGGCGGCGGTGTGGGCGTCGGGGAGCCAGCTGTGCAGCGGCCACATCGGGGTCTTGACGGCGAGGCCGAGGCCGATGGCGAGGACGGCGACCAGTTGCGTGGAGTGACTGAGAGCTGCTCCGGGGCCACTGTCAGTGGCGAGTGCCACCATGTCGAATGTGCCCGCCTTCAACCCGATGAGGAGCAGGCCGAGCAGCATGATCACGGAGCCGAGCAGTGTGTAGAGGATGAAGCGCAGGGCGGACTTCTCCCGGTTCTCGCCGCCCCAGCGGGCGATGAGGAAGTACATCGGGATGAGGACCGTCTCGAAGGCGAGGAAGAAGAGCAGCAGGTCGAGCACGGCGAAGGTGGCGAGCGTGCCCGTCTCCAGGAGGAGCAGGAGCGCCACGAAGGCCTTCGGGGACGGGCCCGCGGGCATCTTGAAGTAGCTGTAGAGCGCGCAGAGGAAGGTCAGCAGCGCGCTCAGGACGAGGAGGGGGAGGCTGATGCCGTCGATGCCGAGGTGGATGCGGATGCCGAGGGCCGGGATCCAGCTGATGTCGGTGCTCGCCTGCATCGTCGCGGGGTGGTCGTGGTCGAAGCCCACGGCGAGGACGATGCTCAAGGCGAGGACGAGACCGGTGACGGTGACGCCGTGGCGCAGCACGGCCTGGTCGGGGTCCTTCCCCCGCAGACCGGGCGGAGGCGGCAGCAGGGCCGCCGCGGCGCCGAGCAGCGGCAGGACGACGGCGGCCGCGAGGACGTACTGGAGGACGGTGTCGTTCACGGCTCACGCTCCGACGGCGACGAGGACGGCGAGGATCACGGAGCCGGCCAGCAGCACGCTGATGTAGGTCTGCACGTTGCCCGTCTGGGTGCGGCGCACGAGCGCCCCGAGCAGCCGGGGCAGTCCGCCCGCGCCGCGGACGTACGTCTCGACGACCTCGCGGTCGAGGAAGCGGACGAGGCCGGAGGCGGCGAGCACGGGACGGACGAAGAGCGCCGCGTACAGGGCGTCGAGGCGGAAGCCGTGCGCGGCGGGCTCGAAGAGCGGGCCGAGGAGCAGGCGTCCGGGGTCGCCGGGGTCCCGGGCGGCGGCGACGTCACCGTAGACCTGTTCGTGGGTCTGCGAGGCGGCGGCCTCGGTGAGCGCCGGCTCCTCGTCGGCCGCCGCGGGGACCAGGGCCCCCATGGGCGCGCCGCGGCGGGTCGCGGTGGCCTGCCAGGCGCCGTAGGTCGCCAGGATGCCGACGACGCCGAGGCCGACGCCGAGGATCGAGGTGACCAGGGTCGGGGCGAGCTCGTTGCCGTCGAGCCAGGCGGGGAGGTCGAAGAACTTCGGCACGAGGGAGACGGCACCGAAGGCGAGGGTGGGGATCGCCAGCACCCACAGCACGGCGGTCATGACGGCCGGTTCCTTGCCGTGGGCCTGGGGGGCCGCGGCGCCCTGGCCGCGGAAGGCCAGGAGGAACAGGCGCGTGGCGTAGCCCGCGGTGAGCACGGCGGTGACCAGCGCGGCGACCAGGACGAGCCAGCCGACGGCCGACGGGACGCCCTCGGCGTGGCCGGAGGCGGCGTGCTCGGCCGCCCGCAGCACCGACTCCTTGGAGAAGAAGCCGGAGAAGGGCGGGATCGCGGCCAGGGCGGCCAGCGCGATGCCCATGGTCCACATGGCGTCGGGGACGCGCTTGCCGAGGTCTCCCATGCGGGACATCGCGGCCAGCGAGTTGGTGCCGGCGGCGTGGATGACGACGCCGGCGGCGAGGAAGAGGAGGGCCTTGAAGGCACCGTGCGAGACCAGGTGGAACACGGCGGCGCTGCGGTCGCCGACGGCGAGGGCAGCGGCCATGTAGCCGAGCTGACCGATCGTCGAGTAGGCGAGCACGCGTTTGATGTCGTCCTGGGCGAGCGCGGCCAGACCGGAGCCGATCATGGTGACGGCGGCCAGCACGCCGAGCACCGCGAGGGTGACGGTGGAGGCCTCGAAGACCGGCAGCAGCCGGGCGACGAGGTAGATGCCGGCCGCGACCATCGTGGCGGCGTGGATCAGCGCGGACACCGGGGTGGGGCCGGCCATCGCGTCGGGCAGCCAGGTGTGCAGCGGGAACTGCGCCGACTTGCCGGCGACACCGGCGAGCAGCAGCAGGCCGACGAGGGTCGGGTGCGCGATCCCGCCGTGGGTGGCCGTGGTGAGGATGCCGTTGATCCGGAACGTCCCGGCGTCGGCGGCGAGCGCGAAGACGCCGATCAGGAAGGGGACGTCGCCGAGCTTGGTGACCAGGAAGGCCTTGAGCGAGGCGGCCCGGGCGACCTCGGTCTCCCAGTAGTGGCCGACCAGGAAGTACGAGCAGATGCCCATGACCTCCCAGCCGACCAGCAGCACCATCAGGTCGCCGGTGTAGACGACCAGGAACATGGCGGCGGTGAAGAGGGAGACCAGGGCGGAGTAGGAGGCGTAGCGCGGGTCGTGGCGCAGGTAGGCCGTGGAGTACAGCTGCACGCAGGTGGCGACCAGGCCGACGAGGACGGCGATGAGGACCGCGAAGCCGTCGAGGTGCAGGGCGAGGTCGATCGGTACCGAGCCGGTCGGCGTGAGCCGGGTCGCGGCGTCGGTGGCCGGGCCGCTGCCCTGGCGTACGGCGACGACCACCGCCAGCACGAAGGCGGTCGCGGTGGGCAGCACGGCCAGCGGCCGGACGAAGCCGGGGGCGGTGCGGCCGAGCAGCAGACCGCCGACGGCGCCGAGGAAGGGGAGGAGGGGGACGAGGACGGCGAGGGTCGTCAGGGTCACGCTGCGGCCTCGGCCTTCTCTTCGGGTGCGGAGGGCCCGTCCCCTTCGCCCTGCGGGTCGTGCGGGTCGTGCGGGTCGTGCTCGGCGAGGTCGGTGAGGCGGTCGACGTCCGAGCTGCCCCGGTTGCGGTACACCAGCAGGACGATGGCGAGGCCGATGCCGATCTCGGCGGCGGCGATGACGATGACGAACAGCGTCAGCGCCTGCCCGGCGTGGAGGGTGTCGCGGAGCCAGACGTCGAAGGCGACCAGGTTGAGGTTGACCGCGTTCAGCATCAGCTCGACCGACATCAGGACGAGGATCGCGTTGCGCCGGGCGAGGACGCCGTACAGGCCGACGGAGAACAGGAGGACGGCGAGGACGGCGGGATAGGCGAGATGCATCAGCGCTGCTCCCCCGGCTGCTGACGGGACTGCTTGCGGGACAGGACGATCGCACCGACGAGCGCGGCGAGCAGGAGCACCGACAGCGCCTCGAACGGCAGCACCCAGTGCTGGAAGAGGATCCGGCCGGTGACCTTGGTGGAGCCCTGCGCGGCGCCGTCCACGTCGATCCAGGTGGCCCGGAAGGCGTCCACCACGACCCACACCAGCGTGCCCGCGGCGGCGACGGCCACGGCCAGCGCCGCGATCCGGTTGCCCGAATCGGCGTCCGGGGAGCGGCCGATGGGCGCCTTGGTGAGCATCAGCCCGAACAGGACGAGCACCACGACCGACCCGACGTAGATCAGCACCTGCACCCAGGCGATGAACTCGGCGGTGAGCAGCAGGTATTCGACGGCGACGCCGCCGAGCGCGACGACCAGCCACAGCGCGGCGTGCACCAGCTGCTTGGTGGTGACGCTGACGACGGCGGCGGCGAGGGTCGCGACGCCGACGAGGAGGAAGACGATCTCGACCCCGGTCGGGGACAGGAAACCGGGGTGGGCCGCGGAGAGGTTCACGCGTCTCCCCCCGGCTGCCCGGCCTCGGCGGCGGCGACCGCGGCGGCGGCCTTCTCCGCGGCCTTGCGGGCGGCACCGAGCTCCTTGGGCTCCTCGGCGGCCGGGTCGAGCGGCGGCGGGGCCGGCACCGTCCACATCCACTCGCGCAGCTTGTCGCGCTCGTGGGTGAGGTCGAGGATGTCGGTCTCCGCGTACTCGAACTCCGGCGACCAGAACAGGGCGTCGAAGGGGCACACCTCGATGCAGATGCCGCAGTACATGCAGAGCGAGAAGTCGATGGCGAAGCGGTCCAGCACGTTGCGGCTGCGCTCGCGGCCGCCGGGGGTGACGGCGGGCACCGTCTCCTTGTGGGAGTCGATGTAGATGCACCAGTCGGGGCACTCACGGGCGCACAGCATGCAGACCGTGCAGTTCTCCTCGAACAGCGCGATCACACCGCGGCTGCGGGGCGGCAGCTCGGGCTGCACCTCGGGGTACTGCGCGGTGTGCGAGCGCCGGGTCATCGTGCGCAAGGTGACGGCGAGGCCCTTGGCCAGGCCGGAACCGGGGATGCCCATCAGGAGATCACCACCTTCACCACGCCGGTGAGCGCGATCTGGGCCAGGGCGAGCGGGATGAGGACGGTCCAGGCGAACCTCTGCAGCTGGTCCTCGCGCAGGCGCGGGTACGTGACCCGGAGCCAGATGACGACGAAGGCCAGGACCGCGGTCTTGAGCAGCGTCCACAGCCAGCCGAGGCTGCCGGACCAGGGGCCGTGCCAGCCGCCGAGGAACAGGACGGTGGTCAGGCCGCACAGCACGACGATGCCGGCGTACTCGGCGAGCAGGAACAGGGCGAAGCGCATGCCCGTGTACTCGGTGTAGGCACCGAAGATGATCTCGGAGTCCGCGACGGGCATGTCGAAGGGCGGCCGCTGGAGTTCGGCGAGGCCGGCGGTGAAGAACACGAAGGCGCCGATCAGCTGCCACGGCGTCCACCACCAGGCGTACGCGTCGACGATGCCGGGCAGCGAGAGCGTCCCGGCCGCCATGGCGACGGACGCGGCGGCGAGCAGCATCGGCAGCTCGTACGACATCAGCTGCGCGGCGGTGCGCAGACCGCCGAGGAGGGAGAACTTGTTGGCGGAGGCCCAGCCGGCCATGAGGGAGCCGAGCACGCCGACGCCCATGACGGCGAGCACGAAGAACAGGCCCGCGTCGATGTCCTGGCCGACGAGTCCGCCGGGGCCGACCGGGATCGCGACGATGACCAGGAGGTAGGGCAGCAGCGCGACGGCGGGCGCGAGTTGGAAGATCTTCCGGTCCGCGTCGGCCGGGACCACGTCCTCTTTCTGCGCGAACTTCACGCCGTCGGCGACGAGCTGGGCCCAGCCGTGGAAGCCGCCGGCGTACATGGGTCCGAGGCGGCCCTGCATGTGGGCCATGACCTTGTGCTCGGTCTGGCCGACGACGAGGGGCAGGACGAGGAAGGCGACGAGCACGGCGAGCAGCCGGAGGATCACTTCGAGGGCGTCGCTCACGGTGTGCTGCCTCCTTCTGCGTCGTCGTTGCCGGGGGTGTCCGGGGTGGTGCCGGGGGTGTCGGCGTCCGCGGTGGGCCGAGCGGGTCCGCCGTCCCGGCCCTCGTCCGGTGCGGTCGCGGGTTTCGCCGGTTCCGGCTGCGCTTCCGCTGCCGGGGCGGGTTTGGCGTCGGGCTGCGCTTCCGCTGCCGGGGCGGCGGCCGGTTCGGGGTCGCGGGGGACGTCCCAGGGCGCGTCCGGGGTGCGCTTGCGGGGCGTCGCGGGCTCCGCAGGAACCGCGGAGGTCCCGGGAGCCGCCGGGCTCCCGGCGGTGCCGGCCTGGCTGACGGAGCCGTCGCCCGCCGAGCGGGTGCGGCGCGGGGTGGCGGCAGGGGCCGCGGCGGGGGTCTGGCTCGCGGAGCCCTCGGTGACGCTGCGGGTGCGCCGGGCGGGACGCTCCGCGCCGCCCGCCGCACCGGCGGCTCCGGCGGCACCGGCCGCGCGCGGGGTCCGGGCGGGCCTCGCCGGGGCGGGCGGCAACTGCCCCTTCAGCGGTCCCCACTCGTTGGGGTCGGGCACGCCCGGCGGCAGCATCTGGCGGCGCTTGGGGCCGCCGTGCGCTGCTCCCGCCGCAGGCTCCCCCGGCTCCTTGGCGCCCGGCCACGCCTTCGCCACACGCGCCGCCAGCACGAAGTCCTTGCGCAGCGGATGCCCCTCGAAACCCTCGGGCAGCAGCAGCGGCACCAGGTGCGGGTGGCCGGTGAAGTCGACACCGAACATCTCGTGCGTCTCGCGCTCGTGCCAGGCGGCGCCCGCGTAGACGCCGACGGCGGTCGGCAGGGCCGGGGCCTCGTGCGGGACGGTCGTACGGATCATCAGGCGCCGAACGGAGCCGACCGCGGGGGCCACCACGTGGGCGCAGACCCGGAACCCGGTGCCGCCTTCGTCGACGGCGCTGAGCCAGTCGAAGAAGGTGCAGCCGAGGGTGTCCCGGGCGGCCCGCAGGGCGTCGGTCCAGGAGGCGGCGGGGACGTCGACGGTCAGCAGGCCGTACGCCTCCTCCGCCGTGGCCTCGGCGCCGAAGACCTCGGCGACGGCGTCCGGCTCGGGGAGCCGGTCGAAGGGCGTGGTCACTTCGCGGCCTCCCCGGGCGGCGGCGGGGCCTGGACCAGGCCGCTGCGCAGCGCTGCGGTGGACGCGGGCGGGGTGCCCCCGTCGCTGTAGCGCTCGCCGAGCGACTCGCGGGCGATCTTCTCCTGGAGCTTGAGGATGCCCTGGAGCAGCGCCTCGGGCCGCGGCGGGCAGCCGGGCACGTAGACGTCGACGGGGATGATCTGGTCGACGCCCTTGGTCACGGAGTACGAGTCCCAGTAGGGGCCGCCGCAGTTGGAGCAGGCGCCGAAGGAGATGACGTACTTCGGCTCGGGCATCTGCTCGTACAGGCGCTTCACGGCCGGGGCCATCTTGTCGGTGACGGTGCCCGAGACGATCATGAGGTCGGCCTGGCGCGGGCCGGGCGCGAAGGGGATCACGCCGAGCCGGATGAAGTCGTGCCGGGCCATGGACGCGGCGATGAACTCGATGGCGCAGCAGGCGAGCCCGAAGTTGAAGACCCACAGGCTGTAGCGGCGGCCCCAGTTCAGGACCACCTTCATCGGCTCGGGTGCCAGCCGCGCGAGCGTACCGAGGCGGCGCGGCTCCGGCAGGTACTCGGGAGTGCTCACATCGGTCACATCGGTCACGTCCATTCCAGGACGCCCTTCTTCCAGGCGTAGAGCAGACCGACGGCGAGGAAGCCGAGGAAGACGAACATCTCGACCAGCGTGGTGCCGCCGTACCCCTCGGCGGCGAACACCGTCGCCCAGGGGAAGAGGAAGATCGCGTCGACCGCGAAGACGACGTACAGGAAGGAGTAGACGTAGTAGCGGATCTGGGTGTGCGCCCAGCCCTCGCCGACGGGGTCGACGCCGCACTCGTACGTGAGCATCTTCTCCTGCGTCGGCACGACGGGCCGCAGCAGGCGACCGGCCCCGAAGGCCACGGTCACGAAGAGCACCCCGAGCACCGCGACCAGTCCGACGACCGAGTAGCCGTGGAAGTAGTCCACGTCCGTCCGCCCCTCGTTTCTCGTCGTAAGCGCGTTGTCCAGCGATCCCGGTGGATCTTTAGACGATCTGTACGAACGGAGTCTAGGCCCTGCCTCCCGGAGCGGAACCACCCGTCCTGACCGGTGGTACGGATAACCCCACCTTTTCCTGGCAGGCGCACCCCATGGCGGTGGCCGCCCGGTCCCCGGCAGGCTTGGCGTCATGACCATCAACTCCCAGCGCGGGGAAGCCGCCCCGCTGCCGCCGGCGCGCTTCGCCTTCGACGCCGTGACGTGGAAGGAGATCGCGTATCTCCTGGCGAACCTGCCCGTGGACCTCGTGGGCTTCGTCTACGTCGCCGTCGTGCTCTACCTCGGCGTCGGGCTGTCGGTGACCGTGGTCGGCCTGCCGCTGCTGGCGCTGGGACTGGCCGGGTGCCGGCTGCTGGGGCGGCTGGAGCGGATACGGGCGCGCGGCATGCTCGGGGTGGCCGTGGACGAGCCCCGGTCGCTGCGTCCCGGGCGGATGGGGTTCTTCCCCTGGCTGTGGACCTCGCTGAAGGACCCCGTGGGGTGGCGGCACGCGCTGTACTTCTTCATCCGGCTGCCGTGGGGGATCGCGACCTTCACCGTCGCCTTGACCTCGCTCTTCGTGGCGTGGCCCGTGCTGCCGTTCATCGCCCGGGGGCTGGCCAACGCGGACCGCGCGATGGTCCGCGGCCTGCTGTCGCCCTCCGACGAGCTGGAGCGGCGGATCGCCGAGCTGGAGTCGGACCGCGGCACGGTGGTGGACACCGCCGCCGCCGACCTGCGCCGCATCGAGCGCGACCTGCACGACGGGGCCCAGGCCCGGCTCGTGGCGCTCGCCATGGACCTGGGCCTGGCCAAGGAGAAGCTGCAGGAGGACCCGGAGGCGGCGGCGAGGATGGTCGGCGACGCCCACGGCGAGGTGAAGCTGGCCCTCCAGGAGCTGCGCGACCTGGCCCGCGGCATCCACCCGGCCGTCCTCACCGACCGCGGCCTGGACGCCGCCCTGTCCTCGGTGGCCGCCCGGTGCACGGTGCCGGTGCAGGTCCAGGTGGACCTGGCGGGCCGGCCGGCGCCGGCGATCGAGGGCATCGCGTACTTCACCGTCTCCGAGCTGCTGCAGAACATCAGCAAGCACAGCGGGGCGCGCCGGGCCGTCGTCGAGCTGTGGCGCTCGGACGGCCGGCTGATGATCCAGGTCCGCGACGACGGGCGGGGCGGGGCGAGCGCGTCGGACGGCGGCGGGCTGGGCGGTCTGGCCGAACGGCTGGACGCGGTGGACGGCCTGCTGGTGATCGACTCCCCGGCCGGCGGCCCGACGACGGTGACGGCCGAGCTGCCCTGGCGCGACCGGGGCTGAGCCGCGTGCGGGAAGGCCGGTGCCCTCCAGCGACGGCACCGGCCTGCCGTGCTTGCGTCAGGCGGCGAGTTCCGCCTCCTGCGCCGGGGTGGTGGAGGGCTCGGGCCTGCTGTCGCGCATGACCAGGGCAGCCAGCAGGGCGGCGGCGAGGACGCCGATCGCGCTGATGGTGAAGGTGGCCGACATCGAGGCGGTGAACGCCTCCCGGGCCGCGCGGACCATCCCGCTGTCGCCCTGGGCGACGGCCAGCGCGCCGGCGATGGAGTGCCTCGCCTCCTCGGGGGTGCCGGCGGGCATCTGGCGGGCGAAGCCGCTCGCCAGCAGCGAGCCGAGGATCGCGATGCCGAGCGCGGTACCGGCCTGCTGGATGGTGTCGTTCAGGGCGGAGCCGACCCCCGCCTTCTCCGGGGGGATGGTGGCCATGAGGGCGCCGACGGCGGCCGGCATCGCCAGGCCCGCGCCGAGGCCGAGCAGGCCGAGGGCGGCCGCCGGGACGGCGAAGCCGGTGCCGGCCGAGACGGTGGTCAGCAGCGCAAAGGAGGAGGCCATGACGAGCATGCCGCCAAGGATCAGCAGGCGGTTGCCGATCCGCGCGGCGAACGTGGTGCCCAGGACGTTGCCGGCCAGCGCGGCGACGGCCAGCGGCACGAAGGCGACACCCGCCTTGACCGGCGAGTAGCCCAGCACGAACTGCAGGTACTGGGTGAGCACCAGCAGCAGGCCGCCGTTGCCGATCTGGACCAGGGTCAGCGAGAGCGAGCCGCCGCTGAAGTTGCGGTGCCGGAACAGGACCAGGGGGACCATCGGCGCGGAGGTGACGTTCTCCCAGACCACGAAGGCGCCGAGGGCGAGGACGGCGACGGCCAGGGTGATCCCGGAGCGGCCGCCGAAGGCGCCGTGCTGCGGGAGCTCGATGATCCACCAGACCAGGGCGGTCATGCCGGCCGCGGACAGCACCGCGCCGAGCGGGTCGGGCTTGCTCCACGGGCCCTTGGACTCCGGCATGAGGGTGACGCCGGCGGCGACGGCGAGCGCGAGCACCGGGACGTTGATCAGGAAGATCGCGTGCCAGGAGAAGTGGTCGATCAGCACGCCGCCGAGCACCGGGCTGCCGACCAGGCCGAGCATCGACACCGAGCTCCACGCCGCCATGGCCCTGCCGCGCTCCTCCTCGTCGAAGACGGTGATGAGGATCGACAGCGTCGAGGGCATGATCAGCGCGCCGCCGACGCCCATCGCGACCCGTACGGCGATGACCTCTCCGGGGCTGGTGCAGAAGGTGGCCGCCAGGGAGGCCGCCCCGAAGAGCAGCAGCCCGACGAGCATCACCTTCCGGCGCCCGAACCGGTCCCCGAGGCTTCCCGAAGCCAGCAGGAGACCGGCGAAGACCAGGATGTAGGAGTCGAGGATCCACTGCGTGTCCTGGGCGCTCGCGCCGATGTCCCCGGTCATCGCGGGCACCGCCACGGTCAGCGCCATGCTGTCGACCACCAGCACCAGCGAGCTGAGGCACAGCACGATCAGGATCCACCAGCGGCGGGGGTTGCGGGTCTCCATGGGGCGTCCTTTCGGGCATCGGCTCCGATGCGTACACCGTTCCTTCGGTGCGAACACTGTACGCACGGCGGAACGGTGTGCGCAACACTCGCTCCTGTACGCTGAATGCGAACGCCGTACGCAGCAATCCGCCCGCACCCCGGTACCCCAAGGAGCGCCATGGCCGCCAGGACGAAGCCGAGCCCGATCCCGTCCGTGTGGGCCCGGCAGCAGCGCGAGGCCGACCAGCCCGCGCTCAGCCGCGGCGCGATCGTCCGCGAGGCGATCGCCATGCTGGACGCCGAGGGCGTCGAGGCCCTCAGCATGCGCAAGCTGGGGGCCCGACTGAACGCCGGCGCGACCTCCCTCTACCGGCACGTCGCGACCAAGGACGAGCTGATGGAGCTGGCCGTCGACGAGGTCGCCGCCGAGATCGCCGTCCCCGCCGCCGGCGGGGCGGACTGGCGCGCCGCGGTCACCGAGGCCGCCGGGTCCTTCCGCGCGACGGCGCTGCGCCACCCGTGGCTGTCCTCGGTCCTGGGCCAGGCGGGCCTCGCCTACCTCGGCCCCAACCTCATGTCGTACTCCGAGCGGCTGGCCGCCCTGTTCGCCGCCGCCGGCTTCCCCGAGCCGAGCCGGGCGATCGACACCCTCCTGAGCTACGTGATCGGCATGAGCACCACGGAAGCCGCCTGGCTCACCACGGTCGCCCGCTCCGGCGAGACCGAGGCCGGCTTCATCGCCCGTCTCATGCCCGCCGCCCAGGCCGCCGCGGCCCCCCACGACCACCTGTCCGGCTCCTACGCCGACCCCACGGCCGCCCTCGAGGACCCGGTCGCGCTGCGCGAGGCCAAGTTCGCCTACGGCCTGGACGTCGTCCTCGACGGGCTGGCGCTGCGGCTCCCCCGCTGACACCGCCCGGGTCCCGGCCGCCGCACCGCGGGGGTGGGGTTTTCCCCAGGTCCAAGACGCCGATCCGCACCATGGGCGCGAGGGCCCCGCAGGACGAGGCTGGAGGCATCACCAGCGGACGCAGAGGTACGACGAAGAGGACGGACGTGACCATGGCATACGGTTTCCCGGAGCCGCGCGAGCACCGGCTGCCCGCGGCGCTGCGCGCGCCGATCGAGGCCCGCACCTGGCGCGAGTTCCTGTATCTCCTGCTGAACCTGCCGATGGGCATCATCGGCTTCGTCTTCACGGTGACGATGCTGTCGCTGGGGGCGGGCCTGCTGGTCACCTTCCTCGGACTGCCCGTCCTCGCCGTGATGCTGGCCGGGTGCCGGGGGCTCGGCGTCGTGGAGCGCGAGCGGGCCCGCCAGTGCCTGCGCATCGACGTGGCCGCGCCGGAACCGCTGCGCCGGCGGCCGGGCCAGGGCTTCATGTCGTGGCTCGGCGGCCAGCTGACCAGCGGCGCCTCCTGGCGGCACATCCTGTACTTCTTCGTGCACTTCCCGTGGGGCGTGTTCACCTTCTCCGTGGCCATCTCCTTCTTCACCTACGGCTGGGGGCTCCTCACGTACCCGCTGTGGCAGTGGGTGTTCCCGGCCTACACCGACCAGCCCGGGCTCCAGCTGTACGGGGACGGCAACGGCAACGGCTGGTGGCTGGACTCGCCGTTCGAGGTGGCCATGACCTCCGTGCTGGGGCTGCTGCTGGTCCTGGCCACCCCCTGGCTGATCCGGGGCATGGCGTACGTCGACCGGGGCCTGGTCGCCGGGCTGCTGGGGCCCTCGCGGCTGGCCAGCCGCGTCACGGAACTGGAGTCGGACCGCGGCACGGTGGTGGACACCGCCGCCGCCGACCTGCGCCGCATCGAGCGCGACCTGCACGACGGGGCCCAGGCCCGGCTCGTCGCGCTCGCCATGGACCTGGGCCTGGCCAAGGAGAAGCTGCAGGAGGATCCGAAGGCGGCCGCCACCATGGTCGAGGAGGCGCACGGCGAGGTGAAGCTGGCCCTCCAGGAGCTGCGCGACCTGGCCCGCGGCATCCACCCGGCTGTCCTCACCGACCGCGGCCTGGACGCCGCCCTGTCCTCCCTCGCGGCGCGCTGCACCGTGCCGGTGCAGGTGAGCGTGGACCTGCCGGGGCGGCCGGTGCCGGCGATCGAGGGCATCGCGTACTTCACCGTCTCCGAACTGCTGCAGAACATCAGCAAGCACAGCGGCGCCTCGCGCGCCACGGTCGACCTGTGGCGCTCCGGGGACCGGCTGATGATCCACGTCGTCGACAACGGGCGCGGCGGCGCCTCCACGGCGCGCGGCTCCGGCCTGGCCGGGCTCGCCGAGCGGCTGGGGGCGGTGGACGGCGTCCTCGCGGTGGACTCCCCCGCCGGCGGCCCGACCACCGTCGCGGCCGAGCTGCCCTGGCGGACCTGACCCCGCGGGGGACCGCTGGGCAGCTCGGCCGCAGGAGCCGGAAGCGCCGGGAGAACCGCAAGAACCAGTAGGACCGGGAAGACCGGAAGAACCGAGAGGACGCTGACCGCGCCCCCGTCCGTCCCTCCCCCGCACTCCGCCCCCGGCGGCAAGGCCGTGTGCCCGCCGCCGGAAGCTGGAATGCTGGGGAGGGACAGCACGTCGACGTCGACACGGGGGAGCCGGTAGCGGTGGAGGACAGGGTGCGGGTGGTCATCGCCGAGGATTCGGTGCTGCTGAGGGAGGGACTGACCCGCCTGCTGACCGACCGCGGGCACGAGGTCGTCGCCGGGGTCGGCGACGGCGAGGCCCTGCTGAAGGTGATCGGCGAGCTCGCCGCGGAGGGCGCGGTGCCCGACGTGGTCGTGGCCGACGTGCGGATGCCGCCGACCCACACCGACGAGGGCGTGCGCGCCGCGGTGCGGCTGCGCCGCGACCACCCGCGGCTGGGTGTGCTCGTGCTGTCGCAGTACGTGGAGGAGCGGTACGCCACCGAGCTGCTGGCCGCCAGTTCCCGCGGGGTCGGGTATCTGCTCAAGGACCGGGTAGCCGATGTCCGGGAGTTCGTCGACGCGGTCGTACGGGTGGCCGGCGGCGGTACCGCCCTGGACCCGGAGGTGGTCGCGCAGCTGCTGGGACGCAGCCGCAAGCAGGACGTACTGGCCGGCCTCACCCCGCGGGAGCGCGAGGTGCTGGGGCTGATGGCGGAGGGACGGACGAACTCCGCGATCGCCAAGCAGCTGGTGGTGAGCGACGGCGCGGTGGAGAAGCACGTCAGCAACATCTTCCTCAAACTGGGGCTGGCCCCCAGCGAGGGCGACCACCGGCGTGTCCTGGCCGTGCTCACGTACCTCAATTCCTGATCCTCTGACGTATCGTCAGAGGATCCCGCGGAGGCGTAGAACCGGAGCGGCGCCGGAAGGCGTCCCATATGGAGGAAGCAGGCAGCACGGGCTCCGGGGGGCGGTGACCGTGACCCATCAGGGCACAAAGGGAGCCCAGCGCGGCGTTCACGATGCGGGAAGACCCGGGAAGGCGACCCTTACCCACGTACGATGGCGCGTGGGACACAAGGTCACGGCCCCGGTCGTGAGCCGCCGCCTCGAAGGAGGTCCGATTCAGTGACCAGCCAGGTCAGCAGCCCGACAACCCCCGATCATCCCGTTCTGGGAGAGCAGCGGAAACCGGCCAAGGAGACCAGGAAGCTCGATCGGGTGGTGATCCGTTTCGCCGGGGACTCCGGCGACGGCATGCAGCTCACGGGAGATCGGTTCACCTCGGAAACGGCGTCGTTCGGCAACGATCTGTCCACCCTGCCGAACTTCCCGGCCGAGATCCGGGCTCCGGCAGGCACCCTGCCGGGCGTGTCGAGCTTCCAGCTGCACTTCGCCGACCACGACATCCTCACCCCGGGTGACGCCCCGAACGTCCTGGTCGCGATGAACCCGGCGGCACTGAAGGCGAACATCGGGGACCTGCCGCGCGGCGCGGAGGTCATCGTCAACACGGACGAGTTCACCACCCGCGCGATGGCCAAGGTCGGCTACGCGGCCTCGCCGCTGGAGGACGGCTCGCTGTCGGCCTACGCGGTGCACCCGGTGCCGCTGACCACCCTGACGGTCGAGGCGCTCAAGGACTTCCCGCTGACCCGCAAGGAGGCCGAGCGCAGCAAGAACATGTTCGCGCTCGGGCTGCTGTCGTGGATGTACCACCGGCCCACCGCGGGCACCGAGGACTTCCTGCGCAAGAAGTTCGCGAAGAAGCCCGAGCTGGCCGAGGCGAACGTCGCGGCCTTCCGCGCGGGCTGGAACTTCGGCGAGACGACCGAGGACTTCGCAGTCAGCTACGAGGTGGCCCCGGCCGAGGCGGCCTTCCCCGCGGGCACCTACCGCAACATCTCGGGGAACCTGGCGCTGTCGTACGGCCTGGTCACCGCGAGCCGCCAGGCGGACCTGCCGCTCTTCCTGGGCTCGTACCCGATCACCCCGGCCTCGGACATCCTGCACGAGCTGAGCAAGCACAAGAACTTCGGCGTGCGCACCTTCCAGGCCGAGGACGAGATCGCCGGCATCGGCGCCGCTCTGGGCGCGGCCTTCGGCGGCTCGCTGGCCGTCACGACCACCTCCGGCCCGGGTGTCGCGCTGAAGTCGGAGACCATCGGCCTCGCGGTCTCGCTCGAGCTGCCGCTGCTGGTCGTCGACATCCAGCGCGGCGGGCCCTCGACGGGCCTGCCGACCAAGACCGAGCAGGCCGACCTGCTGCAGGCGATGTACGGGCGCAACGGTGAGGCGCCGGTCCCGATCGTGGCGCCGAGCACCCCCGGCGACTGCTTCGGCGCGGCGCTGGAGGCGGCCCGCATCGCGCTGACCTACCGCACCCCGGTCCTCCTGCTCTCCGACGGCTACCTGGCCAACGGCTCCGAGCCGTGGCGGGTCCCCGAGCTGGACGAGCTGCCGGACCTGCGGGTGCAGTTCGCGACGACGCCCAACCACGTCGCGGAGGACGGCACCGAGGAGTTCTGGCCGTACCTGCGCGACCCCGAGACCCTGGCGCGCCCCTGGGCGGTGCCGGGCACCCCCGGTCTGGAGCACCGGATCGGCGGCATCGAGAAGCAGGACGGCACGGGGCACATCTCGTACGACCCGGCCAACCACGACCTGATGGTGCGCACCCGGCAGGCCAAGATCGACGGCATCGAGGTGCCCGACGTCGTCGTCGACGACCCGGACGGCCAGGCGCGGACGCTGGTGATCGGCTGGGGCTCGACGTACGGGCCGATCACGGCGGCCGTACGGCGCATCAGGGGCGCAGGGGGCGCGGTCGCGCAGGCCCATCTGCGCCATCTGAACCCCTTCCCGAGGAATCTCGGGGAGGTCCTCGGGCGTTACCAGAAGGTAGTGGTCCCGGAGATGAACCTCGGCCAGCTCGCCCACCTGTTGCGGGCGAAGTACCTGGTCGACGCCCGCTCGCACACCCAGGTCACCGGCCTGCCCTTCAAGGCCGAGCAACTCGCTGCCGCCATCCAGGAGGAGAGCGCAGATGTCTGAGGCGCCTGCCGTCGAACACCGCACGCCGGGGCTGCCGGCGCTGTCCCTGGTCCCCAAGGCCGAAGCCAAACAGTCCATGAAGGACTTCAAGTCGGACCAGGAAGTGCGCTGGTGCCCCGGCTGCGGTGACTACGCGATCCTCGCCGCCGTGCAGGGCTTCATGCCCGAACTGGGCCTGGCCCGGGAGAACATCGTCTTCGTCTCCGGGATCGGCTGCTCCTCCCGCTTCCCGTACTACATGAACACCTACGGGATGCACTCCATCCACGGCCGTGCCCCGGCCATCGCGACCGGGCTCGCCGCCTCGCGGCGCGACCTGTCGGTGTGGGTCGTCACGGGTGACGGCGACGCGCTGTCCATCGGCGGCAACCACCTGATCCACGCGCTGCGGCGCAACGTGAACCTCAAGATCCTGCTCTTCAACAACCGGATCTACGGCCTGACGAAGGGGCAGTACAGCCCGACCTCCGAACTCGGCAAGATCACCAAGTCGACGCCTATGGGCTCGCTGGACGCGCCCTTCAACCCGGTCTCGCTGGCGCTGGGCGCGGAGGCCTCCTTCGTGGCGCGCACCGTCGACTCCGACCGCAAGCACCTGACGGGCGTGCTGCGGGCGGCCGCCGCGCACCCGGGCACGGCCTTCGTGGAGATCTACCAGAACTGCAACATCTTCAACGACAACGCCTTCGAGGTGCTGAAGGACCGGGCCTCCGCCGAGAACGCGGTGATCCGGCTGGAGCACGGGGAGCAGATCCGCTTCGGCGCGGACAACGCCAAGGGGGTCGTACGCGACCGGGCCACCGGCGACCTGAAGGTCGTCGACGTCGACGCCTCGAACGAGGACGAGGTCCTGGTGCACGACGCGCACGCCGCGTCGCCCACGACGGCCTTCGCCCTGTCCAGGCTCGCCGACCCCGACACGCTGCACCACACGCCGATCGGCGTGTTCCGCAGCGCCGAACGGCCGGTCTACGACGTGCTGATGTCCGAGCAGCTGGAGCAGGCCGTCGAGCAGCACGGCAAGGGCGACATCGCCGCACTGCTGGCCGGCAACGACACGTGGACGGTCGTGGGCTGACCCACCGCGTCCTTCACGCCGACCGCACTCACCGCAGCGGCCGTACGGGGCCCGGGCCTGACGATCAGGTCCGGGCCTCGTCGTACGCCCGGCGGGCCGCCATCACCTGCTCCGTGCGGCCCTCGGTCCAGCGGGCCAGGGCCCAGACCTGGTCCGCGGCCTCCTTGCCGAGCGGGGTGAGGGAGTACTCCACGCGCGGCGGGATGACGGGGTGCGCCTCGCGGTGCACGAAGCCGTCGCGCTCCAGGGTCTGCAGGGTCTGGGCGAGCATCTTCTCGCTGACCCCGCCGACCGTGCGGCGCAGCTCGCTGAAGCGCAGGGTGCCGTCGGTCAGTGCGGCGAGTACCAGCACGCCCCAGCGGCTGGTGACGTGTTCGAGGATCACCCGCGAGGGGCAGTTGCGCGCGTTCACGTCCGGGGGCGCCTGCAGCACGGCGGTGAGCTCTTCCCTTACGTCCATACCACTAGCTTACTTTGAAGTGGGTACTTTCTGGAAGTTAGTACTGGCCCTAGGGTTAGTCCCGTCATCACGCACAAGGACACCAGGGACTGGAGTGAACCCGTCATGAGCATCGTCGTCACCGGAGCCACCGGACAGCTGGGCCGGCTGGTCGTGGAGCGGCTGCTGGCCGACCTCCCGGCCGAGCAGGTCGTGGCCGTCGTACGGGACGCGGACAAGGCCGCGGACCTCGCCGCCCGGGGCGTGGAGCTCCGGGTGGCCGACTACGACGCGCCCGCGACCCTCAAGGACGCCTTCCGCGCGGGCGACGTGGTGCTGCTGATCTCGGGCAGCGAGGTCGGGCAGCGCGTCGCGCAGCACACCGCCGTGATCGAGGCCGCCAAGGAGGCGGGGGTCGCCCGGCTCGCGTACACCAGCGTCCTCGGCGGGCCGGCCGCCGACTTCCGGCTCGCCGCCGAGCACCAGGCCACCGAGCAGGCCCTGCTGGACTCCGGGCTGACCTACACGCTGCTGCGCAACGGCTGGTACACCGAGAACTACACCGCGCAGATCGCCGTCCAGCTGGAGCACGGCGTCGCGGGCAGCGCGGGCGAGGGCCGCATCGGCTCCGCCACCCGCGAGGACTACGCGGCGGCCGCGGCCGCCGTGCTGACCGGCGAGGGGCACGAGGACGCGGTGTACGAGCTCAGCGGGGACGAGGCCTGGACGCTGGCCGAGTACGCCGCCGAGCTGGCCCGGCAGTCCGGCCGCCCGGTCGCCTACGCCGACCTGCCCGCCGAGGCCTTCCTGGCGGTCCTGACCGGCGCCGGGCTGCCCGAGGCGGTGGCCGGGATCTACGTCGACGTGGACGTCGCCGGCGTCTCCCGCGGGCTCCTCCAGGGCGGCAGCGGCGACCTCGCCCGGCTGATCGGACGTCCCACCACCCCGCTCGCGGACACGATCGCGGCGGCGCTCAAGGGCTGACCCCGGCCGCCCGCCGGACGGCGGGGCCCCCGCGGCGGATCCCCTCCGGCCGCGGGGGCCCCGCCCCGTGTCCGTCCGGTCCCGGTGCGTTCCCGGTCCGCGGCGAGGGTGTCATGACCGTCATGCGATACGCAGATGACGGGAGAATGCCCCGCACGCTACCTTCGAGCGGTCGGCCAGCGCCCCGGGAGGAACGAGTGAACGAGCAGCGTGCCGGTCTGCTGTACGGATTCGCCGCCTACGGGCTCTGGGGGCTCTTCCCCCTCTACTGGCCGCTCCTCGAACCGTCCGGCGCGGGCGAGATCCTCGCCCACCGCATGGTCTGGTCGCTGGTCGTCGTCTCCCTCGTGCTGCTGGTGATGCGCCGCTGGGCGTGGGTCCCCGAACTCCTGCGCCAGCCGCGGCGGCTGGCGCTGCTGGCCGTGGCGGCGGCCGTCATATCCGTGAACTGGGGCCTGTACATCTGGGGCGTCAACAGCGGCCACGTCGTCGAGACCTCGCTGGGCTACTTCATCAACCCGCTCGTCACCATCGGCCTCGGCGTCCTCGTCCTGCACGAGCGGCTGCGCCCCGCGCAGTGGGCCGCCGTGGGCGTCGGCGCCGCCGCCGTCCTGGTGCTGACCCTGGGCTACGGGCGGCTGCCCTGGATCGCACTGACCCTGGCCTGCTCCTTCGCCACCTACGGCTTCATCAAGAAGAAGGTCGGCATGGGCGGCCTGGAGTCGCTGGCGGCCGAGACGGCCCTCCAGTTCCTGCCGGCGCTCGGCTACCTGGCCTTCCTCGGCACCCGCGGCGACACCACCTTCGCCTCGCACGGGGCCGGCCACGCCGCCCTGCTCGCCGCGTGCGGCGTCGTCACCGCCGTGCCGCTGATCTGCTTCGGCGCGGCGGCCATCCGCATCCCGCTGAGCATGCTGGGGCTGCTGCAGTACCTCGCGCCGGTCTTCCAGTTCGGGCTCGGACTGCTCTGGTTCCACGAGGAGATGCCGGCCGAGCGCTGGGCCGGCTTCGCCCTCGTCTGGCTCGCCCTGGCCCTGCTGACCTGGGACGCGCTGCGGACCGCACGGCGCGGCCGGATCGCGGTGCGCGACGCCGCGGTGGTGCCCGACGAGGCGGCGCCGCGCGGGGCCGTCACCGGCTGAGCGGCGGCGTCCACACGCACGCGCACACGGGCGCACGGACGCACGGGCACACGCACGGGCACTAGCCTTCCGGCGCCTCGTACGCCTCCCTGCGGGAGCGGTGGGCACGGACCTTGTGGCGGTTGCCGCAGTGCTCCATGGCGCACCAGCGACGCCGGCCGGGGCGCGAGGTGTCCACGAAGACCAGTCGGCAGTCGTGGGCGGAGCATTCGCGGACGCGGTCGGCGTGGGGGCCGGAGAAGAGCTCCACCGCGTCCCGTGCGACGGCCGCCAGCACCTGGGTGCCGGTGACCGGGGTACGCCAGGAGCTGCCCCCGTCGGGGGCGAGACGCAGGGTGGGGGGACGCCAGGCGGCGGCCTCGTTCAGGACGACGAGGTCCGGGGCGGGGAGGGGTTCCCCGTGGACGCGGGCGACGGCGATGTGCCAGAGCGCGTCGCGCAGGTAGCGGGCCGCGGCGACGTCCTCCGGGGAGACGGCGAGGCCGCCCGGGTCGGGGCGCAGCCGGGACGCCACCGCCCAGCGGACCAGGTCGGCGGGCTCGTGGAGGACCTCGTGGCGCGCGTAGGCGCCGGGGCCGCCCGTCGGCAGCAACTCAAGGGCGAGCGCGCCCGGATCGAAGCGGTAGGCGACTCCTTCGGATGAATGGAGGACCAGACCGATTGCGGGCTCCGTCATGTAACCAATATAACTGGTTACAGGCCGGCCAAAGGCCGGAGGAGACGCGAACGAGGGGGCACGGCATGGCAGTTCACTGGAAGCTCGTGGTCGACGCGGCGGATCCGCACCGGCAGGCCGCCTTCTGGGCGGAGGCCCTGGAGTACACGCTCGAGGACCACAGCGTGCTGATCGAGAAGCTGCTGGGGTTCGGCGCCGTGACGCAGGACGTCCTGACGGAGGCGGCCGGCCGCAAGGCCTGGCGGGACCTGGCCGCCGTGCGCCACCCCGACGACCCCTACGACGACGAGAAGGGCTCGGGCCTGGGGCGGCGCATCCTCTTCCAGCGGGTGCCCGAGACCAAGACGGTGAAGAACCGGCTGCACATCGACCTCCACCCGGGCACCGGACGGCTGGAGGCGGAAGTGGCCCGGCTGGAAGGGCTCGGCGCGATGGTGCTGCGGCGGATAGCGGAGCCCTCCGGCACCTGGGTCACCATGGCCGACCCGGAGGGGAACGAGTTCGACGTCGAGTAGCCCGCCGGCCCTCTGGGCCTCCGGCACTCGCCTTGACGGCGGGGGCGGCGCGGTGACAACATCTCCATGCGTACGCAACTAATGCATACGCAAGGAGATGACGGGGTGTCGGACTCAGAGCGGTCCTTCCTATTCCTGGTGGGAAGCAGCCGCGCCGACGGCAACACCGAGGCGTTGGCGCGGCACGCCGCCGAGCAGCTTCCGCCCGTGGTGGACCGGCGCTGGCTGCGGCTGAAGGACCTGCCGCTGCCGCTCTTCGAGGACCTCCGGCACGACGGCGACGGCCGCTATCCCGCACCGTCGGGGCACGCCGCGACGCTCCTGGAGGCCACCTTGGCGGCCACCGACATCGTGGTGGTCTCCCCCCTGTACTGGTACAGCGTCTCGACCAGCACCAAGCTCTACCTGGACCACTGGTCGGGCTGGATGCGGGTGCCGGGGCTGGACTTCCTGGAGCGGATGCGCGGCAAGACCCTGTGGTCGGTGACCGTGCACGGAGGCCAGGACCCGGCGACGGCCGCCCCGCTGGTGGGGACGCTGCGCCACACGGCCGACTACGCCGGGATGCGCTGGGGCGGGGCGCTGCTGGGCTACGGCACCCGGCCGGGCGACGTGCTGAGGGACACGGCGGCCCTGGGCCGGGCCAAGACCTTCTTCAGCTGACCGGCGGCGGTCAGGCCGTGATGTCGCGGGTGGTGAAGCGGGCCCAGGCCGCGGAGCCGAACACGGCCACGTAGAGCGCCTGGAGCTGGAAGTTGCTGCGCATCTCGTCCCAGTAGACGGGGTCGCGGACCAGGTCGGCGAAGCTCAGCCAGTAGTGGGGGAAGAGGTAGGGCTGCACGGCGTGCAGTTGGGGGATGGTGTCGACGATCTGCACGGTGATCAGCAGGCCCACGGTGGTGGCCATGGCGGCGATGCCGCTGTCGGTGAGCGTGGAGATGAACAGGCCCAGCGCGGCGATGCCGGTGAGCGAGGCGGCCACGACCAGGGCGACCAGCAGGGCGCGCCACAGCCCCTCGGAGAAGGGGACCGTCGTGCCCGACAGCAGGGTGACGTCGCCGAGCGGGAAGAGCAAGGCGCCGGTCACCAGTGCCGAGACGGCCACGACGAGGGCGCCGATCAGGCAGAAGGCCAGGACGGAGGCGTATTTGGAGACCAGCAGACGGGTGCGCCCGGCCGGGGCCACCAGCAGATAGCGCAGGGTTCCCGCGTTGGCCTCGCCGGCGACGGCGTCACCGGCCACGACACCGATCGCCATGGGGAGGAAGAAGGGCAGCGTCGCGGCGAGCGAGGCGAAGACCAGGAAGAGACCGTTGTTGGTGATCAGCGCGACGAAGGCCGGGCCGTCACCGCCCCCGCCGCCGGCCGAGCCGCCGTCACCGGTCTCGATCCGCACCGCGATCCCGATGAGCACCGGGACCCCGGCCAGGACGGCCAGCAGCGCCAGGGTGCGCCAGCGGCGCAGCACGGTCACCAGTTCGCTGCGGAACAGCCCGAGCGAGCGGATCGGCCACACCGACCTGGTCAGGGTGTCAGCCTGCGACATCGAATCCCTCTCCGGTCAGCGCGACGAACGCGTCCTCCAGTGACGCCCGTTCGACGCCGAAGCCGCGGACGCGGACCCCGGCGGCGACCAGTGCGGCGTTGAGGTCGGCCAGTTCGGGAAGTGCCGCGGGGTCCTGCGGCAGTTCCCCGGTGACCCGGTCGCCGTCGGCGGCCAGGCCGGTGACCCCCTGCTCCTTCAGCACCCGCACCGCCTCGGCGGGGTCGGGGGTGGTGACCACCAGGCGTCCGGCGGAGGAGAGCGCCTCCACCGGGCCCTGGGTGATCAGCCGGCCGCGGGACATCACGGCGGCGTGGGTGCAGACCTGTTCGATCTCGTCGAGGAGGTGGGAGGAGAGGAAGACCGTGGTGCCGTCCGCCGCCAGCTCGCGGACGAGCGAGCGGATCTCCCGCATGCCCTGCGGGTCCAGGCCGTTGGTGGGCTCGTCCAGCACCAGCAGGTCGCGGGGCCGCAGCAGGGCGGCGGCCAGGCCGAGCCGCTGCTTCATGCCGAGGGAGTAGGCACGCGCCTTCTTGCCCGCGGCGGCGGCCAGGCCGACCCTCTCCAGGGCCGCGTCGACCCGGTCCCCGCGGGTGCGGGGACCGGCGGTCGGATCGGCCGCGTCGAAGCGCAGCAGGTTGTCACGGCCGGAGAGGAAGCCGTACAGGGCGGGGCCCTCGATCAGCGCGCCCACGCGCGGCAGGACGCTGCGCACCGCGCGCGGCATGGGCTCGCCAAGGACCCGCGCCGTGCCGGAGGTCGGGGCGATGAGCCCCATGAGCATGCGGATCGTCGTCGTCTTCCCGGAGCCGTTGGGCCCCAGGAAGCCGAAGACGCTGCCCCGGGGGACGGCCAGGTCGAGGCCGTCGACGGCGAGCTGTCCGCCGCGGTACCTCTTGGTGAGTCCGCTCGTGGAGATCGCGTGCTCACCGGTCTCGGCGGACGGCTCCCCCATCGGCGCTCCTTCGCTCTGTGCCGGTGCCTTGCTCCGTGCCCTACTCGGCGGCCGCGTCGGCGGCCTTGATCAGGGCGCCCTGGGTCACGGTGCCCACGTAGACCTTGCCGCTGTCGGTGATCAGGGCGTTCACCAGGCGGGTGCCGACCACCGTGCCCGTGCCGAACTCGCCCTTGACCTCCTTGCCGAAGGTGCCGAGCAGCCCCTGTCCGCCGAGGCCGGGGGCCTTGGCCCCGCCCTCGGACGGGCCGGCGTTCAGCGCCTCCTGAGGCAGCTTCAGCTCGGCGATCGAGTCCCAGCCCTTGCCGAGGACGCCGAGGCCCTCCAGGCCGTCCAGGCCGTCCAGGCCGCCGAGGTCACCGAACTCCTCGTGCGCCCCGCGGGCGTCCTGCCCGGCCTTCCCGTCCGCCTTCCCGTCCGCCTTCTCGCCGGCCTTCTCCGTCGTCACCTTCGCGCCCTTCGGCGGGGTGAAGTCGAAGACCGAGGCGGCGGGCCGGGAGAAGTCGACCTTGGTGAAGGCGACGTCGACGATGGCCTTGCCGCCGCCCCTCGGGGCGAGGGTGAACTTCAGCGGCACACCGGTGCCGGCGTCCACGCCGATCCTGATCGACCCGACCGTGGAGTCGGTGGCCTTGGGCCTGACCACCAGCTGGTAGGCGTCCCGCCCGGCGATGCGCGCGGTGCCGTCCACCGTGACGGTGGAGCTGTCGTCCGCCGCGTCGAGGATCTTCTTCGCGGCTTCCTGCGGGGTGGCCGGCCAGCCCTCGGGCAGTTCGCGGTCGCCCTTGGCCCGGTCCTCACCCTGTGCCTCCCGCGGGAGACCGGTGAGGTGGTAGGCCTGGTTGCTGCCGCTGTCGTAGGCCCAGACCTCGTCACCGTTGTGGATGAGGCTGTACTCCGCGGCGTTCCGGACGATCGACACCTTCTGCTTCTGCGGGCCGTCGGCCGCGACGCGCAGGGTGTGGGAGCCGGCCAGCAGCTGGGTCAGCTGCTCCTTCGGGTCGGCCGAGGAATCCCCGCGGCCGCCACCGCCACCGCCGAACGGCCCACCGGCGCCCGTGGCGCCGGTCAGCAGGGCCGGCAGGCCGAAGTCCGTGCTGATGCGGACCGAGCCGGAGATCGTCTGGGTGTCCGAGGCCGCGACCTTCGCGATCAGCTCCTCGGCCGTGATCCCGGGCAGATCCGGGCTGCCCGCGTTCGCGAGCGCCGGTACGAGCCCGATGGTCGCCGCGGCGACTCCCGCCACCGCCACCGGGACCGCGTAACGTATCGCCTTGGTGCGGCGCCGGGGTTCCCGGTCGTCGTCCATGGGCTGGATGGGTGCCATTACGTCCCTACCTCCGTCGTCAACGGCGGGTTCCCGTCATCGTCGCACTCGTCCACCTCGGGCCATTGTCACCCGATCCGCCGTGTGGTGGTGCCTCTTATCCCATCAATCAGGCCGCTCGGGCGCATCGCCCGCCGGGATCAACTCGGCGTACACCTCTGGGATGACGATCCCTGACAACGGTTCAGGGCGGAAGGCACCCCTCGCCCCCGGTGACCGCACGGGCGCCGGGAGGACGGCCGTCCGGGTCACCTCCGGGCCGACCTAGCCCGCGCGGTGCACCACGGCCTCGCAGAGCCCCTCCAGGGCCTGCTTGGCGGCACAGTCGGGGAGCGGCGCCAGCAGCACCCGCGCCTCGTCCGCGTAGCGCACGGTGTCGCGCCGGGCCTGCTCCAGCGCCGGATGGGCACGCATCAGCTCCAGCGCCTCGGCGTGCCGCCGGTCGTCCGTCAGATCGCCGTCCAGCAGTTCGCACAGCCGCAGGTCGTCCGCCGACGCGAAAGCGTTGGCCTTGGCCACGGCCGAACGCAGGTGCAGCACCGGCAGGGTCGGCACGCCCTCGCGCAGGTCCGTGCCCGGGGTCTTACCGGACTCGTGCGAGTCGCTGGCGATATCCAGCACGTCGTCGGCGAGCTGGAAGGCCGTGCCGACGCGCTCCCCGTACTGGGTGAGGATGTCGACGACGCTCTCGTCCGCGCCGGACATCATGGCGCCGAAGCGGCACGAGACGGCGATCAGCGAACTCGTCTTGCCGGCGATCACTTCCAGGTAGTGGTCGATCGGGTCGCGTCCGTCGCGCGGGCCGACGGTCTCCAGGATCTGTCCGGTGACCAGCCGCTCGAAGGCCTCGGCCTGGATGCGTACGGCCTCCGGCCCGAGGTCGGCCAGTATGTGCGAGGCCTTGGAGAACAGGAAGTCGCCGGTCAGCACGGCGACCGAGTTGTCCCAGCGGGCGTTGGCGCTCGGCACGCCGCGCCGCACCGCGGCCTCGTCCATGACGTCGTCGTGGTACAGCGTCGCCAGGTGCGTCAGTTCCACCACCACGGCCGACGGCACGATGCCGGGCGCGTGCGGGTCGCCGAACTGGGCAGCCAGCAGCGACAGCAGCGGACGGAACCGCTTCCCGCCCGCGTGCACGAGGTGGCGGGCCGCCTCCGTGATGAACGGCACATCGCTCTTGGTGGCCTCCATGAGGCCTGCCTCGACGGCGGACAGCCCGGCCCGGACGGCGGACTCGAGGTCCTCGTCCATTACGCTCAGCCCGAAGGGCCCGACGACGGTCGTCACCTGGGATTCTCCTGTCGCTGAGATCACTTCTGCGGCTTGCGGCGTGGCGCTGCACTACACCTGGCAGAGTAACCGGTCGCCTCTCGATCACTGCGAGGGCATGGCCCCCGCGGGCCACTACGCCCGGTTTTGCCCGCGTGTACGGCCGGTCCTTTCCGGTGCCGCGCCCGGCCGTGGGGCCTCACCGCCGCCCCGCACACCCCCCGGACGGCACCCGGAGCGGGCTGCGCGAGGAGTCTGCGCCGCTGTTCCGCCTTCCCCGCGAGCCGCCCGCCATGCCGAACGGCGCGGCCCCCGCCAAGTGCGGGGAGCCGCGCCGTGGATGGCCGCACGGGCCGGGCCGTGCGGTGGGGTCAGCGGACGAAGACGCCCGCCTGGTTCGCGAGGTCCAGGAAGTACTGGGGCGCGACACCCAGCACGAGGGTGACCGCCACGCCCAGTGCGATGGCCGTGGACGTCAGCGGCGAGGGCACGGCGACCGTGGGGCCGTCGGCCTTGGGCTCGCTGAAGAACATGAGCACGATGACCCGGATGTAGAAGAACGCCGCGATGGCGGACGAGATCACACCCACGATCACCAGCGGCACCGCCCCGCCCTGCGCGGCGGCGCTGAAGACCGCGAACTTCCCGGCGAAGCCGGACGTCAGCGGGATGCCGGCGAAGGCGAGCAGGAAGACCGCGAAGACCGCGGCCACCAGTGGCGAACGCCGTCCCAGGCCCGCCCAGCGCGACAGGTGTGTGGCCTCCCCGCCGGCGTCGCGCACCAGCGTGACGACGGCGAAGGCGCCCAGCGTCACGAAGGAGTACGCCGCCAGGTAGAAGAGCACCGAGGAGATGCCCTCCGGCGTGGCCGCGATGACACCGGCCAGGATGAAGCCGGCGTGCGCGATCGAGGAGTAGGCGAGCAGGCGCTTCACGTCGGTCTGGGTGACCGCGACGATCGCGCCGACCAGCATCGTGAGGATCGCGACGCCCCACAGCACCGGCCGCCAGTCCCAGCGCAGCTCCGGCAGGACCACGTAGAGCAGTCGCAGCAGCGCGCCGAAGGCGGCGACCTTGGTGGCCGCGGCCATGAAGCCGGTGACCGGGGTCGGAGCACCCTCGTAGACGTCCGGCGTCCACATGTGGAACGGCACGGCGCCCACCTTGAACAGCAGGCCCATGCCGACCAGCGCGGCGCCGATCAGCAGCAGCGCGTCGTTGCCCGCGGAGTCGGCCAGCGCCGGGTTGAGCTTGGCGGTGCCGTCCACGACCGACGCGATGCCGGAGTAGGAGACGGTGCCCGCGTAGCCGTACAGCAGGGCGATGCCGAACAGCAGGAAGGCGGAGGAGAAGGCGCCCAGCAGGAAGTACTTGACCGCCGCCTCCTGCGACATCGCGCGCCGCCGCCGGGCGAGGGCGCAGAGCAGGTAGAGCGGGAGGGAGAAGACCTCCAGGGCCACGAAGAGCGTCAGCAGGTCGTTGGCCGCCGGGAAGATCAGCATGCCGCCGACGGCGAACATCAGCAGCGGGAAGACCTCGGTGGTGGTGAAACCGGCCTTGACGGCGTTCTTCTCCTGGTCGCTGCCCGGCACCGCGGAGCCCTGCGCGGCGAAGGAGTCGACGTGCCGGCCGTGCGCCTTGGGGTCGAGCCGACGCTCGGCGAAGGTGAACACCCCGACCAGGCCCACCAGCAGGATCGTGCCCTGCAGGAAGAGGGCCGGACCGTCGACGGCGACCGCGCCCATGGCGGCGATGTGGGCCTTCGTCGTGGCGTAGCCGCCCGCCGCGAGCGCCACGACCGCGGCGAAGGCGGCGGCCATGCCGACGACCGCGAGGCCGACCTGCCCGGTGTAGCGCAGGCGCCGCGGCAGGAACGCCTCGATGAGGATGCCGAGGACGGCCACACCGAAGACGATCAGGACCGGAGCCAGCTGGGCGTACTCGATCTTCGGCGCGTTGATCTTGTCGGCGGCGAGCGGTGCCGCCGTTGTCCACAGGCTGTGGACAGCAACTGTGCTGCTCACTTGGATGCCTCCAGCGCCGGCTTGGGGTCGGTCTTGTGCACGTCGGAGAGCGTCTGCTGCACCGCCGGGTTGACGACGTCGGTAAGCGGCTTCGGGTACACGCCGAGCACGATCAGCAGCGCGATCAGCGGCGCCACGACGGCGAGTTCCCGGACCTTCAGGTCGGGCATCCCCTGCACCTCGGCCTTCACCGGGCCGGTCATCGTCCGCTGGTACAGGACGAGGACGTACAGCGCGGCGAGGACGATGCCGGTGGTGGCGACGATCCCGACGGCCGGGTAGCGGCTGAACGTCCCGACGAGGACGAGGAACTCGCTGACGAAGGGCGCGAGCCCCGGCAGCGACAGGGTGGCCAGACCGCCGATCAGGAAGGTGCCGGCCAGCACCGGGGCCACCTTCTGCACCCCGCCGTAGGACGCGATGAGACGGGAGCCGCGACGGGAGATCAGGAAGCCCGCGACCAGCATCAGCGCGGCGGTGGAGATGCCGTGGTTGACCATGTACAGCGTCGCCCCGCCCTGGCCCTGGGAGGTCATCGCGAAGATGCCCAGGATGATGAAGCCGAAGTGGGAGATCGACGCGTACGCGACCAGCCGCTTGATGTCGCGCTGGCCGACGGCGACCAGGGCGCCGTAAACGATGCTGATCAGCGCCAGCACCAGGATCACCGGCGTCGCCCACTTGCTGGCCTCGGGGAAGAGCTGGAGGCAGAAGCGGAGCATCGCGAAGGTGCCGACCTTGTCGACGACCGCGGTGATGAGCACCGCGACCGGCGCCGTGGCCTCGCCCATGGCGTTGGGCAGCCAGGTGTGCAGCGGGAACAGCGGGGCCTTGACCGCGAACGCGAAGAAGAAGCCGAGGAACAGGGCGCGTTCCGCGGTGGTGGACATGTCGAGCTTGCCGGCCGCCCGGGCCTGCAGGATCTCCTGGAGGGAGAAGGTGCCCTGGCCGAGCTGGTCGGCGGTGACGGCGTAGAGCCCGATGACCGCGGCCAGCATGATGAGCCCGCCGGCCAGGTTGTAGAGCAGGAACTTCACCGCCGCGTAGGAGCGCTGCCGGGCCGCCTCCTCCTCACCGTGCTCGTGGGCACGGTCCCCGAAGCCGCCGATGAGGAAGTACATCGGGATGAGCATGGCCTCGAAGAAGATGTAGAAGAGGAAGACGTCCGTGGCCTCGAAGGAGATGATCACCATCGCCTCGACCAGCAGGATCAGCGCGAAGAAGCCCTGGGTGGGCCGCCAGCGGCGGTTGGGGTTCTTCTCCTCCAGCGGGTCGGCGTCGTGCCAGCCCGCGGCGATGACGAACGGGACGAGCAGCGCGGTCAGCCCGATGAGCGCGACGGCGATGCCGTCCACGCCGAGTTCGTAGCGGACCCCGAAGTCGGCGATCCACGCGTGGGACTCGCCGAGCTGGTACCGGGCCCCGCCCGGGTCGAAGCGGACGAACACGATCGCGGCCAGCACGAGCGTCGCCAGTGAGACGGCCAGCGCCAGCCACTTGGCGGCCTCGCGCCGCGCCGCCGGCACGGCGGCGGTGGCGATCGCGCCGAGCGCCGGCAGGCCGGCGGTCAGGGTGAGCAGGGGGAAGGACATCAGGCAACACCCCTCATCAGCAGCGTCGCGGCGACCAGCACCGCGGTGCCCGCCAGCATCGACACGGCGTAGCTGCGCACATAACCGTTCTGGAGGCGGCGCATCCGGCCGGAGAGGCCGCCGACGGCGGCCGCGGTGCCGTTGACGACGCCGTCCACACCCTTGTGGTCCACGTAGACCAGACCGCGGGTGAGGTACTCGCCGGGCAGCACCAGGGCGACGTGGTTGAAGTCGTCCTGGAGCAGGTCGCGCCGGGCGGCGCGGGTGAGCCAGCTGCCGCGCGGGGCGACGGACGGCACCGGGCGGCGTCCGTACACGGCCCAGGCCAGGGCGACGCCGAGCACCATCACCACCATCGTGGCGCCGGTGACGGCGGCCGCGCCGATCGGCGGGTGACCCTCCTCGTGACCGGTGACCGGCTCCAGCCACTTCACGAAGGCCTCGTTCCAGCTGAACAGGAAGCCCGCGAAGACCGAGCCGAAGGCCAGGACGACCATGGGGATCGTCATCGACTTCGGCGACTCGTGCGGGTGCGGCTCGTGACCGTCCGCGTCGGGCTGCCAGCGCTTCTCGCCGAAGAAGGTCATCAGCATCACGCGGGTCATGTAGAACGCGGTGATCGCCGCGCCCAGCAGGGCCGCGCCGCCGAGGATCCAGCCCTCGGTGCCGCCCTTGGCGAAGGCGGCCTCGATGATCTTGTCCTTGGAGAAGAAGCCGGACAGTCCCGGGAAGCCGATGATCGCCAGGTAGCCGAGGCCGAAGGTGACGAAGGTGACCGGCATGTACTTCCGCAGGGCCCCGTACTTCCGCATGTCCACCTCGTCGTTCATGCCGTGCATGACCGATCCGGCGCCGAGGAAGAGCCCGGCCTTGAAGAAGCCGTGGGTGACCAGGTGCATGATCGCGAAGACGTAGCCGATCGGGCCGAGGCCGGCGGCCATCACCATGTAGCCGATCTGCGACATCGTGGAGCCGGCCAGTGCCTTCTTGATGTCGTCCTTGGCGCAACCGACGATCGCACCGAAGAGCAGCGTGACCGCGCCGACCGTCACCACGGCCACCTGCGCCGTGGGCGCGGCGTTGAAGATCACGCCGGAGCGGGTGATCAGGTAGACGCCGGCGGTCACCATCGTCGCCGCGTGGATGAGGGCCGAGACCGGGGTCGGGCCCTCCATCGCGTCGCCGAGCCAGGACTGCAGCGGGACCTGGGCCGACTTGCCGCAGGCGGCGAGCAGCAGCATCAGGCCGATGCCGGTCAGGACGCCCTCGCCCGCCTTGTCCACCTGGCCGAAGAGCGGCTCGAAGGTGAAGGTGCCGAAGGTGGTGAACAGCAGCATGATCGCGATCGACAGGCCGACGTCACCGACGCGGTTGACGATGAAGGCCTTCTTGGCCGCGGTCGCCGCGCTGGGCTTGTGCTGCCAGAAGCCGATCAGCAGGTACGAGGCCAGGCCCACGCCCTCCCAGCCGACGTACAGGAGCAGGTAGTTGTCGGCGAGGACCAGCAGGAGCATCGCCGCGAGGAAGAGGTTGAGGTAGCCGAAGAAGCGGCGGCGCCGCTCGTCGTGCTCCATGTAGCCGATCGAGTAGATGTGGATGAGCGTGCCCACACCGGTGATCAGCAGGGCGAAGGTCATCGACAGCTGGTCGAGCTGGAAGGCCACGTCCGCGTGGAAGCCGCCGACGGAGATCCAGGTGAAGGCGGTCGAGTGCAGCGCGCGGTCCTCGCCGCCGCGGCCCAGCATGTCGAAGAAGAGCACCGCCGCGCCGACGAAGGACGCCCCCGCGAGCGTGGTGCCGATCCAGTGGCCCGTGCGGTCCAGCCTCCGTCCGCCGGTGAGCAGCACGCCGGCGCCCAGCAGCGGCAGGAGGACGAGCCATCCGATCAAGTAGTCCACTTTCGCTACCCCTTAGAGCTTCATCAGGCTGGCGTCGTCGACCGAGGCCGAGTGGCGGGAGCGGAAGATCGTCACGATGATCGCCAGGCCCACGACCACCTCGGCGGCGGCGACGACCATCGTGAAGAAGGCGATGATCTGGCCGTCGAGGTTGCCGTGCATGCGGGAGAAGGTGACGAACGCCAGGTTGGCGGCGTTCAGCATCAGCTCGACGCACATGAAGACGACGATCGCGTTGCGCCGGATCAGCACCCCGGCCGCGCCGATGGTGAACAGCAGCGCCGACAGGTACAGGTAGTTGACCGGATTCACTTCGACGCCTCCTCGGAGCGCTGTTCCAGCTCGGCGACCCTGTCGACCGCCTCCGCGGACACGTCCCGGTACTGGCCGCGGCCGCGCAGCGTCGGGCTGACGCTGAGCTCCGAGACCGTGCCGTCCGGCAGCAGGCCGGGGACGTCGACCGCGTTGTTGCGGGCGTAGACGCCGGGCGCGGGGAGCGGGGTGATCTGCTTGCCCTCGCGCACGCGCCGCTCGGCGAGTTCGCGCTGGGTGGCACGGGCCTCGGTGCGCTCGCGGTGGGTGAGGACCATCGCGCCGATCGCGGCGGTGATGAGCAGCGCGCCGGTGATCTCGAAGGCCCACACGTACTTGGTGAAGATCAGCGAGGCGAGTCCCTCGACGTTGCCGCCGGCGTTGGCCTGGCCGAGCCCCTGGAAGTTCTTGATCGAGGCGTTGGCGATGCCGGCGATCAGCAGCACGCCGAAGCCGATGCCGGCTCCGGCGGCCAGCCAGCGCTGCCCCTTCAGCGTCTCCTTGAGCGAGTCGGCGGCGGTGATGCCGACCAGCATGACGACGAAGAGGAAGAGCATCATGATCGCGCCGGTGTAGACGACGATCTGGACGACGCCGAGGAAGTACGCGCCCTGGGCCAGGTAGAAGACCGCCAGGACGATCATCGTCCCGGCCAGCGACAGTGCGCTGTGCACGGCCTTCTTCATCAGCACGGTCGAGAGCGCGCCGAGCACCGCGACGGTGCCGAGCACCCAGAACTGGACCGCCTCCCCGGTGGAGGTGGTGTACGCGGCCAGCGTCGTCAGCGTGGTCACGTCGTTCATGCCTCGCCTCCCGTCCCGGCCGGAGCGGCGCCGCCCGTCGCGGGGACCTGGGTGCCCGCCGTGCCGTCGCCGTCCCGCTCGCCCTCCACCGTCTCGTCCGGCTTCTCACCCTTGGAGACCGCGACCTGACGCTCGGTCCCGGGGGCCGCGTGCGTCACCGCGCCGCGGTAGTAGTCGCCCTCGTCCATGCCGGGGAAGATCGCGTGGGGGCTGTCGACCATGCCCTCCTCCAGGCCCGCGAGCAGCTGCTCCTTGGTGAAGATCAGCGACTCGCGGCTGCTGTCGGCGAGCTCGTACTCGTTGGTCATGGTCAGCGCGCGCGTCGGGCAGGCCTCGATGCACAGCCCGCACAGGATGCAGCGGGCGTAGTTGATCTGGTAGACGCGGCCGTAGCGCTCACCCGGCGAGTAGCGCTCCTCGTCGGTGTTGTCGGCGCCCTCGACGTAGATCGCGTCCGCCGGGCAGGCCCAGGCGCACAACTCGCAGCCCACGCACTTCTCCAGCCCGTCCGGGTGACGGTTGAGCTGGTGGCGGCCGTGGAACCGCGGCGCGGTCGGCTTCTTCTCCTCGGGGTACTGCTCGGTCAGCCGCTTCTTGAACATGGCCTTGAAGGTCACGCCGAAGCCCGCCACCGGGCCCAGGAACTCAGGCATCGTCGGCCTCCTTGCCTACGAGTTGACGCTCCGCGCGGGACGGCCGCCGCGGGACGGGCGGCAGCTCCTGGCCGGGCAGCGGCGGCACGGGGTACCCGCCCGCCATGGGATCGAACGGCTCCTGCGGCCCGGCCTGTTCGGCCGCCTCCTTCGCCTTCTCGCCGCGGTCGCGGAAGACGTCGAAGACCAGCGAGACCAGGAGCAGCAGGACGATTCCTCCGCCGACGTAGAGCACGATCGACTGGAAGTCGTAGTTCTCGTTGCGCAGTGCCCGGACGGTGGCGACCAGCATCAGCCACACCATCGAGACCGGGATCAGGACCTTCCAGCCCAGCTTCATCAGCTGGTCGTAGCGGACGCGGGGCAGCGTGCCACGCAGCCAGATGAAGAAGAAGAGCAGCAGCTGCACCTTCACCACGAACCACAGCAGCGGCCACCAGCCGTGGTTGGCGCCCTCCCAGAAGGTGCTGATGGGCCACGGGGCCCGCCAGCCCCCCAGGAAGAGGGTGGTCGCCACCGCCGAGACGGTCACCATGTTCACGTACTCGGCGAGCATGAAGAGCGCGAACTTGATCGACGAGTACTCGGTGTTGAAGCCGCCGACCAGGTCGCCCTCGGACTCGGGCATGTCGAAGGGGGCACGGTTGGTCTCGCCGACCATCGTGCCGATGTAGATGATGAAGGAGACCGGCAGCAGCAGGACGTACCAGCGGTCCTCCTGCTGGGCGACGATCTGCGAGGTCGACATCGAGCCGGAGTAGAGGAAGACCGACGCGAAGGCGACGCCCATCGCGATCTCGTACGAGATCATCTGCGCGCAGGAGCGCAAACCCCCGAGCAGCGGGTACGTCGAGCCGGACGACCAGCCGGCCAGCACGATGCCGTAGATGCCGACGGAGGCGGTGGCCAGGATGTAGAGGACACCGATCGGCAGGTCGGTGAGCTGCATCGGCGTACGGTGACCGAAGATCGAGATCTCGTTGCCCGCCGGGCCGAAGGGGATCACCGCGACCGCCATGAAGGCCGGGATGGCCGCCACGATCGGGGCCAGCACGTAGACGACCTTGTCGGCCTTCTTGACGACGAGGTCTTCCTTGAGCATCAGCTTGATGCCGTCGGCGAGCGACTGGAGCATGCCCCAGGGGCCGTGCCGGTTGGGGCCGATGCGCAGCTGCATCCACGCGACGACCTTGCGCTCCCACACGATGGAGAAGAGCACGGTCACCATCAGGAACGCGAAGCAGAAGACCGCCTTGATGGCGATCAGCCACCACGGGTCCCGCCCGAACATGGACAGGTCCTCGGCGGCGAGGGTCGTCAGTCCCGTCACGGGGTCACCTCCGGTGCGGCAGCGGCGTCCACGGCGGCCGGGGCGATCCGGACGACCTGGCCCGGCAGGGCGCCGGTGTCCGAGACGACTCCCCCGCCGGCCGAGTTGAGGGGCACCCACACGACCCGGTCGGCCATCGCCGTCACCTGCAGCGGCAGCCGGACCGAGCCCAGCGGGCCGGTCACCTCCATCAGCTCGCCCTCGGCGACGCCGATCTCCTGAGCGGTCGTCGCCGAGAGGCGGGCGACCGCCGGGTGGCGGGTGCCGGCGAGGGCCTCGTCACCCTGTTGCAGCAGGCCCCGGTCGAGCAGCAGCCGGTGGCCCGCGAGGACCGCCTCGCCACTGCCGGGCTTCGGCAGCGGCCGGCCGGTCTCCTGCGGCGCCTCGGCGCGCGGGCCCTCGTACGGGGCGAGCCGGGACAGCTCGGCGCGGGCCGAGCGGACGTCGGCGAGGCCCAGGGAGACGTCCATCGCGTCGGCCAGCATGGTCAGCACCCGGGCGTCCGGGTACTGGTGGCGCTGGACCTGCTGGGCCGGCTTGATCGCGGCCTCGAAGAGCCGTACCCGGCCTTCCCAGTTGAGGAAGGTTCCGGCCTTCTCGGCGACCGCGGCGACCGGCAGGACGACGTCGGCGCGGTCGGTGACCTCGCCGGGTCGCTGCTCCAGGCTGACCACGAAGCCCGCCGCGTCCAGGGCCGCGCGGGCCCGGGCCGGGTCAGGCAGGTCGGCCGGCTCGACGCCGCCGACCAGCAGTGCACCGAGCTCGCCGCTCGCCGCCGCCTCCAGGATCCGGCCGGTGTCGCGGCCGTGGCGGGACGGGAGCGTGGTCACGCCCCAGACCCCGGCGACCTCGTCGCGGGCCCGCGGGTCGGTGACCGGACGGCCGCCGGGCAGCAGCCCGGGCAGGGCACCCGCCTCGACGGCACCGCGCTCGCCCGCGCGGCGCGGGATCCACGCCAGCCGCGCGCCGGACGCCTGGGCGAACCGCACGACCGCGGTCAGCGCGCCGGGGACGGCCGCCAGCCGCTCGCCGACCAGGACGACCGCGCCCTCGGCGCGCAGCGCCTCGTGGGCGGTCAGGCCGTTGCCGTCCAGGCCGACGCCACTGGCCAGGGCGTCCAGCCACTCGGTCTCGGTACCGGGCGCGGCGGGCAGCAGGGTGCCGCCCGCCTTCTCCAGCCCGCGCGTGGCGAACGGCGCCAGCGCGAAGGTGCGCTGCTTGTGCTTGCGCCAGGCCTTGCGCAGCCGCAGGAAGACGCCGGGCGCCTCCTCCTCGGCCTCCAGTCCGGCCAGCAGGACGGCGGGGGCCTTCTCCAGCAGGGTGTAGGTGACGCCGTCGCCGGACAGGTCCCGGCCGCGGCCCGCCACGACGGCCGCCAGGAAGTCGGCCTCCTCCGCGGAGTGGGCGCGGGCCCGGAAGTCGACGTCGTTGGTGTCGAGGGCGACGCGGGCGAACTTGGCGTAGGCGTACGCGTCCTCGACGGTGAGCCGGCCACCGGTCAGCACGCCGGTGCGGCCGCGGGCCGCCGCGAGTCCGCGGGCCGCGGCCTCCAGGGCCTCGGGCCAGCTCGCGGGCTCCAGTTCACCGCTGTCGGCGTTGCGGACCAGCGGGGTGGTGAGCCGCTCGGGGCGCTGCGCGTAGCGGAACCCGAAGCGGCCCTTGTCGCAGATCCACTCCTCGTTGACCTCGGGGTCGTCCTGCGCAAGCCGGCGCATGACCTTGCCGCGCCGGTGGTCGGTGCGGGTGGCGCAGCCGCCCGCACAGTGCTCGCACACGCTCGGCGAGGAGACCAGGTCGAAGGGCCGGGAGCGGAAGCGATAGGCCGCCGAGGTCAGGGCGCCGACCGGGCAGATCTGGATGGTGTTGCCGGAGAAGTACGACTGGAAGGGGTCGCCCTCACCGATGCCGACCTGCTGCAGCGCGCCGCGCTCCACCAGCTCGATCATCGGGTCGCCGGCGATCTGCTGCGAGAAGCGGGTGCAGCGCGCGCACAGCACGCAGCGCTCGCGGTCCAGCAGCACCTGGGTGGAGATCGGGACCGGCTTCTCGTAGGTCCGCTTGCGGCCCTCGAAGCGGGTGTCGACCTGCCCGGCGGACATCGCCTGGTTCTGCAGCGGGCACTCGCCGCCCTTGTCGCAGACGGGGCAGTCCAGCGGGTGGTTGATGAGCAGCAGCTCCATCACCCCGCGCTGGGCCTTGTCCGCGACGTCGGAGGTGAGCTGGGTCCTGACGACCATCCCGTCGGTGCAGGTGATGGTGCAGGACGCCATCGGCTTGCGCTGGCCCTCGACCTCGACGATGCACTGGCGGCAGGCGCCCGCGGGGTCGAGGAGGGGGTGGTCGCAGAAGCGCGGGATCTCGATGCCGATCAGTTCGGCGGCACGGATCACCAAGGTGCCCTTGGGCACGGAGATCTCGACCCCGTCGATGCTGACGGACACCAGGTCCTCGGGCGGCACCGCCGCCTCACCGGAGGCGGCGTTGGTCGTGACGGTCACGCGTTCACCTCCAGGTGAGACTTGTCGGCCCAGACCGTGGACTTGGACGGGTCGAAGGGGCAGCCGCGGCCCTCCAGGTGCTCCACGTACTCGTCGCGGAAGTACTGGAGGGAGGAGAAGATCGGGCTGGCCGCTCCATCGCCGAGGGCGCAGAAGGACTTGCCGTTGATGTTGTCGGCGATGTCGGCGAGCTTGTCGAGGTCCGCCAACGTGCCGGCCCCGCTTTCGATGTCCCGCAGCAACTGGACGAGCCAGTAGGTGCCCTCGCGGCAGGGGGTGCACTTGCCGCAGGACTCGTGGGCGTAGAACTCGGTCCAGCGCGTGACGGCCCGCACCACGCAGGTCGTCTCGTCGAAGCACTGCAGCGCCTTGGTGCCGAGCATGGAGCCCGCGGCGCCGACGCCCTCGTAGTCCAGCGGGACGTCGAGGTGCTCGTCGGTGAACATCGGCGTCGAGGAGCCGCCCGGGGTCCAGAACTTCAGCCGGTGGCCGGGCCGCATGCCGCCGCTGAGGTTCAGCAGCTGGCGCAGCGTGACGCCCAGCGGGGCCTCGTACTGGCCGGGGTTGGCGACGTGGCCGCTGAGCGAGTACAGCGTGAAGCCCGGGGACTTCTCGCTGCCCATCGAGCGGAACCAGTCCTTGCCCTTGAGCAGGATCGACGGCACCGAGGCGATGGACTCGACGTTGTTGACCACCGTCGGGCAGGCGTACAGGCCCTCGACCGCCGGGAAGGGCGGGCGCAGCCGGGGCTGGCCGCGGCGTCCCTCCAGGGAGTCCAGCAGCGCGGTCTCCTCACCGCAGATGTACGCGCCGGCGCCGGCGTGCACGGTCAGCTCCAGGTCGAAGCCGCTGCCGAGGATGTCCTTGCCGAGGAGTCCGGCCTCGTACGCCTCGGCCACCGCGTGGTGCAGCCGCCGCAGCACGGGGACGACCTCGCCGCGCAGGTAGATGAAGGCGTGGTTCGAGCGGATCGCGTGGCAGGCGATCACCATGCCCTCGATGAGCGAGTGCGGGTTGGCGAAGAGCAGCGGGATGTCCTTGCAGGTGCCGGGCTCCGACTCGTCCGCGTTGACGACGAGGTAGTGCGGCTTGCCGTCGCCCTGCGGGATGAACTGCCACTTCATCCCGGTGGGGAAGCCCGCGCCGCCGCGGCCGCGCAGGCCGGACTCCTTGACGAGGGCGATCACGTCGTCCGGGGGCAGGGCCAGCGCCTTGCGCAGGCCCTCGTAGCCCTCGTGGCGGCGGTACGTGTCGAGGGTCCAGGACTGCGGATCGTCCCAGAAGGCCGAGAGAACGGGTGCCAGCACCTTCTCCGCCGAGTCGACCATGGTCACCGGTCCTCCTCACCTTCCGTCGGGCGCTCCTGCGTGACCGGTCCCGCCGGGTGCTCCGGGTCGGAGACCGCGGAGTCCAACGGAGCGTCGTGGGAGCTGGGGTGGGCCGGGGGCGTCTCGTCCTGCGGCGGGGCGGAGGTCTGCCGGGGCACGCCGGCCCCGGAGCCCGGCAGCGACTCGCCGCGGGCGAGCCGCAGGCCCGCCAGCGAGGCGGGGCCGGCGCCGCCGCTCGCCTCGACGGCGCCGGGGCGCTCGTCGGGGAACCCGGCGAGGATCCGCGACGTCTCCTTGTACGTGCACAGCGGAGCGCCGCGGGTGGGTTCGACGGTGCGGCCGGCGCGGAGGTCGTCGACGAGCCGCTTGGCCGACGCGGGGTCCTGGTTGTCGAAGAACTCCCAGTTGACCATCACCACGGGGGCGAAGTCACACGCCGCGTTGCACTCGATGTGCTCCAGCGTGATCTTGCCGTCGTCGGTGGTCTCGCCGTTCCCGACGCCGAGGTGCTGCTTGAGCTCGTCGAAGATCGCGTCGCCGCCCATGACCGCGCACAGGGTGTTGGTGCAGACCCCGACCTGGTACTCGCCGGAGGGCCCCCGCCGGTACATCGAGTAGAAGGTGGCCACCGCGGTGACCTCGGCCGTGGTCAGCCCCAGCTGTTCGGCGCAGAAGCGCACCCCGGTGCGGGAGACGTAGCCCTCCTCCGCCTGCACCAGGTGCAGCAGCGGCAGCAGGGCGCTGCGGCTGCCGGGGTAGCGCGCGATGACCTCCGCCGCGTCCGCGTCCAGTTGTTGCCGTACGTCGGCCGGGTAGTCCGGCGCGGGCATCGCGGGGATGCCGAGTGATACCTCAGTCACCGGTCGACGCCTCCCATCACGGGGTCGATGGACGCCACCGCGACGATGACGTCGGCGACCTGGCCGCCCTCGCACATCGCGGCCATGGTCTGCAGGTTGGTGAAGGACGGGTCGCGGAAGTGGACGCGGAAGGGGCGGGTGCCCCCGTCGCTGACCACGTGGACGCCGAGTTCGCCCTTGGACGACTCGACGGCGACGTACGCCTGGCCGGCCGGGACCCGGAAGCCCTCGGTCACCAGCTTGAAGTGGTGGATCAGGGCCTCCATGGAGGTGCCCATGATCTTCTTGATGTGGTCGAGCGAGTTGCCGAGCCCGTCCGGGCCGAGCGCGAGCTGCGCGGGCCAGGCGATCTTCTTGTCGGCGACCATGACCGGGCCGGGCTGCAGCCGGTCCAGGCACTGCTCGACGATGTCCAGCGACTGCCGCATCTCCTCCAGGCGGAGCAGGAACCGCCCGTAGGAGTCGCAGGTGTCGACGGTCGGGACCTCGAACTCGTAGGTCTCGTAACCGCAGTACGGCTGGGACTTGCGCAGGTCGTGCGGCAGGCCCGTGGAGCGCAGGATCGGGCCGGTGGCGCCGAGCGCCATGCAGCCGGCCAGGTCCAGGTAACCCACGTCCTGCATGCGGGCCTTGAAGATCGGGTTGCCGGTGGCGAGCTTGTCGTACTCGGGGAGGTTCTTGCGGAACTTCTTCACGAACTCGCGGACCTGGTCCACGGCGCCGGGCGGCAGGTCCTGGGCGAGGCCGCCGGGGCGGATGTACGCGTGGTTCATCCGCAGGCCGGTGATCAGCTCGAAGACGTCCAGGATCATCTCGCGGTCACGGAACCCGTAGATCATGATCGTGGTGGCGCCGAGCTCCATGCCGCCGGTGGCGATGGCCACCAGGTGCGAGGAGATGCGGTTGAGCTCCATCAGCATCACGCGGATGACCGAGGCGCGGTCCGGGACCGCGTCGGTGATGCCGAGCAGCTTCTCCACCGCCAGGCAGTACGCCGTCTCGTTGAAGAACGGCGTGAGGTAGTCCATGCGCGTCACGAACGTGGACCCCTGGGTCCAGGTCCGGAACTCCATGTTCTTCTCGATGCCGGTGTGGAGGTAGCCGATGCCGCAGCGGGCCTCGGTGACCGTCTCGCCGTCGATCTCGAGGATCAGCCGGAGCACGCCGTGGGTCGACGGGTGCTGCGGGCCCATGTTGACGACGATGCGCTCGTCGTCGGCCTTGCCGACGGTCTCGGACAGCTCGTCCCAGTCGCCGCCGGTGACCGTGAAGACCCGGCCCTCGGTGGTCTCCCGCTCCGATGCCTGCCGGGGTGCGTGGTGAGTGCTCACGAGTACGACCTCCGCTGGTCAGGAGCAGGGATCTGGGCGCCCTTGTACTCGACGGGGATGCCGCCGAGGGGGTAGTCCTTGCGCTGCGGGTGGCCCTGCCAGTCGTCCGGCATCATGATCCGCATCAGCGCGGGGTGGCCGTCGAAGACGATCCCGAAGAAGTCGTAGGTCTCGCGCTCGTGCCAGTCGTTGGTCGGGTAGACCTCGACGAGCGACGGGACGTGCCGGTCCGCGTCGGAGACGCTCACCTCCACCCGGATCAGCCGGTTGTGGGTGATCGAGCGCAGGTGGTACACGGCGTGCAGCTCGCGGCCCTTGTCCTCGGGGAAGTGGACGCCGCTCACGCCCGTGCAGAGCTCGAAGCGCAGCGCGGGGTCGTCGCGCAGGGTCCTGGCCACCAGCGGGAGGTGCTCGCGCGCGACGTGGAAGGTGATCTCGCCGCGGTCCACGACGACCTTCTCGATCGCGTTGTCCGGGACGAGCCCCTGCTCCTCGAGGGCGCCCTCGAGCTCGTCGGCGACGTCGTCGAACCAGCCGCCGTACGGCCGGCTCGCCGCCCCGGGCAGTCGCACGGTGCGCACCAGGCCGCCGTACCCGGAGGTGTCGCCGCCGTTGCGGGCACCGAACATGCCGCGCTGGACGCGGATCGCCTCCCCGTGGTCGCCGCGCTGGCCGGGCAGCCCGGCCGCGTTGACGTCCTTGTCCGGGTTCGGGGTGTCCGGGGAATCCGTCATCGGAGGAGCCCCTTCATCTCAATCGTCGGCAGCGCCTTCAGCGCCGCTTCCTCCGCCTCGCGCGCGGCCTCTTCGCGGTTCACGCCGAGCTTGCTGTGCTGGATCTTCTGGTGGAGCTTGAGAATCGCGTCCATCAGCATTTCGGGACGGGGCGGACATCCAGGGAGATAAATGTCAACAGGCACCACATGGTCAACACCCTGCACAATGGCGTAGTTGTTGAACATCCCGCCGCTCGATGCGCAGACCCCCATCGAGATCACCCACTTGGGATTCGGCATCTGGTCGTAGACCTGGCGCAGGACGGGGGCCATCTTCTGGCTCACCCGGCCGGCCACGATCATCAGGTCCGCCTGGCGCGGGGACCCGCGGAAGACCTCCATGCCGAAACGGGCCAGGTCGTACCGCCCGGCCCCGGTCGTCATCATCTCGATGGCGCAGCACGCGAGGCCGAACGTGGCCGGGAAGACCGAGGCCTTCCGGACCCAGCCGGCCGCCGCCTCGACGGAGGTGAGCAGGAAGCCGCTCGGCAACTTCTCTTCAATACCCATGGCTATTCTCCGCCCCTAGTCCCATTCCAGGCCGCCGCGACGCCAGACGTAGGCGTAGGCGACGAAGACGGTGAGCACGAAGAGGAGCATCTCGACGAGCCCGAAGACCCCGAGGGCGTCGAACGTGACGGCCCAGGGGTAAAGGAAGACGATCTCGATGTCGAAGACGATGAAGAGCATCGCCGTCAGGTAGTACTTGATCGGGAAACGGCCGCCCCCGGCTGGCTGCGGAGTCGGCTCGATGCCGCACTCATACGCCTCCAACTTGGCCCGGTTGTACCGTTTCGGGCCGATGATGGAGGCCATGACCACGGAGAAGATCGCGAAGCCGGCCCCGAGGCCGCCCAGCACGAGGATGGGCGCGTAGGCATTCACGTCCCCGCTCCTTCCAGTCGACGATGACTGATGACGGACCGTGCCCGGACGTGCACCCCGCGCCACCTAGATCGTCTCCATGTGAGGCAGTTCACAAGCCCAGACTGCCCGCATCCTATGCCTCCTGGTCTGTGATCTGCGACACGGGGTTCACTCTGACCTTTGTGATCTCCGACACCAGTCGAACGATCATGAACGGGGATGAGCGGTGATCTTCTCACTCAGTAATCCCAAACGATCACCAGAAGTCACATTTTCCTGCGTTTCCGCTGGTAAACAGGGGTGCCGCACTATCAGGCGCCGACGGTCGAAGGCAAATTGGAGCTGGACCGGGGGACGTGATAGCGCCCTGCCCCTCCTGCGGGTGAGCCGCGAAACACCCCGCTGACGGCGGCCGGAGGCACGTGAACGCGCGCACGAGGATATGGAGTTGAATGTCCAGAACGTCCCGAATAAGGAAGATCGAAAAAGGGACAATACCACTGCTCGACAGCCAACTGTGGCGCATCACACTTTTGTTGAACGGAACCGACCGGGCCTGATACCCAAGTCTTCATGTCCCTTCAGACCTCGCATATACGCCGCCGGCGACGCGCCGCGCAGAGCCCCAACTGGGTGCGCCGCGCAGGAGTCGCCGGCGGCGTCATCGGAACGCTCGCCCTGACCGGAATGTCGTCTTCGGCGAACGCCGAGCCCGCGGCCGCCGACCCGGCGACCACGGGGAGCATCCCCGTCATCCCCGCCCTCTCCACCACCGCCACCGCCGCGGAGGCCGCTGACGCCATCGACGAGACCGTCGTCGAGCAGCAGCTGGACGCCGCCCGTGCGGAGGCCCGCACCGAGGCCATGAAGGCCGCCCAGAAGAAGAAGGCCGCCGCCGACGCGCGCGACCGCGCCGCGGCCAAGGCCGCCAAGGCGCGCGAGACCGCGACCGCGTCGCGCTCCGCGGGACGCACCGCGCTGGCCTCCTCCTCCAGCGCGACGGGCAGCGTCGCCTCCGTCATAGGCTTCCTGAAGGCCCAGGTCGGCAAGCCGTACGTCTACGGCGCCACGGGCCCCAGCGCGTACGACTGCTCCGGTCTCACCCAGGCCGCCTTCCGCACCATCGGCGTCGATCTCCCGCGCACCTCGCAGGCGCAGTCGACCTTCGGCACCCAGATCTCCGTGAGCGCGGTCCAGCCGGGCGACCTCGTCTTCTGGGGCGGAGTCGGCTCCGCCTACCACGTGGCCGTCTACATCGGCGGCGGGCAGTACCTGGACGCGGCGAACCCGAGCAAGGGCGTCGTCATCCAGCAGATGTCCAACTACATGCCGACGTCCGCCGTACGCGTGCTCTGATCACGCGCCCCGTCCCCACGGAGGCCGCCGGCCCGCACCGGGCCGGCGGCCTCCTCCGTTCCGCCCCCGTGCGGTCCTCCGCGCCCCGGACAGGACCCACGCACCTGTGCGCCGGACCACCCGGCGCCCTCCTCCCCCGCCGCCGCGAGGGGGAGCCGCCGCACCGCGCCCGGCGGCGGGCGGCCGCAAACGAAAGTCCGGCCCCGCCGCAAGGAGACGTACCGCACACGGGGCCGGACGACCGGGGAGCCCCGGACGGGGCTCACGGGCCGGAGCCCGGCTCCGCCGTGGCGGCGGACCGGGCTCCGGACGCCGGGTTCATCGACGGTGGCAGTCACGGCCCCCGCTGTGCCAGACCCTGACCCATTGGCCCGGCGTGCGGACCCACTTGACGCGGCCGTGGCTGGACACCCGCACCAGGCGTCCGGGACGGTACTCCAGCTTCCAGGAACCCTGCCCGATCGAGCACTGCCCCTGCCGGTCGCCCCGCCGGTCGTCGTCGCGCCGGTCATCGCCCCGGCGGTCATCGCCCCGGCGGTCATCGCCCCGGCGGTCATCGCCCCGGCGGTCATCGCCCCGGCGGTCATCGCCCTGGCGGTCGCCCGGGCGGTGGTCCGTGGGGGCCGCCGAGGCCGGGCCGGCGGCGAGCACGCCCCCTCCGGCGAGCAGGACCGATGCGGCCGCGGCGGCCAGGACCTGGTGTATGCGCGTGCTCATGACTGCACCCTTCTCTTGATCACGGATCCCCGAGCAGTGATCAAAAGTATGAGCACAACGCCTCAAATCCCGCATTTCGGGCGCGAGCTGACTCCGGGGCAGACCCATCTGACATCGATGTCAACGACATCGATGTCAAAGGATCGGCGACCTGCCCGGCCCACGCCCCTTCCCGCCGGCCGGCGTCAACCGGGCCCGGCGACGGCGGAGTTCGCCGGTCCCGCCCGGCGGGCCGCGGCGCCGGCCGGGACGACGGGCGTCCTGACGCGGGGAGTTCGCCCCCGGGGGCGGGCCGGTGCCCGGTCAGCCGAGGCGGGCTTCGAGCGCCTCGAGGTCGTCGACGAACCAGGTGCGGTCGCCGCGGTTGCACTCGCGGACCAGGTCGCGAAAGGCCGTACTGGCCGCGGTGTACGCGGAGACGTCACCCACGATGGCGAGCCGGATGCGGTAGTTGACGAACTTCTGCAGGAGCTCCCCCGCCAGCCCGGTGCGCAGGGCGAAGAACCGCTCGTCGAACCGGCCGACGGGCACGGCCACCACCTCCGCCCGGGAGAAGGCGGATCCGATCACGTCGAGCGCGTCCTGGACGCCGGAGATCCTCGCGCCCTCCTCGCCGCAGACGAGGACGGGCACGCCCCCTCGCTCGGTCACCACGTCAGCCACGGCCCGCCTCCGGGTCCTCGGTGCGCTCCTCCGGGAACATGTCGTTCTCCCCTCCCAGGACGCCGTCGACGGTGCGCAGGACGTCCGCCGTCGCCGCGGCGCCGCCGAGCACCACGACCTTCAGCCGCGAGCGCTCGTCGTCGTACGCCGTCCGGACCCGGGCCAACTCGTGGGGTTCCCGCGCCATCTGGGCACCGGCCACGAGCAGGGTGCTCAGACGGTCCGCTGCGGCCGCCCCGATGCCGTCGACCTCGACGATGGCCGAGACCTCCACCCGGTGCCGGGCGGCTGCGGCCGGCGCACCGGTGAGGGCGTCCAGGTCGGCCCGGGCGACGCGGTACTGCTTGCCGATGCGCACGGCCTTCAGCCGGCCGTCGCGGATGTAGCCGCGGACCGTGCGCACGTGCAGGCCGAGCCGGTCCGCGACCTGCTCGACGGACAACCACTCCCTCTCCATAAGTACGCATCCTACCCTGTGAAGGGAACGATAGGGATGTTTGCCTATCCCCTCTCACGATGTGACGGCAGCAAAAAGCCGCGCCGGCCCGTACGGCACGGGCCGGCGCGGCGAGCGGATGCCGGGGCGTCAGGAGCGCGGCGCCACCTTCGACAGCCCGTTGATCACACGGTCCATCGCGTCGCCGCCCGACGGGTCGGTGAGGTTCGCCAGCAGCTTCAGCGTGAAGCGCATCAGCATCGGGTGCGTCAGGCCGCGCTGGGTCGCCAGCTTCATGACCTTCGGGTTGCCGATCAGCTTCACGAAGGCCCGGCCGAGCGTGTAGTAGCCGCCGTAGGTGTCCTTGAGGATCCGCGGGTACGACTGGAGCGCCAGCTCCCGCTGGGCCGCGGTGCCGCGCGCGTGCGCCTGGACGATGACGTCGGCGGCGATCTGGCCGGACTCCATCGCGTAGGCGATGCCCTCGCCGTTGAACGGGTTGACCAGGCCGCCCGCGTCGCCGACCAGCAGCAGGCCCTTGGTGTAGTGCGGCTGGCGGTTGAAGGCCATCGGGAGCGCCGCGCCGCGGATCGGCCCGGTCATGTTCTCCTCGGTGTAGCCCCACTCCTCGGGCATCGAGGCGCACCAGGCCTTCAGCACCTCGCGCCAGTCCAGCTCCTTGAAGGAGGCGGAGGTGTTGAGGACGCCCAGGCCCACGTTGGAGGTGCCGTCGCCCATGCCGAAGATCCAGCCGTAGCCGGGCAGCAGCCGCGGGTCGCCCGGGACGCGCCGGTCCCACAGCTCCAGCCAGGACTCCAGGTAGTCGTCGTCGTGCCGCGGCGAGGTGAAGTACGTGCGGACGGCCACGCCCATCGGGCGGTCCTCACGGCGGTGGAGGCCCATCTGGAGGGAGAGCCGGGTGGAGTTGCCGTCGGCGGCGACCACCAGCGGCGCGTGGAAGGTGACCGGGGTCTTCTCCTCGCCCAGCTTGGCCTCGACGCCCGTGATCCGGCCGGTGCGCTCGTCCCGGATCGGGGCGCCCACGTTGCAGCGCTCGTACAGCCGGGCGCCGGCCTTCTGCGCCTGGCCGGCGAGGAGTTCGTCGAAGTCCTCGCGCTTGCGCACGAGCCCGTAGTCCGGGAACGAGGCCAGGTCCGGCCAGTCCAGCTGCAGCCGGACCCCGCCGCCGATGATGCGCAGGCCCTTGTTGCGCAGCCAGCCGGCCTCCTCGGAGATGTCGATGCCCATCGCGACCAGTTGCTTGGTCGCCCGGGGCGTCAGGCCGTCGCCGCACACCTTCTCGCGCGGGAAGGCGGTCTTCTCCAGCAGCAGGACGTCGAGTCCCGCCTTCGCCAGGTAGTAGGCCGTCGTCGAACCGGCGGGCCCGGCACCCACGACGATCACATCGGCGCTGCGTTCCGAAGCGGCGGTCTCGGTCACGGTGCTCCTCGCTGCTCTGGGCCGATGCGGCCTGTCTGCGACCAGCCGGCGGCGGCCGGACCGGACCCGTGCAGTCTATGTGGCCGCTTTCGCGCGCGGGCCGGGCGCCCCCGGCTTGGAGGCCGCGCGGCCTCTCAACGCACCGCGCGGTGCAGTGCCACGATGCCGCCCGACAGGTTGCGCCACGCGACCTTCGACCAGCCGGCCTTCTGCAGTCGCGCGGCGAGGCCGGGCTGGTCGGGCCAGGCCCTGATGGACTCGGCGAGGTAGACGTACGCGTCGGGGTTGCTGCTGACCGCGCGGGCGACCGGCGGCAGCGCCCGCATCAGGTACTCGGTGTAGACCGTGCGGAACGGCGCCCAGGTGGGGTGGCTGAACTCGCAGATGACGACCCGGCCGCCGGGGCGGGTGACCCGCAGCATCTCGCGCAGCGCGGCGTCGGTGTCGTGGACGTTGCGCAGCGCGAAGGAGATGGTGACGGCGTCGAAGACCCCGTCGGCGAACGGCAGCCTGGTCGCGTCGCCCGCGGTGAGCGGGAGGAAGGGGTGGCGGCGCTTGCCCTCCCGCAGCATGCCCAGGGAGAAGTCGCAGGGCACCACGTGGGCGCCCGCCTCGGCGAAGGGCAGGGAGGAGGTGCCCGTGCCGGCGCCCAGGTCCAGCACGCGCTCGCCGGGACGGACGGCGAGGGCCTGTGCGACGACCTTGCGCCAGCGGCGGTCCTGGCCGAGCGACAGCACGTCGTTGGTCAGGTCGTAGTTGGCCGCGACGTCGTCGAACATCGCGGCGACTTCGTGCGGCTGCTTGTCCAGGGAGGCTCGGGTCACGCCCCCCATTGTTCACCCGGTGGCCCCGGGTCCCGCGCAGGGGCCCTGGCTACCGCCACGGGAGGCCGGGCGCGCGGGCCGGTCAGGCCCTGCGGTGCAGGAGCCGGCCGCCGACGACGGTGGCGAGGCAGGCGCCCCGCCCGTCGAAGACGGCGAAGTCCGCCCGGACGCCCGGTTCCAGGGGCGGGGCCTGGCGGGCCGGCAGCAGCCCGCTGCGGTCCAGGGCGGAGCGCAGCGCGGGGTCGGCCGGGGCGGTGGCGACGGCGGTGACCCCGCGCAGCAGCAGTGCGTGCACGCGTTCGCGCGGGGTGGGCGCCTGCGGGAGCCCGCCCTCGTGGGTCAGGCCCGGACGCAGCGCTCCCGGCCAGCTCCGGACACGGGCGCCCGGGTGGGCCGCCCGTAGCGCGTCGAGCGGGCCGACGGCAGCGACGAGGCCGCCGTCCACCAGCAGGGCCGTGCCGTCGGTCCCGGAATGGATCGTCAGCATCGGCGGCGTCAGGAGGTGCTGAGCAGCTTCAGCTCCGGGTGCGCCGTGCCGCCCTCGATGGCGGTCGACGACAGGTGGGAGACCACGTGGTCGTCGACCGGGTCGTTCGCGGGGTCGTCGTGGACGACGAGGTGCTCGTAGGTGGTGGCACGCTGGGCGGGGACCCGGCCGGCGGCGCGGATCAGGTGGATCAGCTCCATGCGGTTGGAGCGGTGCTTGGCGCCGGCCGAGGAGACCACGTTCTCCTCCAGCATCACCGAGCCGAGGTCGTCGGCTCCGTAGTGCAGCGACAGCTGGCCGACCTCCTTGCCGGTGGTGAGCCAGGAGCCCTGGATGTGGGCGACGTTGTCCAGGAAGATCCGCGCGATGGCGATCATCCGCAGGTACTCGAAGAGCGTGGCCTGCGTGCGGCCCTTCAGGTGGTTGTTCTCCGGCTGGTAGGTGTACGGGATGAAGGCGCGGAAGCCGCCCGTACGGTCCTGGACGTCACGGATCATGCGCAGGTGCTCGATGCGCTCGGCGTTGGTCTCGCCGGTGCCCATGAGCATCGTGGAGGTCGACTCGACGCCGAGGTTGTGCGCGGCCTCCATGATCTCCAGCCAGCGCTCGCCGCTCTCCTTCAGCGGGGCGATCGCCTTGCGCGGCCGGGCCGGCAGCAGTTCGGCGCCGGCGCCCGCGAAGGAGTCCAGGCCCGCGGCGTGGATGCGGGTGATGGCCTCCTCCACCGGCACCTTGGAGATGCGGGCCATGTGCTCGACCTCGGAGGCGCCGAGGGAGTGGATGACCAGCTGCGGGAAGGCCTGCTTGATGGCGCTGAAGTGCTTCTCGTAGTACTCGACGCCGTAGTCGGGGTGGTGGCCGCCCTGGAACATGATCTGGGTGCCGCCGAGTTCGACGGTCTCCGCGCAGCGGCGCAGGATGTCGTCGAGGTCGCGCGTCCAGCCCTTGGCGGTGTCCTTGGGCGGGGCGTAGAAGGCGCAGAACTTGCACGCCGTCACGCAGACGTTGGTGTAGTTGATGTTGCGCTCGATGATGTACGTCGCGATGTGCTCGGTGCCGGCGTAGCGGCGGCGGCGTACGGCGTCGGCGGCGGCGCCGAGGGCGTGCAGGGGCGCGGAACGGTAGAGGTCGAGCGCCTCCTCGGGCGTGATGCGGCCGCCGTCGGCCGCACGGTCGAGGACGGACTGCAGGTCGGCGTTCTCGCTCACCGGGGCATCCCTTCCGAGGGTCGTGACGGACTCGCCCAGCCTACGCCAGGGGGTCAGCCGCCCTGCTTCCTGAGGTCCCCTTCCGGCTGACCGGCCAGGGAGTCGCCCGAGCGGTAGTGCAGCGAGCCGTCCGCGTTGAGCGTGAACCGCTCGTCCGCCGAGCCGTCCGAGCAGACCCCGGGATGCGGGTTGGTGCCGCCGCTGGTGTCGAGCACGACGCTCTTGCGCGTGGCCTCGGCGAGCTTCCAGTCGCCGCTGCAGTCGTAGGACTGGCCGAGCAGGTCCAGCACGCTCTTGTCGCGCCCGACGACCGCGCCGACCTTGCCCTCGCGGAGGGTGATCTCCATCGTCCCCGGCACGCCGTGGGCGGTGACGGTGTCGCCCTTCCACGTGCCGACGAAGGCCTTGGGGAGTGCGTCCAGCCGCGGTTCCGAGGACGTGGCCGAGGACGTGGCCGAGGACGTGGCCGGGGACGCCGTCGGGGACCCGGAGCCCGCGCTCCGCGAGGGGGTGCGCTCACCGCCCTTGGCCTGGTCCGCGTCGTCGCCGAGCCCCGGCAGCACGAGTGCCAGGGTCACGGCGGCCGCGGCCAGCAGGATCGCCGTCACGGCCAGCGCGGCGGCGCGGCCGCGGCGGCGGGGGCGGGGGTGTGGCCCCGTGTGCCCTCCACTCCCCGCACCCCAAAACGCCTCTTCCGCTTTG